>JAEZHY010000171.1 GCA_023416335.1 Pseudomonadota bacterium | reverse complement strand
CCTGGGTGGACGAGCATAGCGACGAATTTTTCGATCATGCAGGGATAATCTGGAGTTACGCGGAACTGGGGTGCTGGGAATTCAAGTCGGCCGAGCTTCTCGTCAATGTGTTAAAGGATCATGGATTCGAAGTTCGAACGGGTGTTGCCGGCATGCCGACCGCTTTTATTGCCGAATGGGGCAAAGGGGGTCCTGCGATCGGGTTCAGCTGCGAATACGATGCCCTTCCGGGACTTTCTCCGAACGCGGCCGGGGGAAACGAAAACATTGCGGCTTCGGGGCATGGCTGCGGACACAATCTGCTTGGCACCGGCAGTGTCCTGGCTGCCATCGCGGCTAAAGAATGGCTGGCATCAAAAGCTATACACGGAAGGATTCGCGTTTTCGGCACTCCGGCCGAAGAACTCTGCATCGGGAAACCCTTCATGGCCCGACAGGGATGCTTCAACGGAATGGATGCAATACTCGACTGGCACCCCTGGGTGCACAACATCGCCGATGCCGATACCTGCAACGCGTACTTCAATACCAAATATCATTTCCGCGGACGCAATTCACACGGCAACTCTCCCTGGATGGGCAGGAGCGCGCTCGATGCCGCCATGCTCATGGGGCATGCGGTGGAAATGTTGAGGGAACACATTCCGCCGGGAAATCCCGGCGCAGCGAATACGATCAACTATACCTTCTCGGATATAAAACCGCGGTACCCGAGCGTTGTGCCCGACCGGGCCACAGTCTGGGCCGTTGGAAGGATAACCGATTCAATTACCATGAAGGATGTAATGGAACGGGTGGACAGGTGCGCCGAAGGTGCGGCGCTGGCAACAGGTACATCCTGGGAGAAGGAATTCAAAACGGCTTCGCACGAAAAAATTGTGAACAAGGCGCTGTCGAATGTTCTCCACGACAACTTCGTGCAAATAGGCGCTCCCGATTTCAGCCCCGAAGATCAGGATTTTGCGAAGTCAATTCAAAAGGAGACGAATGTCCCGCAGACGGGTCTCGATACCGTTATCCAGCCCCTGCGCGAAAGCGCCACCATACTGACCGACAACTCCGAGTACAGCTGGTTCGCCCCGTTTGGGATGATTTGGGTCACGATGGCCCCGGACGGCTTCGGGTGGCACAACAGGCATATTGCATCCTGCGCCGGTTCGTCGCTCGGGAAAAAATCAATGATCACGGCCGCAAAAGTACTGGCTGGGTCCTGTGTCGAACTATTCACCAATCCTTCGCTGCTCGCGGCGGCAAGAGAGGAATTTGCGGAAGCGGTCAAAGGCAGAACGTATGAAACCCTGATTCCAGCGGATGCGGCGGTCCCGCTGGATATAAACGATTAGGCGACTCTGCAATCGGATTCCCGGGCGAGTTGGCATCTAAAAGGAGAACGGAAGCGGTATGGGTGGGGGAGCGGAGCGCGGTCCGGCTTTTCGCGGTGCCCACCGACCAGCCATCCAGGGAGCTCGTATCCAAGGGGATGGGCGGTGGGCACGATAAAACCTCGTGCCCACCCTACTCGGCTCATCGCTCATCCTTTTGTGCAATATTCGCTGGTTCCCAAGGTCCGGGGGCTGTTGCCCAAATGGAGATGAGCTTCTTTAGTGGGCATCTTGCGACCAAGCTTCCCAACCCGTCATCCCGGCAGTGCTTTTAAGCCGGGATCCAGGGTTTTTAAAGGCTTGAATTCACTATTAATCTGCCCCAAAGGCCTGGATTCCGATGTGAACTTGTCCTGATCGAAGAGAAGGGCCGGAATGACGAGTCTGGGCTCTGCGAGCCATTCGGGGCTGCCGCGATACTTTGGGCAACAGCCCATCCGCCTTGGGAACCCCGGTTTTGGAAGCTCCGGTTTCCCGTCCGCCATGATTTTCTGCCCATCCATAACGGGTCACGCTGCCCTGCAAAACGACTCATACCTAAATTCCTATAAGGGAAGATGCATTTCAGCCCGACCGGACTGGCGTGTCGGGGCAAAGGCGCTCTTCACCGTGTAGAAATTCCCTTCATCTTCGGGATAGTCGCCGCATCCTGCTTTTTATCTTTACCGGGGTTTTCAAATTCTAGTATAGAGAATAATATAGTTGTTCAGAAAACATAACAGGAGAAGTCCAGACATGAACATCTTTATCTCAGGGTCCCTGGCGTATGATCGCATCATGGATTTTCCGGGTCACTTTGCCGATCATATTCTTCCGGATAAGATTCATCTGCTCAATGTATGCTTCAACATAAATAATCTCGTCGAAAAATACGGAGGCACTGCCGGCAACATCGCATACAGCCTTGCGGTCCTGGGGGAAAGGCCGTTCATCGTGGCCACTTCCGGAGAAGACTTTTCCAGGTATGAGGATTGGCTCGGGAAGCTCAATCTTTCATCGAGATACATCAAGCGGATTCCGGGTGTATTTACGGCGGGTGCCTATATAACGACCGACCTCGACGACAACCAGATTACGGCATTCAACCCCGGCGCCATGGCTTTCGAAGCCGACCTTCCTGAACTCTCGGACGGCAACGCAAACAGCATCGTCTTTATCGGGCCGGGTAACAAAACGGACATGATGAATTTTGCGGAAAGGGCAAGACAGGCAAAGGTGCCCTTTTTCTTCGATCCGGGACAGAGCCTCAATATCTGGAACGGAAGCGAACTGCGTGAAGCGGTTGCCGGTGCGCTCTGCTTCATCTCAAACGACTACGAACTCGCACTTTTCCTTCAGATGACAAAATGGGACGTGGGCGATTTGTACAGGGCCGTCGATGTGGTGATCACGACGAAAGGTCCGCAAGGCGCCATTCTCGACACCAAGGGCGATAAACTGCTGATCCCTGCAGTCCCCGTGAAGAATGTCCTGGATCCGACCGGAGCAGGAGATGCTTTCCGCGCTGGGATACTGAAAGCGATAAAGCTGGGTCTTCCCTGGGATATCGCGTGCCAGATGGGCGTTACGATCGCCTCTTTTTCCGTGGAACATTACGGTACACAAGAACATTTGCTCGACTGGGCAAACTTCTGCGACAGATACGCGGGAGTTTTCGGAGAGCTTATCTGCTGACGTTATTTGCCTGGCCGTGCTCTACACGCGCCAGGCAGAAACTACGAAAACAGGATTGAGCGCTTCCAGGCGCAAATCCTTCCCGGTCGGAGTCGAACGGCTCACCTGAAGTTGGGAAATCGACAGTTCGAATCCGCGTCCCGCCCAGAAATTCCGGACTTTCTCCAGCGTGTGGAGTAGTACAATAGTTTGAACCACCCTGCCCCCCGGGAGCAGCTGGTCCGCAACGGTCTCCAGGATGGCCTCCAGGTCGTCGCCGCTTCCGCCGATGAATACCCTGTCGGGAGCGGAGAAATTCGCGATCGAATCCGAAGCAGACCCGCAAACAGCCTCAATTCCCGACACACCGAAGTTTTCCAGGTTGCGCAGCATCTGGGAGTACCGCGCTTCATTTTTTTCAACTGCAAAGATCCTCAGCGGGGCAATCCTGGCCGCCTCGATCGAAACGGATCCGGTACCTGCCCCCAAATCCCACAGAGTCATTCCGGGGCCAAGCTGCAGGGAAGCCAACGCAACTGCCCGCACTTCCATTTTGGTGATCATTCCAGCTTCGCGTTCGAAAGCCTCTTCGGGAAATCCGAATACAGGGGCATTTTCTGCGTCAGTCTCTTTTGTACGTTCGGACGGCCGGATCAGGACGACATTGAGCGATGAAAAACTCTCTTTCGCAGCATGGACGGGAGAAAACGATCGGACCTTCTCTTTAGCCGATCCAAGGTCCTCCCCCACTATCATACCGCAACCGGACCTTCCCGATCGGATCAGTTCCTCTGCAATCCATTGCGGAGTGTGGTCGGGGTCTGTCAAAACCGCGATCGTCCGACCGGAATCGACGCAGGCAAACATCCCTTCAATTCGTCGCGGGTCATGCCGCCCATGCAGGCTGACGGTTTCGATACCGTCCCACGGGATACACATCCTGGCGCACAGATGCTGCACGCTCGTTACGTTCGGGAAAACGACCAGCCGTTCCGCGCCAAACGTTGCGCAGAGTTTTCTGCCGATACCAAAAAAGAGCGGGTCGCCGGAAGCGAGGATCGCGGTCCGTTTCTGCATGGCCAGCTCGCCGATTTTTTCCAGTTGCTCGGAGAGCGGCGATGCAAGAGGGATCTTTTCTCCGGGATGCCCAGGAAAGAGATCGAGGTGTCGTTTTCCTCCGACCAGCACCTCCGCGGCGGCAATCCATTCCATTGCTTTCGGGCCGAGATTCTCCAGGCCCGTTCCCATTCCGATCACCGCAATAACGGGAGGATTCCATTTCACAACCGAATCAGCCACTGATGTTACCCCACATCGGCAAGCAGATAGCCGTTATAGTCAAATAGAAGCAGCCGCACTTCGGCGCCCTCGCCGGCGAACTCCGCCGACTTCTTCCGCGCGGCTCTGGCAACTTCTTCAAAAATCTCGTGTGCGCCGCGCCCCCGCAACATCTCGAAGGCATGCCGGGCTGTGTTGGCCAAGGCCAGTTTCCTGCAAAACTCGGCGTCATGGCCGGCCTTCTCGGCCACCCTGACAAGGTATGCAAGTTCCATCGGGACGGAATGCGCGTGTGTATAGGAATGTCCCTGGGCCATCTTTACTGCTTTCCCGAAAAAGACGCTGTGCACTATCCGCCTGAAGCCGAACCGGCGCGCCTCTTTGACCGCAAAAGCAAAAAAGTCGGCGATTTGAACAAATGCCTCGGGCGGTTCCTCCGGGAAGACGTCCCGCGAAAACTTTTCGCTCTTTCCCCCCGTGCTGAGAATGACCTTCCCGCACCGGCCCGCAGCCGCAACGGAGAGGGCTGCCCGGATGGTCTCTTCGTAGGCTTCATGAGAAACCGGCTTAACGATGCCGGTTGTCCCCAGGATTGAAATACCGCCTAAAATGCCAAGTCGCGGATTCAATGTATGTTTGGCAAGTTCTTCTCCCTTTGGCACTTCTATTTCGACTTCCAGAGAGATAGCCGAAAGTGCTTCATTTCCGCCATCGAGCCAAAGGGGAAGGACAACAGCCGGCTCCCTATCTACACAAAGGCTGGGTGCCGGACGGGAATTCTCATCGCGGACTGCGCGAAGCTTCACCACATCTTCATCGCTTACCTGCATGAGTTCGCGGGAAAGATTGTCTGAAAGCATCTGCCTCGGAACGGGATTGATTGCAGGTTCTCCCGGGGGAACGGGAAGCCCCTCCTTTGTAACCAGTCCGACTCCCCTTCCGGCGAACAGACGAATCGCCCGGAGAGGGCCTTTTCGCTGTGCGCGGTTACTACCGGCATTATCGAGGATCGTAACCTTGGCCCTGATTTCCGCTCTGTTGGTGACATCGGGATCGTCGCCGGCGTCCTTGATTACCGATGCCGTGGCCGAATCCCTTTCAAGGCGGCTCCACTCGATCGAGACCGGCAGGTAGATGCCGAAAGGCAGCCGAACGGCAACCACTTTCGGTTCCAGTCCGGTCAGAATATGCCGCAAAGCCGCCTGCGCGGCCGCGGTCGCAGCCGTTCCGGTGCTGAAGCCACAGCGCAGCCGGGCTCTTTTCTTTTCAATGGTGTCGGGTTCGTTCCGCATTACTGGTTCTTATTCCCTTTTGGAAACCGGTCAGGGTAGAGAACCGCCGCCAACTGCTCGACGGCATCGACGCACCTCGGACCCGGCCGCGAGAAGATGAATTCGTCGGCCGTCAGGACCCTGCCCTCCTGCACGCATTTCAGCCGGTCGAAGTGGGGCCGCTTTGCGGGGGGCATCGGGTTCCTGTTCATCGGCCCTTCCTGCACAATATAAAAATCCGGGTTTTGCACTAGGAGCGCCTCAATATTGTATTGCACGATGGCCTTATCGTTTTTCAACGCGTTTTCCGCCGCCACCGCGTTCAGAATCTCCTGGACGATCGAGCCGTAACCCGCCCCTGTAAGCGGTTCGGCACGAATTTCAAAGAACACTTTGGGCTTTGTTTCCACACCGGCCAGTTTGTCACGCACGGCCGCAAGCCTCGATCTGAGAGTTTCCACGAATACCGATGCTTCCGACGAATGTCCCGTTAGAACACCGAGCCTTTCGATAACGGAAAATATCTCCGGAAAATTCCTCGGGGCGAAGACGGCAACGGGGATTCCTGAGTCGGAAAGGCGCGAAATCTCGGGGGTCTCATCTCTGCGCGTAGCGCTCTGGATGACCAGATCGGGCTTCAATCCCATAATCATCTCGACATTGGGCCGCATATGGGTCCCGACTGAAGGGAGATCGGTAAGTCGGGGAGGATAGTTGTCGGCCTGGGTACGGGCAACTACGAAATCTCCCGCCCCGATCGAAAACAGCATCTCGGCGAAAGCGCCATAAAGCGGGATGATTCTATGAGCGGGCTGCTGCAGGGAGATTTTTTGCCCGAGGTCGTCGGTGATTTCGACGGATACAGCGGGAGAGACAAAGAAAGGAATGGTACAAACGGTAAAAAGAACGAACAACAGGAGTTTCTTTAGCCTTCGAAAAAACACGTTATGCCTCATGATAAAAACCTGAATGATAAATCAACATACACTCCCGTCACCTCGGCAGGAAAATCACCTGCTTTTTCCCGCCCCAATCGATATCCTGGACCATAACCCTGGTCTGGTAAACACTTTCGAGTATCTCCGGCGTCAGCACCTCGTTCGTCAGGCCGTCCGCCTCCAGTATCCCGTCTTTCAGGAAAAGCATCCTGCGGCAGAAAAGCGCGGCAAGATTGATGTCGTGCAGGACGGCAAACACCGTCAGGTTCTCTTCCCTGTTGAGTCTTTCCAGCACCCTGAAGACCTGGAGTTTCCGATGCACGTCCATGGCTGATGTCGCTTCGTCAAGAATCACAACCGGGGCTTCCTGTGCAAGCGACTTCGCCATGAGCACCCGCTGCCTCTCGCCTCCGCTTACGGCACCTATCGGCCGCTCGGCCAGCATGCCCGTGTCGGTCAAAGCAATGGCCTTTTCGACGGCTTCAAAGTCTTCGATGCTGTCCATCTGCCAGCGCTTCTTGTGCGGGTAGCGGCCCATCGCAACGACTTCCCTGCATGAGAAGGGAAAGCGCATATCGCCGTCCTGGGTCAGAACAGCAAGCCTTCGGGCGCGTTCCTTTAACTTGAGGCGCTCTATGTTCGTCCCCAGGATCTCGACGGAGCCGTTCTGCAGCGGAATGATCCCGCTCAGGGCAAGCACCAGGGTCGATTTTCCGGCCCCGTTCGGACCCAGTATTCCGACAAATTCCCCACGATCGACCGAAAAGGATATCCCCTTCAGTATCTCGATGCCGGAATACCCGCAGTGCAGCTCAGATACTTTTACTGCAACCGGAGCTGCTGTTTTCTGCGCAACAGGAGATAGCAAAAGAACGGTCCTCCAATAATTGCAGTGACGATGCCTACGGGAATCTCGGCGCCTCCGGGCAAAATGCTTCTGGCAATTGAATCCGAAATCAGCACCAGGAGCCCTCCGGCCAGGAGCGCGGCCGGGATGAGCACTCTATGCCGCGGCCCCAGTGCCAGGCGGACAAGATGGGGAATCACTAGACCGACAAAGCCGATGATGCCGCTCACGGCGACCGCCGCCGCGGTAATCATGGATGCTGCCAGGAGGAGCCAGAAACGGACCCGCTGCACGTTGACTCCCAATTGCTGTGCCTGGACGTCTCCAAGGCTCAGCATGTCCAGTTCGCGGATGAAGCAGCAGATCGCCGCCGCTCCCAGGACGAAATAGGGCAAAACGAGCAGCACGTGCGTCCAGCTCTTTCCGGAAAGACTCCCCATTATCCAGAAAACAATGGTGGAAACGGATTCTTCGTTGAGGCTCTTGAGAAGGCTGATCATGGCTGAAAGGAAGGTCGAAACAATAATCCCTGCGAGTACGATCGTAACGACGTGGATGCGCCCGTCAACGCTTCCCAGGAGATAGACGAGATAAAGGGCCAGGAGGGCGCCAAGGAAAGCGGCAATCGGCAGAGCGCTCACGCCCAGGAAATGAACCGAACCTACCCCGATCAGGATTGCCAGGGAGGCACCGAACGCGGCCCCCGTCGAAATCCCCAGTGTAAAAGGATCGGCCAGGGGGTTCAGAAGGACGCCCTGATAAACGGTCCCGGCAAGCCCGAGTGCCCCGCCGACGAGAAGCGCGAGGCAGATCCTCGCAAGCCTCACGTTCATGACGATGTATCGGACCGTCTCGTCAATCCCGGCCGCCAGACCCGGAAAGAATGGCGCCAGCCAGAGTTTCGCTATGGAGCTGTAAGGGGTCTTGAACGCTCCGAGTCCGGAGCTTATGAACGCGATAAAAACAATAACCAGGATGAAGCCGGCCCAAAGAAGGTATCGGGCGGAAGCAAAGCGAGTCCGGCAGGCAGTGCCCGTTTTTGTGTAAGAGGATGCGTGCTCGCTCATTTCGTACGACTACCGGTCATTTTCCTGCGACCTTATCCCATTGTTTTCTTTCGCGATTTTCGTGTATTTCGTGGTTGTAAGCTTTTGCCTTTCGTATTTTGGTTGGGGCTGTGCTGCTCAAGGAATTTCGTGGTTGTGAGTTTTTGTCTTTTGCCTCTTCGTTTGACTGCCGATGCCGTCCCGTCCGCCCACGGGCGATATTATTTCTTATTGAGACCGTTCTTCTTGATGATCATGAGAGAGAGATAGTTCGGTTGCTCCATTTTGCTCAGCTTTTCGAAGTCCCGCTCGACGATCTCCCCATCCAGGCCACACCGGCTGACGAAGCAAACATGGTCTTCGAGGCCCTCTTCCTTTATCTGTGAGAGGATTTGGGGAAACCTTTTGTAGGTCTTCATCAGCACGACATTCTCAGCGCACTCGACGGCATGTTTGATCCGGTTTCCGCCCTTTGCGCCCGAAAGGATCGTGATCGCTTCCTCTCCCTCGGCAAGCGGAAGGTTGGCACATGCGGCCGCGGCCTGAAAGGAGGTTATCCCGGGCACGATCCTGATCGAAACCTCCGGAAGCCTTCTCTCGATTTTCCGCATAATGTAGATAAAAGTACTGAACGTGAGAGGGTCGCCCAGGGTGAGGAACGCGACGTCCCTGCCCTGCTGCAGGATCTGCACGATCTTTTCGCAGTTGGCCTGCCACGCATCCTCCAGGCGCTCCGGGTTGAAGGTCATTGGAAATGAGAGATGATCGACGGGCACACCCGGCTGCAGGTGTTCCGTGACAATGCTCTGGGCCAGACTATAATCGTTGCTGCTCGACGCGGCTGCAAATACATGTGAAACACTCTTGAGGACCTTCACCGCTTTGATTGTGAGCAGCTCCGGATCACCGGGTCCGACTCCGATCCCATATAATGTGCCCAGCATAATTATCCTCTACCGCAGGCCTAATCCGGATGGTGATTGAAAATCACCGACCTCGACCGTCAATATAAAATAAAAGCGAAGCGGGCAGCTACTTATCCGCTTTCGCAAGTTCCAGGAGTGCATGAATTATGGCAACAGCCACCGTGCTGCCGCCTTTCCTTCCCAGAACGGTAATTGCAGGCTGACCGCCCATTTGCCACAAGGAGGCCTTGGATTCCTCCGCCTGTACGAACCCGACCGGGACGCCTATCACCAGAGCCGGCCGAATATCTTCTTTCTCGATCAGCCCAATGACTTCCTGGAGCGCCGTCGGAGCGTTACCGATTGCTATTACCGCCCCGTTGAGGCGTTCCGCGCAGCTGCGGAATGCGGCGGAAGTCCGCGTCGTGCCGGTACTCTCGGCCAATTGCTGCGCTTCCTCGCTCTCGGAAGGACAGACAACATCGTTGCAGTTCCATCCAAGCCGCCAGGGCGCAAGGCCCACACGGAGCATTCGCGTATCCGCAAAGATGCACGCTCCGTTCCTGATTGCTTCGATCCCCGACGAAACGGCATCAGGGGTAAAGCGTATTCTCTGTGCGTAATCAAAATCGCCCGTCGTGTGGATCACACGCCGAACAATCTGCCACTGATCGTGAGGAAACGCATGGTCGCCCATTTCCTCGTCGATAATTCTGAAACTTTCGTTTTCGATTTCACGTCCCGCCTTCACCAGGCCGGGGCGATTCTTCGTGCACCTGGGGGGAAACTGAAGTATCACTTGATTTTGCCTTGATAAGTGGATCGCCAAAAACAAAAAAGTCCCTGGTCCCAAACAAAATGTATTGGGAACTCAAGGACTGCACCCAGCTCAACTTGATCCTCTCTTGTCAGGGAAAGACCTCGTCCCCCGAAACACGGATTCGTTCGAGAACCCCTGTAGACTCAGGCAGGTTTTCTGGCTCACGGATCGCCCTACTCGCCATCCCTTCCCGGCCGGCTTCTGCGCGGCCAGTGGGTCACTTATGGCTTTCGTCCCCGTTTACAGCGGCGGGACCGCGACGGTTTCGCACCGTCTTCCCTTTTAAATCCGAAAAATGAGATACCTGAATCTCAATAATTTCAAAGAACGATGGAATTTGTTATTCTTTGAACTTGTGCGTCCGAGACACCAGCAAGCATCTACTTGCCTCGATTGCTATATCTCTATCGTATTTACTCCTGGAGGTCAATCTTTATGCACATCTGCCGCTACTCATTTTGTCGGGTTCCGAAATGATAAGCGTTATCGTCCCGACTTTCAACCGGAGCGAACTGCTCCGCGAGGCCGTTCTGTCCGTCCTTGCTCAAAAAAGGGTACCCGGGTGTTTTGAAACGATCGTGGTCGACGACGGATCATACGAAGATATCCGGGCGGCCCTTGCCTATTTGCCCGGCGATATCAGGTTGATCCGGCGGGAGCATTCCGGAGTGAGCGCAGCCAGAAATCGCGGAATCTCCGAGGCGCGTGGCGAGTGGATAGCTTTTCTCGACTCCGACGACCTATGGCTCCCGGGAAAGCTGTCCGCACAGATGCAGTTCTTATCTTCGCACCCGGATTTGCTCATTTGTCAGACCGAAGAGGTCTGGATTCGAAACGGCGAACATCTGAATCCGCGAAAATATCACAAACAGCCGGAGGGCCACTGTTTCCCCCGGCTGCTCGAAAGGTGCCTCATCAGTCCTTCGGCGGTCATGATGCATCGGAGTCTTTTCGACATCGTCGGCCTTTTCGACGAGTCCCTTCCCGCCTGCGAGGACTATGACCTGTGGCTCAGAATCGGATGCCGGTTCCCAATCGGCCTGGTTCATCAGAAGCTGGTAAAAAAACGCGGCGGCCATCCGGACCAGCTATCCGCCACCGTTCCGGCACTCGACCGGTACCGGATTTTCTCTATTGTAAAACTGCTGCAAACCGGCACCCTCGACGACACTCAAGCGGAAGCGGCCCGACGGGTATTACAGGCAAAAACCCGCATATTTGCAAATGGCTGCCGCAATCGCGGCAACATCGACGAAGCTGCCGCAATCGAAAGACTGGCAGCCAAAGTGATGCTCGTCACTTCACCTCAACCTCCCTCGCCTTAGGCTTTTCCTTATTTTCCTCCAATAACCCTCATTGGAACTAGGAAATTCACTTCATAAGTGATAGTTTGTACATGTTTTCCGTACGACTGCCGCTGCCTTATCCCATCCCCAGAAGAGGGGTTAGCCATGAACAAAACGGCCAAGCCCGAAAAATCCGACCCGATTCCTCTCTCCGAATCAAGCAAGCCTGCCCACACGCCAAATTATATGAAAATTCGCGATCTTATACGTTTCAGGCTTGATTCGTCACTTCGAATTCACTACCTCGAAGACACTTTTGGCAAACTTACCGGTATCGATCCGGCCAGCCTTGCCGGGCATACGGGAAGTTTTCTGGAATTTGTGTGCGAAGACGACAGGGCATCGGTCCGGAACTCGGTTGAGGGGTGCGGCGACGGAGGTGATTATTATTCGGAACGTTTCAGGCTAAATACAAAAGACCGAACATCGCGCTGGGTATGGATGCGGGGACCGGTCGAAAAAACGGAGGACGGTTTTTTCATCGAAGGCGTGATCAGCGATATTTCCGAAGAGAAAAGGCTGCAGGCCGCCGTCCAGTTCGAGCGCGAGTTCTTCCAGTCGTTTGTGGATACACTCGACGATGGGATATGCATAATCTCCAATGACTTCAAAATAAAATACATGAACAGGAACCTGGTTTCGATCGTCGGGAACCATGTCGGCGAGATCTGCTATAAAGCCCTGTTCAACAAGGAAGGATGTTGCTCCCTGCCTGCCGGCAACGACGATGAGCAGGACAAGAGCTGCGGTTTTCGGGAGTACCAGCATCGCACATCCTCACCTCATTTCTACCAGGTCCGGAGCCTGCCAATAACGACTCCCACCGGTTTCAAGGGAAGGGTCGGCCAGTTTCGCGACATAAGCAAAATCAGAAAACTTGAACACAAATTCAGGGACTTCGCCGTTCGGGTGCGGGCGATTGCAAAGGCTGCCGACATCGCCGACCTGGGAATTTTCATTATTGCCGACTATGAAGGGTCCGAAGCCCGCTTCCGATTTGCGAACCAGGCTTTCTGCCGGATAACCGGATATAACTTGGACGAGCTTCAGGAGATGAGCCTGTCCCAGGTGATCCATCCCGACGACCAGCAAACGGCAGTCGACTGCTACAGGCGCCTGCTGCGGGGAGAAACGCTGCGCGATACCTACGAAATCAAGCTGGTCCGAAAAGACCAGATGTCGATTACGGTCTTCTCCATGGGGGCGCTCGCGATTCACCACGGCAGGACCGCGATGGTCAGCTTTGTCCGGGATATCACCGTCAGAAAGCAGCTCCAGGAATCCCTGTATTTATCCCAGCGCCTCGCTTCAATCGGGAAACTCTCGGCGGAAATAGCTCATGAGATAAACAACCCCCTGACAAGCATCCTCACGTTCAACAAGCTCCTGGAAAAAATCATTCGCCAACAACCTTTTCCAGTGGAGAGAATCCCGGAGCTTCAGGACTACATCCGATTTGTGAACAACGAGGCAAAACGGTGCGCCGAAATAGCCCGAAACCTCCTGAACTTCTCGCGAACTCCCGAAATCAGGATTCAGGAAAACGATCTTCATGAAATCCTGGACAAGACACTCGGAATCCTCAGACACCGGGCCGAAATGAGCAACATCTCGATCGTGACTGACTATTCCGGTGAGGTCCCGCAGGTGAGGTGCGATTACAGCCGGATTCAACAGGCTTTCATAAACATTTTCTGGAATGCGATCGAAGCCATGCCGGACGGTGGCATACTGAGTGTGACCACAAGCTTCGAAACTCAACCGCAATGCAGTCATCTGTGCAAATCAGGGAGGAACATGGTCCAGGTAACGATAATCGATACCGGCATCGGGATTCCGAAAGAAAACCTCGACCGGATCTTCGAACCCTTCTTTTCCACGAAGAAAGAGAAAAGCGGTGTCGGCCTGGGACTCTCCGTGGCGTACGGGATTATACGGAAACATAACGGACAGATTCTCGTGCAAAGTGAGGAAGGAAATGGTACCTGTTTTATGGTCCAGTTCCTGACCGATATTTGCGTGACGTGTCCATTCACTGAATGCTAAAAAAGGAAATTAGAGGAGATGATGCTTTCTCCTTCCAGGCATAAAGTTTTTTCGACCCAAACGATTGCAGGTGAAAGATGAAGGAGAACGCCCGCGTCCTTGTTGTTGACGACGAGCAGATGGTTTGCATCTCGCTGACCAACTGGCTCAGGGAGGAGAATTACTTCGTCAAGTCCGTAAACGACGGCCAGAGTGCCATCGATTCGGTAAAAGACGAAGTGTGGGACATCGTTCTTCTGGACTATAAAATGCCCGGGATGGACGGACTTGAGGTTTTGAAGCACATTAAGGAACTCTCCCCTCAGACGGTCGTTCTGATGATGACCGCATACGCCTCCATCGCCAATTCGGTTCAGGCCATGAAAGATGGTGCTTTCGACTACGTCGTCAAGCCGCTCGACGTCGAAGAACTCACACTGATGCTAAACAAGATAGTGGAGCGGCAGCAGCTTATAGCCGAGAACCTCCTGCTCCGGAAGAGACTGGGCGAGCGGCACAAGTACGAGAACATCATCGGCAAAAGCCCCGCCATGCAGAAAGTCTTCGAGCTGATCCGGACCGTTGCCGACACGAGCGCCACAGTACTCATCACCGGCGAAACCGGCACAGGAAAGGAGATGGTAGCCCGCGCGGTCCACGCGACCAGTTCCAGGCGGTATGGTCCGTTCATAGCCGTGAGCTGCAGCGCCCTCCCCGAGACCCTCCTGGAAAGCGAACTTTTCGGATATGAGAAAGGCGCTTTTACCGGAGCGGAGCGCATGAAAAAAGGCCGCTTCGAACTAGCGCACGGGGGGACCCTTTTCCTGGATGAAATCGGCGACATCAGCATGAAGACCCAGGTCAAGCTGCTCCGCGTCCTCCAGGAAAGAAGCTTCAACCGCCTCGGGGGAAGCGAGGAAATCTCGGTGGACGTACGCCTCATAACCGCCACGAACCAGAACCTGGCCCGTCTTGTGGAGAACAACCAGTTTCGCAGCGATCTCTATTATCGCCTGAACGTGGTGAACATCCACCTCCCGTCCCTTAGGGACCGGAGCGACGACATTCCGCTCCTGGCGGAACATTTCATGGAAAAATTCAACCTCGAGTTCAACAAGAAGTTCAACAGGATAGACAGAAAAGCCATGGAAATGATGGTCGGCTATCACTGGCCGGGCAATGTTCGGGAACTCGAAAATGTGATCGAGCGTGCCGTCGTCATCGACCAGGGGCCGGAGATAAAGGCCAGGCATCTTCCTTTCTGCGAACTACCCGTTTCAACCGAGGGCCCGCTCGCTCTGGAGGAAGTCGAGAAGGAGCACATCCGCAAGATTCTCCAGCAGAACCAGTGGAATGTCTCCCGGGCTGCGAAGATACTGGATATCGACCGTACCACGCTTCACAAGAAGATTCAGAAGTTCGGCATCACAAAATAATGGTTTTGCATCATGACGCCTCGCGGAATCATCTATATCGTCCCCCTGGGCTGCCATCGAGTAGATGATCTCCAGAATCTGGCCCAAAGCATCGAGGAGCAATTCGACCTCGAGGTTCGCGTCCTGGCCGACCGCGGCCCGCCTGACTACGCCTTCGATTCCATCCGAAACCAGTTCAATTCGAACCTCATCCTGAAAATGCTCGTCGAAACAGCCCCCCAGGACGCTGCCAAAGTTCTGGGAGTGACCGATCTGGACCTGTTCAGTCCCATTTTTTCATACGTCTTCGGAGAGGCCCAGTTCAACGGAAAGTGCGGGGTCGTCTCCACCTTTCGTCTTCGCGGCCTGCCGGATGGAGCACCCCAACCCCAATGCCCTCCGCTGCTCGACCGCCTCGAAAAAGAGGCCGTCCATGAACTTGGGCATACTTTCGGGCTCAAGCACTGCGCCGACCCCAGCTGCGTAATGAGCTACTCGAAAGGTGTCCAGTGCGCGGACCGAAAATTCGCCGTCTTCTGCCCCGCCTGCCGTGAGTTGATACTGTGGAATATGGAGGGGAATAAGGGGGCCTAATTGCACCCGCCAGCTGTGTTAGGGTGGGGGAGCGAAGCGCGGTCCTGCTTCTTGGGTGCCCACCGCCCGGCCATCCCGATGGGTCTCATTTCCCGCGTGTACCCAAAACTTACACCTTTCTGACGGTCGGATGGTGGGCACGATAAAGCTTTGTGCCCACCCTACCCACTCCAGCCGCCTAGTTTACGGGACCAACATGAGCGAAAACGAACTACTCGAAAGAATTGCGGTGGATTCCAATGTGATTCGGGAAAGCCGGTGATCAAAGGCACTCGTCTTACGGTGGAGTATGTTCTCAATTTATTGGCTCACGGAGCAACCTGCGAAGAGATAGTCCTGGAATACAAAAACCTCGGTCTCGAAGATATTCAGGCATGCCTGCTTTTCGCGGCAAGATTCTTGGAGAGCATCGACTTTATGCCCTCTTGAAGACGATCTTCAGCCCACACCATGTCCAAATCAAAATGATTCACCTCATGACGGAAAAGAAAACATACGGCGCAAGGCCAACCCAAATAAGGAGCAGTATCCAGACGCGGCCGGCAAAAACATTGTAGTCCCGCAGCAATCGCTTCCACGAGTGTTTGCCGACGAAACGGCCGAACAAGAACTCGAAACAGACGGTCAGCATAAACCAGAGGACGCCCACGGCAAGAGCCAGCCCGGCCGACCCGGGTATCCAAAGCCCAATTACCCCTGCCATGTACGCACCCAGAAAAATGCCTCCCAAGAGAGTGGAGATCTGGTGCGCTCGCAGCTCCGTGACGAACTTTCCGTATACACACTCCCGCAGCATGCCGTTAAGGACGGCTATAACGACCATCGGAAACCATGCGAGACCATATTTGAGCATCGGCTTGACGCCTCCTTCATATTATCGGTGAAACCGCACAATTATTGTTTTGGGGTCCGAAACGCAAGCAGTTCGTTCTAAGGATCCGGGACAGTTCCCCTTCAGGTCAAATCGCTTGCGTTTTTCAATTTCATACTTCTATAATATCGGACAGGCTAATGAGCCAAAAACTCACCGTGATCCATCCACGTAGAAACGAAAGGAGATCGTATGCTTTTCATGGCCATATTCAGTTACTCCCCCGAGGATAGAAATCTCGTTGTCGAACGCGGTATGGGTTCCGAGAAATCCGGCGGAGTCGAGATAAAGGGCGAGTGGTTCGATATTTCGGGGCACAGGGTATTTCGCCTCTTCGAAGCGGAAGATGAAGTGCATCTCGCTGCTTCCATTTATAGCTGGACCGATCTGGGCGTAGCCGAAATCATTCCCGTAATGGATACGGAGAAGGCTTTGAAACTCCTCAAAAAGATCGGAAAGAAATAATCCGCACAGGGAAATGATATATCCTGACTCTTTTGCGGCGCCAAAGGGCTTAAAAGGGAAGCCGGTGGGAATCCGGCGCGTTTGGCCGACGCTGTAAGCGGGGATGAAACCCGGAAGAGAGCCACTGCTCGCAAAGGTTCCGTTCGAGCCTGGAGTGGGAAGGCCCGGGAAGTAAGGCGATCCGCAAGCCAGAAGACCTGCCGCAAAAGAGCATGCAAGAGGTTGCCGAAGCCATTAAGCAATCCCCCGAACACTCTTTCACAGAGGCTCGGGGGATTTTTTATTTTTCAGATCACGGTTCACTGCTCACTGTTCACTGCAACAAGGGAGAGAGATAATGAGAGAATTCGAATCTTTGCTCAAGCGAATCCAACCGGCCGACAAAGACTGGGAGCAAAAGGCATGGGAGAGGCTGAGTTCACAGATCCGGCCGCGCGGCTCGCTGGGGCAGCTTGAGAAAATCGCCGCGCGCCTCGCAGCTATCAAGGGCGGAATGGACTTGGACATGTCCAGGAAGATCCTGTTTGTCATGGCTGGCGATCACGGCATTGCAAATGAAGGCGTGAGCGCATATCCGCAGGAAGTGACGGCGCAAATGGTTTACAGTTTCGTCCGCGGCTGGGCCTCGATAAACGTCCTGGGCAGACACGCCGGAGCTTCCGTCCGCGTGGTCGACTGCGGCGTGGCATCGGACATTCCTGCGGAATGGGAAGTCATCAGGGGCAAGATCGCACCCGGAACGGCTTCCATCTCCAGGGGGCCCGCGATGTCACGGGAACAGGCCATACAGGGCCTGCTGTTCGGAGCGGAGCTGGCAGAAAAAGCCTGCCGGGAAGAAGGTTTTCAGCTCATCGGCACGGGCGATATGGGCATCGCGAACACGACGCCTTCCACGGCCATCATCTGCGCGTTTACGGGACAGGCTTCCTCACTGGTTACAGGTAGAGGAACCGGAATCGGGGACGAAGGTCTTTCGAAAAAGATTGCGGCTATCGAGACGGCATTAAAGGTCAACAGGCCCGACCCGAATGACGCCCTGGACGTTCTGTCCAAGGTGGGCGGATTCGAGATCGCGGGCCTCGCCGGAGCAGTTCTTGGAGCGGCTGCCGCTCGCGTGCCGATCGTCTGCGACGGACTCATTGCTACCGCCGGTGCCCTGGTGGCATGCAAGATCTCCCCGGCCAGTTCCGATTATCTCTTCATCTCCCATCAGAGCGTTGAGCCCGGACACATTGCCATGTGCAACGCCATCGGGCTCAGACCGATTCTGAACCTGGACATGAGGCTTGGAGAAGGCACGGGGTCAGCCCTCGCAATGAACATCATCGAAGCCTCTGCAAAAGTGCTCGTCGAATGCAAAACGTTCGCGGAAGCCGGCGTGACCGATACAGGGCATTAGACGGAGAACGGAGGGCGGAAGACGGAATTTGAAATAATACGTCCTCCGTTCTCAGACTTCCGTCCTCAGTCCGCCGTTCACCGACCTCCGATTTCCGTCCTTGTGTCGGAGGCCGACAAAGCCCTATAATATTAGATGTAAGCGAATAGATAACGTCACGAATATTCCGGGAGGACTTATATGGCAACTGTAATGCCCGAAGGCGAAGCGATACGCAAGGCGATCAAATGGATTTCGGCAGAGCTGAGCGAACATCCGGACAAACCCGCCGGAAAGCTCGTAAACGAAGCCGTCGCGCGGTTCGATCTCTCCCCGAAAGACAGCGAATTCCTCATCTCATTTTATAAAAAGGAAGGGAGTTCTTCCGCTCATTGACCTCCGGGTCGATCTGCTTTCACAGCCCGGCCTGAACCAGATCATGGACCCGAACGATTCCGGCTATCTTCCCGTTCGAATCCAGGACGGGAAGCACCGATATCTGAGACGGTCGATTTTCCATCAGGCTCAACGCTTCCGCGGCCATGCGGTTTTCATCGATCACGATCGGATGTTTAACCATCAGCCCGTCTATCTGCATACTCAGCAGGTTTTCGTGCTGCTGCACGGCTCGCCGCAGATCTCCATCCGTGAAGATCCCGAGGAGGTCGCGTTCGGGCGAAATCACCAGAACGACCCCCATTCCCCTTGTGCTCAGGGTAACCAGGGCCTGGCGCATGGGGGTACCGCTCTCTACCAGGGGTAGGTTCTCCCCCGAATGCATCACGTCCCTGACCCTGAAAAGCAGCCTTCGGCCAAGTGCTCCCGATGGATGCAGCCTGCTGAAATCCTCTTTGGAGAACCCCTTCAGCGACAACAGGCATCCGGCAAGCGCATCACCGAGCACCATCGCAACAGTCGTGCTGCTTGTCGGAGCAAGATTCAGAGGGCAAGCCTCGCATTCGACACTCGCATCCAAGAAGACATCGCAATCCTTCGCAAGAGTAGAACCGGGCCGGCCGGCGATTCCAATCGTCCTCAGCCCAAAACGCTTAAATACCTGCAGAAAGTGAAGGACTTCCGGCGTCTCGCCGCTGTTGCTCAAGAGCAAACCCATATCGCCGCGCTGGATTATTCCAAGGTCTCCATGGAGAGCCTCGACAGGATGGATGAAAATCGAAGGCGTTCCCGTGCTGGAAAGGGTTGCAGATATCTTACTCGCTACGATCCCCGACTTGCCAAGCCCCGTCGTTATCACCTTTCCCTTGATTTGCGAAATACAGGTGACGGCTTTCTCGAAGTCCGAGTTGATCCTTCCAAAGAGAGATTCAAGGGAGAGAATTTCCTTGCGGATGATATCCTTAGCAAGCTCTGTGCATGAAAACATATGATTGGAATTCCCGATTTCTAAATTGGATTCTGCAAAAATGAGAAAATGCGGATTCGATTCGGAGACGGTCCAGAGGGCCTTTCCTGCGTAACATTTCTTTTAGCCGAAGTCACGCTTTCGAATTCAGGAAGTTTCTCAAGCTGTACTGAACGTTGTTAATCTTCAGCTTCTTACGAATATTCTTCCGATGGGTCCGTACAGTACTTGCCGAAATATGAAGCTGCCGGGCTATCTCTTCCGTAGTAACCCCGTTTTTGATCAAAGAAGCAATCCTCAGCTCCGTAAAGGAAAGGACGGCCGCAATGCGCGAATCCATTGCAAAGCCGGAGGTCAAGTCTTCGATCTGCAGCACCAGCATATCGAGCTGGCCTTCATATTTGGCAAGACTCTTGTCCCTTCTGAGTTTTTCAACAATAGGAATGATCAGGTTTCTCAACTTCAATGCTATTCGCTTTTCGACTTCTTCCCTTTCCCGTTCGATATTCTGGGCAAATATGGAAAGCGCCCTGTTTGTGTCCCGCAATTGAGCATTGAGGTTTTCGAGACGCTGCTTGTGGGCCAGCAGTTCGGAACGGCTCTGGCCCAGGTCGGCTATGAGTTTCTTGAACTCGCGCTCGCTTTCCAGGGTCTTCAATGCCCTCAATATGCTGTGATACAGGAGGTCGCTCTGAAAGGGTTTTTCCAAAAGGTCGAAAGCTCCGAGCTTTAGAGCCCGGATGGCCGTATCCTTGTCTGCAAAGCCCGTGATGATAATAATTTTTACGTCTTTGGAATTGCCATAAAATTCCGGGATGAGATCCAGCCCGCAAACGTCGGATATAAAGACGTCGAGCAGGATGACATCGTACTTTTTCTCTTTCAGTTGGGGAAAAACCGAATCGGGGTGGGTATAACCTTCCGCGGAAAGGCCCCAGGAGCAAATCATGTCAGTCAGGGTTCCACAGACCGACTCATCATCATCGACGACCAACACACGAGCGTTTCCGAACGCTTCCATCTCGTCCATCTTCTTTCCCCCCCAGGAGAAGACCTAAAAGAACCCAGCGAGTGGCAAGAGGTCGGAAATAAAAAGTCGAAATGAAGCGCGCTGATCGAGATCAGCAGAATAGCAAGCCCCTGGACCCCATTACTCACTCCTCCCCTCGTGTATGCTTTTACCAAATAGCGATACTAATTGCAATATATTAGCTATTTAGCAAAAAATAAGCTATTATGCCCTTCGTCCGGGAACCAGGCCTAATACAAACTCAATTAAATTATCGCTTTTACTGGATAAATGGAGAAATGCGACTCTGCTCCCGGGGAGGGGGACTGTTTTCCCTCGTACATTTATTTCAATAAACCCGAACGGAATCAGTAATGTCGAGAGTACTTATTATCGAATACGATCAGGCCTGGCATTCCACTATAATTGAAGGTCTCAATTCCCACCAGCTCGAGTTCTGTGCCGCTCTCGCCGACGCATTCAAGCGGCTTTCACAGGAAGCATTCGATGTTCTGGTTGCGACATTCGAATCAAACCACGTCGATAATATCCGCCTGCTAAAGGAAAAGCTCCCCCAAAGCCCGATCCTCATTATCAGCGAAACGAGCAGGCCGGAGACCATCGTACAGGCAATCAAGGCCGGGGCATTCGACTTTATCGCAAAACCGTATACGGCGGCCAGAATCAGGACCGCCGTCGACCAGGCGCTGGAAAACCGCTCGCTCAGGCATGAAATCGATTACCTGAGACGCACTCAGGATATTACGTACGACTTCGACAAAATCATCGCAGTGAGTCCGGCGATGCACAAAGTCATCGCAACCTTGAGGCGCATTGCCGATTCCGAAGCAACAATACTGGTCACGGGAGAAACCGGCACCGGGAAGAGCATCCTCTCCGGTACTGTGCATTTCAACAGCCGTCGCCGGGCGAAGCCCTTCATCAAGATCAACTGCGCCAACATCCCCGAGACCCTGCTGGAAAGCGAACTGTTCGGGCACGAAAGGGGCGCATTCACCGGCGCTACGAAGACCCGTACCGGTCGCCTGGAGCAGGCAAACGGCGGCACGGTCTTCCTGGACGAAATCGGAGAACTGACGCCCTCGCTGCAGGCAAAGCTTTTGCGGGTCCTTGAGGAAAAGTGCTTCGAGAGGCTCGGAGGAAATCAAACCATCCGCACGGATATCCGGATCATAGCCGCCACTCACCGAAACCTCGAAGCTAACGTCGAAGCGGGCCTCTTCAGGGAAGACCTTTATTACAGAATCAATGTCCTGAGAGTGCATCTGCCCCCCTTGAGGGAAAGGCGGGACTGTATCGGACCGCTCTCGGAATACCTGCTCCAGAAGACCTGTCGTGAATTGAAAAGAAGTTTCGCAGGCTTCCACCCGACGGTCATGGACCTGTTCAGATCCCACCATTGGCCGGGTAACGTCCGCGAACTCGCAAATGCCATTGAACGGGCAGTCCTGCTCGAAGAAAGCAAATCGATTACCCTCGATAGTATTTCCCTGAGCGGCCTGGCCAGAAAACTCGATTCTTCTCCCCGCCAGCTGAAGAACCTGGAGGCAAGCGAGAAGGACCTCCTGATGGAAGCCCTGGAGCTAAGCGAGTGGATCCAGAAAGATGCGGCAAGCCGCCTTGGCGTGACCGCCCGCAAGCTCAACTATATGATCAAGAAGCACGGAATTACGCACAGCCGCTGGCGGAAGAATAAGTGACCAGTAAAGAGTGAGCGGTGAACTGAGGGAAAACTCCGAATGGGATGTTCTTTCGGTCCTCCGCTTTCAATTCCCCCATACAGGCCAATCAGAAGAAGTACGAATCGACCGGTGCGTAGTCGTCCGTAAGAATGGGAACGTCTTCGCTTACCGGCCTTTTCCATAGATGGCTGAGCAGTCCTTCGTACTCCGGATCGTCACTCTCGAAATTCTTCCCCGACTTCGGAGCCACAAGCATAACGTTCTGCCAGGTCGAAGTGTCCTCCATGCTCGCTACGGGGAAAAGCCCGACACTCTTGAACACGGACTTATAGGTCGCGTACTCCGCTCGCAGCAGTCTTCCCCCTTTACCCTCGATGCCTGAAAGAATGTTAACGATCACAACACCGTCATCGGTGAGTCTGCGATTGATCGATTCGACCGTCTCGCGCGTAGTCAGATGGAAAGGTATGGAATAGTGTGAATTAAACACATCCACTAATATGGCATCGTATCTTTCGTTGGTCCTGCGAAGAAAAGACCGCGCATCTTCGTGAAAAATCCTGAGCCTCGGATCCGGTTTCAGGAAAAAGAACTCCTCGGCCAGCTTCGTTACGCCCGGATCGATCTCGACGACGTCGATCGTGGCTTCCGGATAGCGGTCGAGCACATACTTCGGGTAGGAATACCCGCCGCCGCCGAGAATCAGGTACTTCTTAGCGCCCGGTTTGAACCAGGTCGCGAGATTGTAGTATTTCGTGTAGGGAAGAATGAGTTCGTTGGGAGCATCCACTTTCACGGCCGATTGCATAGCCTTGGGGTGGGTGGTCATGATCCGGATGCTCCCGGACCTCGAATCCTTGCCCTCGAAAACAATGATTCTGTTGTAGTTCGTATCCACATCGTGGAGCCCGCCTGCCGCCTGATAGCTTTCATAAGAATAAGCGGCCGCCATCAGCACAATGAAAAGACCGATCGACGCCGGCTTGAGCTTCCTGTCGCCGGGGAATGCAACCAGGGATACCACCGCAAGGGCGATCGCAAGCACATAGAGAATACAGGTGCTGCCGACCAGGGCAATCAGGCAGAAACCGCCCAGAAAGGTCCCCAGAATGCTCCCGATCGTCGATATCGCATAGAGGCGGCCGACCGTGTTTCCGGAATTTTCGAGTGAAATCAGTTTCAGTTTGACGGCATAGGGAGAAACCATGCCGAGCAATACTCCGGGAGGTGCGAAAAGAACTATGGTCGCGATCGCAGAGGCAATATGCAGGCTCGCTATACGGTCCTGCAAAAAATCCAGTACGAAGGATTTGACAAGCGCAATCCCTGCAATGAAGAATGCCGAAAGGAGGATTATCCCCGCCAGGCTCCTGTAACTGGGGTTCCTGTCCGCCCTCGATCCTCCCCACCAGTAACCGAGGCTCAGGCTCCCGAGAATTATCCCGATCAGGCTGGTCCAAACGATGATGGACGATCCGAGGTAGGGAGCAAGCACGCGTGAACCAACCATCTCCAATATCATCACCACCATCCCGCACACGAAAACAACAAATTCGAGCATGCTCACCTCGCGCTGTAAGAAGATTCGGCCCCTGCTCATCCCGGACAGGCCCGCGGAAGTCATCGGCAAATGCTGCTTATATACCGAATCGGTGCATTGGAATATATTTTATGGAGGATAAAATTGGCAAAAGGCGACAAAGAAATGACAAAGACAGGAGTTGTTCATGAAAAAGCCCGTCAAGATTTCTCAATGGACGACCGATGTACCGAAAGAATAATGAACCAACCATAGATTTGTCTTTGTTCAGTGACGTTCGGGTAAATCCGAATCCCGGAACCGTTTACAACACCCGATTGGACACCGTATGACAAATGGGCCGATCCCAGCCGAAGTTCTCTACAAAATTGCCATATCGATCGGCAATAGCCTGGACCTTCGCAAGATGCTCGACGAAGCCCTGTCCGCCTGCTTGAAAGAGTTGAACTGCTTGGGCGGAACCGTTTTCGAAATGCGCGAGGACCCGTCCGGAGCAGTCAAGTTCCTTCCACTGATGTCCGTTCCTGGCGGCCCCGGCCTGGATGAAACCTCCCGTGCCGTGCTCGAACATGTGCCGACTGCTTTGCCTGCCTCCGATGTACCCGAATTCATGAAAAAACTTCCTATAACGGGAGGGAACAACGAAGGACGCTTTTTCTGTCTGATGGAACTCCCCGGATTCGGTTTGCTGGCCCTCTCGAGACAGGGCGAAAGTCTCAAATTCGCAGACTCCCTTCGGGTCCTGAATACAAAGCTCGCCGATGCCTGCAACGCCTGCCGGCAGCATGAAAAACTGCAAGGAATGAACCGCCTTTTGACCCGCGAGTTCTTCCAGAGGCAAAACGCCGAAGCCGGGCTGAAAAAAGGGCTCGACGAACTGGAAGCGAAATATTGGAGCCTCTACGAAAATGCCGTAATGGGGCTGTTCCAGACCTCTCCGGATGGCCGCATCCTCAATGCGAATCCTTCTTTTGCGCGCATTCTCGGATATGACTCCTCGGAGGAAGCGAAGGCTTCGGTAAAGAATTTGGCCAGGGATGTATATGTGGCCCCCGAACGTCGTGCAGATCTCCTGCGCCTGATCGAAAGCGAGAATACCCAGGAATTCGAGTTCGAGTTCTTTCGAAAAGATCGAACGATCGGCTGGATTTCCATCAGCGCCCGACCGATTCGCGATAAGAGCGGAGCAGTTCTCTACATCGAAGGAACCGCCGAAGATATTACCGAGCGCAAGGTCCTCGAATCGCGTTTGCTGCAGGCACAGAAAATGGAAGCCATAGGGACCCTGGCCGGTGGCATAGCCCACGATTTCAACAATATACTGGGAGCTATCGTCGGTTTTGCGGAATTAACAAAGCTGGGGCTCAAAGAACCAAAGCTGTGCGGCTACATGGACCAGATCCTGACCGCATCCGACCGGGCCAAGAACCTCGTCCGCCAGATCCTCACGTTCAGCCGCGCGGGAAACCAGGAAAAAACAATTGTCGAAATCAGCCCCCTTATCGAAGAATCCGTCAGACTGCTGCGGGCAACATTACCTGCTACAATCGAGATCCGCACCAACATTCAACCGGGAGAGAACCTCGTCTTTGCCGACCGCACGGAACTCCACCAGGTGCTGATAAATCTCTGCACGAACGCAGCCCATGCGATGGACCAGGCGGTAGGCACGATCACGGTGAGCCTGGCTGAGGTCGATGCTTCGGCACAGCGCGAGCTGCAGAACCTGAACGGAGGACGTTATCTGAAACTCTCCGTTTCCGACACCGGAGCAGGAATCGACCCATCCATCCTGCACCGGATATTCGATCCATTTTTTACCACCAAGGAACCGGGACGAGGCTCCGGCCTGGGTCTATCGGTAGTCTACGGAATAGTCAAAGCATGCGGAGGCACGATCACGGTCCACAGTGTGCCCGGATCCGGTTCGGTTTTCGATGTTTATCTGCCGGCGGTCCCAAATCAGTCGAAAACTGAAAGCGAATCGTTTGGCAAAGTTTCCCGGGTGACAGGATCGTCCCCTGTCGTTCTCGCCGGCAAAACCCCGGTTGTGAAAGCGAACCGTGCGTCTGCAGAAGCATCGCCACCGGGATCAAAGTCTTCACAGCGCCCGGCCAAAACAGTCGGGATTCAAAAAGAAGACCGCAATGGGTATTCAACTGTGGAAGTAAACGGACCCGATTGCACCAGGAAAATCCTGCATATCCGCCCGGACATACCCGCCATACTTCGCATGAGCACACGGGATTGAAGTTCCAGCCGACCCCATTATTACCATCAGTATTCGACCAGGACTCACGCCTCCGTCATCATCCCACGGATTTGGCGGCCCTCCCGGATTCCGGCCCAAAAGCTCTGCCGGAATGACGACACGGGGCTCTGCGGGTTATTCGAGGCTGCCGCGGCGACAGGTGCCGACGACGCGGTATCCCAACGCATGCTACCTCGGCATCCTGCCCCCTTGATCCATATGTCCGCCCATACTCTGCTGAACCCTGGGCTGCTGCATCCTCGGTTGCTGCTGGCTCCTTGGTTGCTGCTGCATCCTTGGTTGCTGCTGCATCCTTGGTTGCTGCTGAATCCCCGGTTGTCGTTGCTGGATTCTGTGTTGCTGTTGAATCCTCGGCTGCTGCTGGATCCTTTGTGAATCATGTCGCTGCGGTCTTGTCTGCGGCTGGTACGAACGCGGACCGGATCGCCGATCGAGGGAGCGTCCCTGAGGACCCATATGCTGCTGCTCTCTATGGAGACGCTCCTGTCTCTGCATTTCGGATTTCTGCTGTCTCTGTTCCTGCTGCATTCGCCGTTGTCCGGACTGCGATTGCCGTCCCCGGGGCCCTTCCTGCCTCAGTTGCTTTTGACGCTCGGCACTGGGGGGCTGGATGCGCTGCGATTTCCGCGTCGATCCGGGTCCTGCCCCGCTTCGCGAAGCCGGTGAGTTCGTCCCGACTCCGGACCGTGTTTCGGACTTCTGCAGGGATTTGACGGTCTGGGGCGGTCTTGCCTCCGTTTTCAACTGTCTCTGGTTGAACCGGACCTCGGATCCGGGACTCTTAACCTGGTTCTCAGGGACCATTTTCCCGCTGATCCGCGGCTTCTGTATTTCCTGCCCCCCCCGAACAGCCTCGGCCGACCGTATCCGGGCCGCGCTCTGCCGAACCGTTCCGGCAGAAATTGCCCTTCCCTGCTGCACGGCAAGCGTCCTGTTTGCCTCGATTCTCGGCATAACTGCCTGATGCGGCTTTGCGGAAACGTTCGCCAGATTCGTATTGTACACATACCGGGAGCGCGTGGTGTCGAAGTTGCGGACGACGCTGCCGTTCACGACCGGGGCAGCCCTGTAGTTATTTATGATGACCGTCCTGTTGATATTGGTCACGCGGACATCATGGTAACTATTCACACTGTAGATGTGACCCTGCGGAACGATAACCGCCTGATTGACATAGGCGAGACGCCCGACGTTGATGCTGACTCCCACCCCAACACCGACGGCCGCGATGCTCGCCGGACCCCAGTAGCGATGGGCATAATAGACCTCCGCCGGAGCAAGCGGGACCCAGCCGACATTGACGTCGGAATGGACCCAGGCAACACGGCCGGGATACCAGCAGGCGCAGTCGCCGAGGTATCCTACCCTGACCTGCACGGGAGGCGCCCAGTACCAGAAGCCATTTGCGTAAATCCAGTTGCCGTAATGGTGTGTCACGTATCCGAACGGTTCTTCCGGAATCCAGGTATTATCGTCATACCAGACGGTCCAGCGGCCCACGGTAAACGGCTGCCAGTTCTCGGCCACACCCGTCGGGCGCCAGAACTCCCTGTAGGCACCCTGGTAGTAGACCCGCTCCCATCTCCCGTTCTGATCGAGCTCGTAAGCATCCGACTGCAAAGCCTGAGGAAGGTAGGTGATGGACTCGCCCTTCACCTGGACCCTCTGGGTCCATAGCTGTTCGCGTTGCAAATTCCACTCATCCCAGGAAGAATCGACCGTCCCGTCGCCCTCCATCCCTCTTTTTCCGTCCGAGATGATCGAGGTCCCACCAGCCTCTATCTTGTATTTTCCGGCATCGTCGTTCAGGATGAAATCGACTGTCCCGTCGAGGCAGATTATCTCCGCCGATTCATCACCCACATAAAGATCGAATGCCGTGCCGGGCTGCGCAAGGACATATCCGTACGGAGTCGTCGCCTTAATCACGGCACTCCTGCTCTTGTCATAGAACCGGGCCGTTCCGGCCGCGACATCCACCTCCGTCACGTCTTCGCGCAGAGCTATCAACTGAATCTGTGTATCGGACCCTATCCTGAGCCAGGTGGAATTGGGCAGTTTGAATTCCGCTTTACCTGCATCGCTTGAATAAAGGGCATCTTCGAGACCGAACGGCGCGTCCTTGACCGTTGCGACCCAATCCTGCTCGGCATAAACATACCGGAGAAGCTCTCCGTCTAGATACGTTATGCGCCCCACCAATCCGGGTCCCTCCGACGGTTTTCCCTGGGCCTGGACGACAGCCGTCCATACGAGACAAAGCATGAGCCCGAGCGCAACCGTTGCAGTATTCTTCATTCCACCTCTCCCCAGTCTCCGTTTCGCTCGCGGCTCGGACAAATCTCCTACGCCGTGCTTCTCCGGAAAGCAGTCAAAAATGTATCGGCACACCATGCGATTTTCATCGCAAACCGTCAGAGTCAAATAGAAGACGAATTAGATACCAAAAAAGTCTAATTCGCCAAGCATTTTTCAAACTAAAATCCGGCTCCCCGCGCAAAATCCACCGATACCCGTAAATTGACAAAATGGGCGCTTTTGAAATAAATCACGCTGTTTTTGCGAGTACTCCAGCCCCTTTGGGAGAAACGGGCCGAAAAATCGCCTATTTACGCCAAGTCCCGCCGAGTTGCAAAAAAAAGCTGACAAATTTCCCTTTATTGTAATCTGTCCGGATTCGGGATATATAGGGTCACCGAACGCAATGGCAGGTTTTCGGTCTTATAGAATCCTATTTAATATTGTGTCACCGAAAGGAAGTACATGCGCAGGAATTTTTACCTCTGCCTGATGCTGGCGCTCGTAGTGGCCATCCTAACCCTCCCCCTGTCGACTTCGGCCCAGGGCACAGGTAAGAAGGCCAGGGGACAATCCTCTTCCGAAAAACAGGCCGGGCAGCAAGCAGGCAAGAAAGGCGCCAAGGCGGAACCGGCAAAGGGCGCCGGTACGGCTACGGAACTCTCTCCGGGGCAGATTAACGCGCGCTCGGCCGTGCTCATGGAAGTATCGACCGGCAGCATCCTTTTCGAGCAGAATGCCGACGAACCGATAGAACCGGCGTCGTTTACCAAGATAGCGACTCTTTATCTCATTTTCGAAGGCATGCAACAAGGCCGCATCCATTTGAATGATGAGGTCTGGGTCAGCGAAGCGGCATGGCGCACCGGCGGATCGAAGATGTTCGTCGGCATCGGGAGCCACATTCCCCTGGAAGATTTGCTCAAGGGAATCGCGGTTGTTTCCGGAAACGATGCCTGTATTGCCGCGGCGGAGCATCTCAGCGGGAGCCAGGATACCTTCGTCGAAGCCATGAACCGCAAGGCAAAGGAACTCGGCATGAACGGTACCCGGTTCCTGAACCCGAACGGGTTGCCCGCAGACGGCCAGATTACCACCGCCAGGGACATGGCGACCCTGGATGTCGCATACCTCAAGAAATTTCCCGAATCGCTGCGCTTCCATTCCCTGCGTGAATTCACCTTCAACAACATCGTGCAGTACAACCGCAACCATCTCCTGCTGAAAGACCCGTCAATCGACGGGCTCAAGACCGGGTACATCGCAGCATCCGGATATCATCTTTCCGCGACCTCCCAGCGTGACGGGATGCGCCTCGTTGCGATCGTAATGGGCGCGGTCAATCCTGCAACCCGCGAACGTGAGGCATTAAAACTCCTCAATTACGGCTTCCGCCATTTCACTCTCGTTCAGCCGTTCCAGGAAGGCCAGGCGATTGCCAAAGTGAAAGTCTGGAAGGGACAAAAGGACGAAGTCCAGCTCTATCCCAAGGAAAAGGCCACCTTCCTCATCCCGCAAAGCCAGAAGAACCTCCTGAAGTGGGATATACGCACTCCATCCGACCTGACCGCTCCGGTCCAGGCCGAACAGGAAGTCGGCGAACTCGTCTTCTCCGTTTCCGACCAACCCAAACGTACGGTTGCCCTCATCAGCAAGGAGGAAATTCCTCTGGGCGGCTGGTTCAAGAGGACCTGGCAATCGCTGATAAGCGTCTATACGCTCGACTGGAGATGGCTCAGCGGAATCCTGGGCGGGATCGCCGTAATTGCTATTCTGTTGATTCTAATATCCGGGCGACGGTCGTCGAGGTCGTCGTATTCCAGGTAAGGATTGGCTGCGATTGATGGCGGTCATTCACAAGGTTCAAAGGGGGGCGGTTTATATCCGTCCCCCTTACTTTATCGGAAATGCTGCACTCCAGAATCACCCCTCCAGGTAATCTTCTTTTCTTATCACCCCGCGAATGTTTTTCTCTCGGAGAAACGCCGCCACATTTTCGGCGGCCATTCCAACTGCCTCGGTCATAACGCCGGGGACTATTGCCGAGTTGTGCGGAGAACCCAGAAAATTGGGCAGGTCGAAGAAGGGACAGTCGATTCGGAACTCTCCGGAGGTCTGGGGTTCGACCCACCAGGTATCGACGCCGGCGCTGAATTCGGCGTTGCGGACCAGGTGATCGTAAAGGGCTTTTTCATCTATTATGGATCCCCGCGCCACATTGATTATGATCGCGTCGGGCTTCATGAGGGCGAGTTCACGGCTTCCGATGAGTCCCTTTGTGCGCAGGGTCAGCGGAATTGAAACCAGCAGCACGTCGCAGTTTTTCAACAGATAATCCAGGTCGTCGAGGGTCCCGACAAAATCGACAGTCTCCGTCGTGCGGCCGCTCGTGTTGACAGCCAGGATCTTCATATCGAGGCTTCGCATGAGTCCGGCCGCCGCCCTTCCTATTCCGCCGAATCCCAGCACTCCGAACGCGGCCCCGCGCAGTCTTCTGTTCTTAGTTTTCTGATCGAATTCGCCCTTCCTGAGCTTTGCATTGTTCGCACAGAGCCGCTTGGCCAGGGCGAGGGTCATTGCGAGTATGTGCTCGGCCATCGGGGCTGCGTACGCACCGGGGTTCGACGCTATCAGCGCCTGTTTTGGCATCTCCCTGAAACGGAGGTGGTCCGCTCCGGCGGTAACCAACTGGATAAGGCGGACGTTCTCGAGCAGGTCGAATTCCTCGGGAGCAAGTTCCCTGGCCGGATTCCATACGACAAGAACCTCCGCAGACCGGAGCACGCGTTTGCGGTCGCTTTCCGGAATGTCGGGCAGGAATTTCAGGTCTGCGTCTTTCGGCAATATCCGGCTGTAAAGCTTCCGATGTTCTCCCGGGTCATACGAAACGAGAATCTCCGCCATATTTTTTCTCCATTCTCCGTGCATGCTGTTGTAATATTGGATTTCCTCAAGACTTTCAGATCAAGCCGTTCCCTATAAGAACGTTTGCAATCGCGGTCAACGGATCAGAGAGTATTGATTATTGATACCGACAACTATATGGAGGAAGCTGCTTGGACGAACAATACAAATTTTTCGCACCGATCCAGGTTCGCTACATCGAAACGGACATGCAGGGCCATGTCTTTTTCGGGCACTACTTCACCTACTTCGACTTTGGCGCGACCGAATACCTGAAAGCCGTTGGGTACAGCTACAACGATTTCCTCAACGATGGCTTCGACTTCTTTTACGTCAAAGCCGACTGCCAATACAGGGACCGTGCATTCTTCGAGGAAGTCCTCCATGTGCATACGCGGGTCGGCAAAATCGGGAATACGAGTTTCACCTTTGAATTCGGCATCTTCGAGGAAGCCTCGAATCGGCCTATCGCTTCCGGGCAGATCGTCGCGGTCACAATAGACAAGGAAACGCGCAAGCCGGTCCCCGTTCCCGAGCGTTTCAGGAACGCCGTTGCCGGTTTCGAGAGCAACGGCTGATTTTCTCTCGCGATCAAGATCCATGCACGGTATGATTCAGGCCTCAACCGGATTTTGAATTGAGGTTTTAAAAGAGCCTTACAAAATTTTACAATGCACTCCACATTGCTTTTTCCTATTCATCTGCCCTTTCCGGTTCCTGCGGCGTAATGCTTTTAATATCAAGCTGTTGCATCAATCTTGCTCATAGGGGAATATTCATTGAACAGCATACTCCTTCAATTACTTTAAGTATCTGTATTTACAGAGCAAATATTCTACTCCAACATTTCTCAAACCAATCTGATTCTGCACATTGCCGCTGATTGCAGAAATGGATAATATTCGCCCGTCACGACAGGGGAAAAATATTCGCAGGAGGCAATTATTGCGTGATTCCTATAATTCCTTCTGCTAATCTCGTTCACCGTCAAGGCCGATTAGAACTTATGCGACGGACTTGGCCGGCAAACAATTTACCACTCAACGGGGTCACCCAATATCAGGTATAGGTTCTATGTCAAAAGACCCGTGCGTTCACCACCCCAATAGAATTCAGATTTCCCTTCTCCTGCTTTTTCTCTGCCTTATCGCCGCATGTTCGCGCGATGCGAACGGAACCGGTGGCGGGCCTCCGCCGAAACCTGCCGTTCCCGTCACTGTGGGGACCGCTGTGCAGAAGGACGTCCCCGTCCAAATCAAGGCAATCGGCAGGGCCCAGGCATATTCGACAGTCGCGGTCAAGGCCCAGATAGCCGGGGAGCTGATCTCGGTTCACTTCAAGGAAGGGCAGGACGTCAAGAAGGGAGATCTTCTTTTCACCATAGATCCGCGCCCGTTCGAAGCCCAGTTGAAACAGGCCGAGGCAAACATCGCCAAGGACAAGGCACAGCTGGAAAACGCCAAGAAGCAGGTCGATCGTTACGGCTCGGTTGTTGCGAAGGGGTATGTCTCCCGGGAGCAATTCGACATACTTTCAGCCAATGCATCCGCCCTGGAAGCCACGGTCCGCGCCGATGAAGCTGCCGCCGAGAATGCCCGGCTTTCTCTCAAATACTGTTATATCCGGGCCCCCATCGACGGCTGTGCAGGTGAAATCAAGGTACATGCGGGCAACGTCATAAAGGCGACGGACGAACCGCTTGTTACCATCAATCAGGTTAATCCGATTTATGTCTCCTTTTCGGTTCCGGAACAAAACCTTGCAGACATCAAACGCAATATGGCCGGAGGCAAGCTGGAAGTCATGGCATCTGTTTCCGGAAACCTGAACAGCTATTCCCGCGGGACGCTTACCTTCCTCGACAATACCGTGGATTTTTCCACCGGCACGATCACGCTCAAGGCGGAATTCCCGAACAAGGACAGGGCGCTCTGGCCCGGCCAGTTCGCCAACACCGTGCTCACGCTGACGCAGCAGAAAGGCGCAGTGGTGGTCCCCTTCGAAGCCGTGCAGACGGGGCAGCAGGGCCAGTATGTTTTCGTCCTTCAGCAGGATTCCAGCGTCAAGTACCGCCTCGTTACACCCGGCAAGACCGTGGATAATGAAATGATAATAGAGAAAGGCGTCGCGCCTGGAGAAATTGTCGTTACCGACGGTCATCTGCGGCTCGCAGACGGATCTAAAGTCAAAATCGTCGAACCTGGGAAAAATGAGAACTGATCTCCGTCGAGAGGCTTGCCTGGCTAATGAATACTGAGCTTTTCATAAAACGGCCCGTAATGACCACCCTCGTCATGATGGGTATCCTTCTGTTCGGATATATCGGTTATCGTTCGCTTCCGGTCAGTGAACTGCCCAATGTCGATTTCCCGACCATTGAAGTGACGGGAAACCTGCCCGGATCAAGCCCCGAAACGATGGCTGCCTCGGTTGCCACACCGCTTGAAAAGGAATTCACGACAATAGCGGGCCTTGATTCCATGACCTCGGTGAGTGCGCAGGGCCAGACCCGGATTACCCTCCAGTTCTCGCTCGACCGGGATATCGACGGCGCGGCCCAGGACGTCCAAACCGCCATCTCCAAGTCCGCGCGGCTCCTGCCGACCCAGATGCCCACGCCGCCTTACTACCGCAAAGTGAACCCGGCGGACCAGCCGGTTCTTTTCCTGGCACTCAGCTCTCCGATCCTGACCCTGTCCACGGTGGATGAATACGCCCAGACGCTCCTTGCCCAGCGCATCTCGATGATCAACGGCGTCGCCCAGGTCCAGGTCTTCGGATCGCAAAAATACGCGGTTCGGGCTCAACTCAATCCCGACGCGCTTCGCTCGCTGCAGATCGGCCTGGATGAGGTCGAAGATGCCATATCCAAAGCCAACGTCAATCTCCCTGTCGGAATACTCTACGGCAAGGAAAAGGCTTTTACGATACAGGCATCGGGCCAGCTCCTGCGGGCATCGGCCTACCAGGATCTGATCGTTGCGTACCGCAACGGTTCGCCCGTCCGTCTAAAGGAAATTGGAAAAGCGGTAGACAGCGTCGAAAACGACAAGATAGCCGCATGGTTCAACACCCGAACCCAAAATGCGCGTTCGATCACACTCGCCGTCCAGCGGCAGCCGGGTACCAATACGGTCGAGGTCGTCGAGTCGATTAAAGCGCTGCTTCCCTACTTCCGCGCTCAAATGCCCGAATCGATCAATCTCGACATCCTTTATGATCGATCGGAAACCATCCGGGACTCCATCTCGGACGTCAAATTCACGCTGTACCTGAGTATAGCCCTGGTCGTGCTGGTGATCTTCCTGTTCCTGCGCAACGTCTCGGCGACGGTAATCCCCAGTCTGGCACTCCCGATGTCCATTATGGGAACCTTCGGAGTAATGTACATGCTCGGGTTCAGCCTGGACAACCTTTCCCTGATGGCCATCACGCTATGCGTCGGTTTCGTCGTAGATGACGCGATAGTCATGCTCGAGAATATTTTCCGGCATCTTGAAATGGGAAAGAGCAGACTGCAGGCCGCCCTGGACGGTTCAAAGGAAATCGGCTTTACAATCCTTTCGATGACACTCTCCCTGGCAGCCGTTTTTATTCCTCTCCTGTTCATGGGCGGAATCCTGGGAAGACTTTTCAAAGAATTCGCCGTCACGATCGGTGTAGCCATTCTGGTTTCCGGCTTTGTCTCCCTGACTCTTTCTCCCATGCTTTGCAGCCGCTTCCTGCGTGCGCACACCGGAAAGCATGGCGTTCTCTTCAACATCTGCGAAAGCATTTTCGACGGAATGCGGGATTTCTACGGGTGGACGCTGCGGGGAATATTGCGCCACAAGTTTTTCGTTCTTGTCCTCTCCTTTGTTCTCATCGGGGTTACCTCGGTCCTTTTTGTTTATATTCCGAAGGACTTCATCCCCAGCCAGGATACGGGACAGATCAACGTCCAGACGGAAGCCGTCCAGGGCATCTCCTTCGAAGCGATGAAAAAGCGACAGGTTTCGGCGGCGGATATCGTCCGGCAGGACCCCGCAATCGAGAGCTTCATGTCGGTTGCAGGGGCAACGGGCATGAGTCCCACGGGAAACTCCGGGCGTATGATGATTCATCTCAAGCCCCGCAAAGAACGTGACGGGGTAACGGAGGTAATCCAGCGACTTCGGGCAAAGGTGGCGGAAATTCCCGGCATGAAGATCTTCATGACGAATCCGCCTGCGATCCAGATAGGCGGCCGAATGTCGAAAAGCCAGTATCAGTACACGCTTCAGGGGACGGACAGCAAGGACCTCTACCAGTTCGCCCCGCAGCTCGAGGCCAAACTCGCGTCCCTTCCCATCCTGCAGGACGTGACGTCGGACCTCCAGATCGCCAATCCGGAAATCATGATCGAGATCGATCGCGACAAGGCAAACGCGCTCGGCTTATCGGCGGACCAGATAGAGCAGACACTTTACAA
>JAEZHY010000100.1 GCA_023416335.1 Pseudomonadota bacterium | reverse complement strand
CTGCGCTGACCGGGATCAATCCATGAGTTTCAAGGCATTCGTTCGAAACAGCGTTCTGCTCGTGTCCGCTGAGTTGATGGCAAAGTTTTTTGGGGTCGTTTTTTTCGTCCTGATTGCCCGCTCACTCGGGGCCGGTGACCTCGGTAGATACAGCTTCGCGGTTGCACTGGCCAATTTCTTCGTCATTGCCCCCAGGTTCGGATTCGAAGAATTGGTCCAAAGGGAGGTGAGTCGCGACCTGAATAAAGGCCGCAGGTTCTTCAAGGAGATATCCGCGCTCAAAGTAGTACTCTCGGCGGCATCCCTCGGCCTGCTCGGAATCTTCTGCAGCCCGAAAGCGGACTTCATCCCGGTCATGCTGGCTGCCTGCTTCGTGTTCAGCTATTCGTTCATGGAATTCGTCGATTCGTTCTTTCGCGCGATACAAAAGTCCGAACTCGAACTGGTGGTCCGGGGCCTTTTTTCAGTCGGGAATCTCGCCCTCGGCGTCCTGGTGATTTACCTCGGCTGGGGCCTCATGGGGGTCATGTCCTCCCAGTTGGCAGCCGTGATGATCGCGCTGATTTCGGCTGCGATGATCCTCAACCGCGTACTGCCGCATGCGGACTTTGAATGGAGGTGGTCCGACCTGAAGGGCTATATCGTATCCGCAGCCCCTTTTGCGGGCATACTGGTCGCCCTCTATTTGAGCAATCAGGTCTGTACACTGACACTGTCTTATTTCACCGATAAGACAAAGGTCGGCTACTATGCCGCAGCAATGAGAGTTATGGATTGTCTCGTCCTCATCCCGGCCGCGATTATGGGTTCTTTCCTGCCGACCATGAGCAAATTCTATCCGCGGTCGGTCACGTCATTTGTCCAGACGCTTCGCCTGACGTTCAAGTACCTGTTCATCATCTCTGCCCCCCTTCTGGTTATTCTGGTGATAATGGCGCGCCCGATAATTCTCTGCCTTTACCGGGAAGGCTTCTCTCCCGCTGCCGACGCACTCAGAATAATGGGCCTGGTTCTTCCCTTTTCCTTCTGGAACTATCTGGCCACGACCAGCCTGATTGCCCGAAACCGGGAAAAATCGGCAATGGCTTCCCTGTGGGTGATAGCAGCGGTCCATATCGCGGCGAATCTTCTATTCATACCGAAATTCGCCCATGTCGGCGCATGCTGGGCCATATTCGTGACGCAAGCCTCATTTTTCGCGATTCTTTTCTATAGCTCCCGTCGATTTATCAGCATTGCGCATTTGTTCAAATCCATATTATCGCCACTTGCCGGCGCCGCAGTCATGGCGCTGTTCCTGTACATGGCCGAGGACAGGAATATATTCCTGACCATTCCCGCAGGTATTGCGGTTTATATAGGGTTTCTGCTCCTTTCGGGTGCCATCAGCAGAACGGAAATTCATTATTTCAGAAGCTGGCGTTTTACCTGAGAATGGGCTATTACAGAGGCACCGACAGTTATTCCTCAGTAAAGGGCAAATACCTTTGTCTCCTTCGCCGGGTTTTATGAGGTGAGACGGGCTTCTATGGGAAAGGTGCACCGATGATCTCCTTCAGCAGCGAAATGTTTTCCCTTTCGGGTCTTCTAAACCCCATTATTCCCTATCTTGAAAGGAATTTTGGCGGCTTGAAAAACCCGCATCTTCTCATATTCGCGGGCATCTTCCTGTCGGCTGTTCTACTTGCGGCTCTCTTCGGTTTCCTGTTCCGTTGGAGGAAAAAGCAGGTCAAGGAGCCGGAACCCGCGATGATAGTACTGTCTCCATTCGATAAAATTGCCGACAATTCTACCCTGGCAGCAAACCTCAATTCGCATTCGGCCGAGGCCAGGGCGAAGGCGGCGCAAAACCTTGGAGAAAGGCGGGCAAGAGAAGCCCTGCATGCCCTGGTTCGTTCGCTCCAGGATACGGACAAGAACGTTCGCTTCTGGGCTGCCTGGGCACTCGGGTCTATCGGTGAGCCTACGGCGGTTTTTCCTTTGATGGATTGTCTGCTGGATCCGGACGAAGGGGTCCGTTACCGGGCTGCTGAAGCCCTGGGCGAAATCAAATCCCCCAAAGCGGTTGATGCTCTCCGGCCGTGTCTCAATGACCGCAGCGAGCGGGTGAAGAAGATTGTCCAATGGTCTCTGGACCGGATAACCGGAGAGACTGCCGCGCCTGTGGAGGTGCAGCCGGAGAAGGCCGCTGCGCCGGGAGCCAAGGACGTCCTTATCCATCACGAAGAGAAAAAGGAAGAACGCCCCCACGAAGCACCGGCTCAACCCGAACCCGTTAAACCTGCCGTCCGGGCTGAAGAAGAGCGGAAACCAGCCGTAAAGATCCCGGAGTTGCCAAAATCCCCGATCACCTTCCCGCAGCCTCCGCTCTACAGCAGGCCTGTCCAGCCCAAGCCCCCCGAACCCGAACTCCGGCCGGCGGCGGAGCGCCCGTTGGTTGAGCGTCCGACGAGTGAACGTCAGGCCCCCATTCCCAAGAACATCGAAGAAATACTCAAGGTCGCAAAAGAGCGCACTGCGGACCAGGATGTGAGTGCCAGGAGCATCAGCTTCCTGCGGCACGTGATCAAACAGGAGAGAACGGAAGAAGTCCTGCTTTCCGAATCCATCGAGCAGTCCGTAACTCAGCAGCAGCACGAAACCGACATAGTAATAAAGATGCGCCCCTACGATGCGGAAGGCCAGTTTGCGGCAGGCGTTGCTTTCAGCCAGGTCGGAGACTGGGAAACCGCGATCGACTGCTACAAGAGAGCAATCAGGTTCAAGGCCGACCTAGCCAAGGCCTATTGCAATCTCGGCGTGGCGTATTGCCAGCTCGGCAGTCAGAAAGAAGGCATCTTCTATCTCCGGCAGGCCATTCGGTTCAGACCGAACTGGCCCAAGCCCTATATCAACCTGGGGATCGCCTATAGCCAGCGTGGAGATTACGAAGGCGCCGTCAAAGCCTTGCAGCGCGGCACCCGCAACCCGGTTGAAAAACTGAACGCCTATTACAACCTGGGAGTCACCTACAGCCAGATCGGCCAGTGGGAAAAAGCGGCCCAGGCTTTCGCGCTCGTGGTCAACTCCACGCCGGAAGACGTTCCCGCACTGTGCAACCTGGGCATTTCCTACAGCTATCTCGGCTGCTGGGGAGAAGCAGCAGATGCCTTCAAGCAATCGACCGTGCTCAACCCGACGGATCCCAGACTGCAGAGCTGCCTCGGCCTGCTCTATTGCCATCTGGGACGATACGACGAAGGGATCAAGGCTTTCGAATCGGCGATAAAGATCAAACCCGACGACGTCGAAGCTTACTGCATCCTCGGCCTGGCCAAAGGACAGCTGGGGCTTTGGGACGGAGCGGCGATTGCTCTAAACCAGGCCGTGAATATCAGGAACGACTTCCCCGAAATCCAGTATTACCTGGGCGTCATCTATGAGGAACAGGGCCGCTGGCAGGAAGCGGCGCGCGCATTCAAGCAGTTTACCCATTCCGGGGCTCCCGGGAAGGAATTCGAGAACCAGCTGACATACGAAGGCCAGAAAGTCCGCTGGGAAGAAATGAAAGTGGCCCTGACGCATACGCTTAAGTACAACCCCAAGATGATCGAAGCTTATCACCTGCTGGGGCGCTATTACGAACAGAGGAACGACTGGCAGGAGGCAAGCGCGGCCTTCATGGAAGCTGCAAAATTGAAGGTCCGCGAAGGACAGCCGCACTTCATCCTGGGAGAACTCGACGAGCGGAGCTTCGGGCAGCAAAAGGCGCTCGAAGAAATCAGGCGGGTGATACTGAACAAGCCGGAATTCTTCAAGCCCAGATACAGCCTGAGTCTTTCACTGAACGACTTCGAACGCTACCAGAAGACCTTTCCGGCCCTGAAGCGCATGATCCTGATAAATCCTCAGAACGCCGAGAGCTTTTACAAGATGGGGCGTACCTGTACATACCTCGGACAGTACAATACTGCCATCCAGGCCTACAAAGAAGCGGCCCGTCTTGCACCCGACAATAATATCATGGCACATTACTACCTTGCCCTGACCTATCTCGCAGTTGGCGATCGCATTTCGGCCGCGGAGGAATACTCCGTCATCAAAGACATGAACGAACAACTTGCAGGTATCCTGTTTTATTAATAGATGCGCTGAGATATTCGTGCCCGCCAGTGCAACGGGCGGACACGAACAAATGCCCGTTTGAGATGGAAATGGAGTGTGCAATTTCCACGGTTGTCAATTTGAATTCGAAATGTATGCGCGGCGGTGTAATTATAGGCAAGATTATCTTTTTCATTGCAATTTTCCTTTTCGCATCATTTCCCAAGGTTCTCCATTCAGCATCTTCAGACAAGAGCAAGTCCTCTTCTTATCAGGGACCCGCCTCCTTCCGGAATGACCTGGACCGTCATGAGTCCATCTTGACATATACAAATGCCATCAGGCAGAAACCGTATGACCCGGTTGCCTATTACAATCGAGCAATGGTCTACTCCGCACTGAGATCTTACGATCTGGCCCTGGCCGACTTCGATAAAGCTATTTCACTAAGACCGGCCGCCCTGCAACCATACATTAGCAAACTCGGGACGTTGTATGCCGTCGGGAAATACGACGAACTCTATGATGTTTCCAATCAGGTGATGACAAATTTTAAGAATCACCCCTGGGGATACTACTGGCGCGGCAGGGCTCTGATCGCGAAGGGCAAGCCCGAGCAGGCAATCGAAGACCTGAAGAAGTTCCTGGAAAAGGAAGACAACCCCGAACGAATTTCCGATGTTTGCTACTATATCGCAAGCGCCTATTTCGAACGGGGAGAATTCAATGCAGCACTCGCGCATCTCGATCGTGCCGTCATCAAGAATCCGCTTAACTGTGAGAACTGGATTCTTCGCGGTCTCGTATACAAATCGAAGCTGGAATACGGTCTTGCCCTGAGCGACTTGAAACGGGGACTCCAGATCAGCAGGAACACTTCCGCACTTGCGTGCAATTCCATCGCATGGATACTTGCGACCTGTCCCGATCCGGCGTTCAGAAACGGCAGTGAAGCCGTGAAGATGGGGAAAAAGGCTGTTGAGTTGGATGGAGCCGGGCCTTTTTATCACGATACACTCGCGGCGGCATACGCCGAAGCGGGAATGTTTAACGAAGCTGTTAACGAACAAAAAATGGCACTAAAGCTGTCGGCGAAAATACCCGATTCTCAAAAAGTAGAAATATCGTCAAGATATCAGCGGCGTTTGCAGTTATACATGGATGGGAAACCATTCCGGGATGTTGAAGAATAGCAAAAAGCTCAACTGTGGGAATAAGAACAGATGAACAGGATCGATCAAGTGCACGTTGCATATGT
>JAEZHY010000016.1 GCA_023416335.1 Pseudomonadota bacterium | reverse complement strand
GCGTGAGACTGCCGAGGCGATTGCACGCCAGGCGGGAATAGAACGCGTGCTGGCGGAAGTCCTGCCCGGCGAAAAGGCGGGAGAAGTGCGCCGCCTCCAACAGGAGAAAAAAGTGGTCGCAATGGTCGGAGACGGCATAAACGATGCCCCTGCCCTGGCCGCGGCCGACATAGGGATTGCAATTGGAGCCGGTACCGATGTAGCAATCGAGGCGAGCGATATCACTCTTATACGTGACGACCTCATGCTGGTTGCCTCTGCAATTGATCTTTCATCTCTTACCATGCGTGTGATAAAACAGAATCTGTTTTGGGCCTTCTTCTACAACACTGTGGGCATACCGATCGCGGCCGGCGTGCTCTATCCCTTCTTCGGAATTCTTCTGAATCCAATGTTTGCCGCGGCGGCCATGGCCCTCAGTTCGGTCTCGGTCGTCACGAACGCCCTTCGCCTGCGGCGGATTTGGAAAAAGCAATCCGCAAGGTGAAATTCTCCTTCGTATAATTTGTTCGCGTATATTTGCATTCTGTAAGAATGATTTTTATATTAGCGCCTGCTGAAGCTCGATTTCTACTACACACAAACAAATGGAGGAGGAAAAGATGGATCGATACGTATGTACGGTCTGCGGTTATGTCTACGATCCGGCAAAGGGGGATCCGGACAATGGCGTAGCGCCGGGAACGAGCTTTGAGGATCTGCCCGATGATTGGGTCTGCCCTGTTTGTGGCGCACCGAAGGAAGATTTCGAAAAAGAAAAATAAATCGGTGCGCACTGGAAAAGCAAGAGAAAGGGGAAACTGAGATGAGCTACAACTTCAATGCCGGAGAAGTTTTCAAGATTGCCGTACAAATCGAGGAAAACGGGAAGAAGTTTTACGAAGAGAGCCAGAAGAGCATAGACAATGCCCAGGTGAAAAAACTCTTTTCCGAACTCGCTCTGCAGGAAGTCGAACACAAGAAGAAATTCGAATCCATCAGGGCACAGCTACCCGTTGCTTCCACCGCCTCCAACGTGTGGGATCCGGACAACGAACTGGACCGGTACATCAAAATGATGGCCGACCAGCACGTTTTCGTTTCCGACGCCGGACTCAAAGAGCAAATCTCGAAGATCGGGGATACGAAAGACGCTCTGAAGATGGCAATCACATTCGAGAAAGACTCGGTGATCTTCTTCCTGAGCCTTGAAGATGCTACCGAAAAAACCGACAAAGAACTGATAAAAAGCCTCGTCAAAGAAGAGCAGGAACACCTTAAGCGGCTTACATTAGAACTGATGAAGCTCAAGTAGCGTCGCTTCATCGGAGATAATGGGTTTGCCGGCTACCCCGAGTCTCTCAGCGGGATGTTTTTGGAAATGCGGAGAGGATTGAGCGTAAAGACTAAAGAATTCGCGCAAGAATCCTTTTGCTCTGCGTAGTTCTTTCCGCAGGACTTGAGAATTACCGGCCGGCATTGGAGTCGTCTAATGGCAGAAAAAATCAAGGTTTTTTCGACCCCTAACTGTAGGCAATGCGATCAGGCGAAGAAATTTCTGACTGAAAAAGGGGTTCAATTCGATATATTCGACGTAACTCGGGACATGAACGCATTCCAGGAGATGCGTTCCATTTCCCACGGCGCACGAACGGCCCCTGTCATTTCCATTTGCGACAAGGTGCTCGTCGGATTCAATAAAGAAGAACTGGAACGGGCTGTGAGCTGCCTTTGAACGCATGCTTCAATCCCATTCTTTCCGCCTCTCGCGGAACCCTTCCCGGGCAGACGAAAAATCTGCTCGGGAATGGACTCCCGGGGGGTTTTCTTTTTGAGATCGCTATTTAGCTGTAAGTTCGGATTGGGATTATGCGCTCGCATCAATGTAGCTTTGTGAAAGAACCCGGCAGCCTGAAACTGAGAGGCAGGATCCGGACCGTCCTCAACTCCGCCTCCTTCGAAGAAGATCTCAAGGACTTCGGACTACCACCCGAAAAAATCGTCAATCCCCTGCTCTCTTTCCTGTGCGAAACAGACGAGACGGCAAGGTGGAGAGCGATTCAGGCTATCGGGACGATCGTTTCCGAAATGGCGGGGACTTCGATGGAATCGGCCCGCATCATCATGAGGAGGCTCATATGGAGCCTCAACGACGAGTCGGGCGGAATCGGCTGGGGCGCACCCGAAGCCCTGGGCGAGATAATGGCCCGGAACGAAACGCTTGCCCGCGAATATTACCGCATCCTTATTTCCTATATCGACGAAAATGGAAACCTTCTGGAAAACAACGAACTGGAGCGCGGGGTCCTGTGGGGAATCGGCAGGCTGGCCCGGTCTCGTCCCGAACTGGCGAAAGAGGCGGTCGGCCCTGTTTTGGAACAACTCCGTTCTTCGGATCCGGTTAAAGGAAGGCTGGCGCTGTGGGTCTTATCGATTCTCAGGCCGGAGTTTGACACGAGGCATGTTCCTGAATCCCTTTTTGAAAGCGAAGCCGAAATCCGGGTCTATGAGGACGGGAAGTTCCGGACATACAAATGCCGCGATCTTGCATTGGAGTTGATGGGAGGCATCGAGAGCAGGCGAATAGAAAATCCGACTCGTGAGAATTGACGACACTCATCAATTCGAAGACAATTTTCCGAGCGCTGTCGGCTGTCCCCGCCTTCCGATATGGAAGGCGAGCACGGCAAAACAGGCGATATAGGGCAAGACCAGGAAGATCTGGTTCGGAAGTGTTGACCACCTGACGGCAAGCCATTCGGAAAGGGCTTCGCTGAAGCCGAAAAAAAGCACCGCAAGCAGAACCCCGACCGGCCTCCACCTGCCGAGAATAACGGCCGCTATTGCCAGATACCCCCTTCCCTGGGTCATGTCTTCAACAAACTGCGAAAGCTCTCCAATCGACAGAAACGCACCCCCCATACCCGCGAGCGCACCGCCCCCGCACACCGCAAGGAACTGAATCCGCGAGACCATGATACCGGCCGCTTCCGCCGCTTCCTGGTTTTCTCCGCATGCGCGCAGACGCAGGCCGGGAACCGTCGAGCGAAGAAAGAACATAACCAGGGCAATGATAACGAGAGCTATTGGAATGAGAACGGAGAAACCGTCCAGAAATTCGCGGAGGCCGAAGAAGGGGGAGGTTCCGGGCAGCAGCGACCCGACTCCGGGCAACCTCTCGACGCTCGGCGAAGTACCATAGACCTGGAATATCTGGTTCAAAAGCAATCCCGTCAGCCCGGCGGCAAGGAGGTTTACGGCAATGGCGCTCACGATCTGGTTTGCCCGAAACTTCAGCGATGCGGTCGCATGCACCAATCCGGCAAGCATCCCCCCACCCAACCCGCAAAGAAGTCCGATCCAGGGCGAACCGGTAGCCCACGTGCCAAGTACGGCCGCAAAAGCCCCGGTAAGCATCATGCCCTCCAGAGCAAAATTGATCACTCCGCTCAACTCCGAAACGAGCCCCCCGAAAGCGGCAAGCAGCAGCGGGGTCGCTTTCCAGAGAGTGAGGGATATGAGATTAATCAATATGGACATTGACTGGTAGAACCCTCCCAGGAACGTAATAGCTGTTTAGCGGATCGGAGTCAAAACATTCGGACCTATCGGCCTGAAAGGTCGGCCTATTCGCAAATTGTTTATGGTTCCAATGGAGTCCTCACGCGGCCGGCGCGGTTTGAACAATGATGAAACTTCGATCCTGGTGAGTTGAGGCACGGGAGGGGTGGAGCCGAGTCTCCCGGCGAAGAACTGCAGGGGGGGAAACGATACTGTTTATCGAACCCTCTTGCCTCCGGCACGGGCAACTAAAAGATGTTGTGGAACCCTCCCAGGAACGTAATAGCTGTTTGGCAGAGAGGAACGCTAAGCGGGCGTGAGGTGGGGGAGCGGAGTGGGGTGAAGTTTTATCGTGCCCACCGTCCGTCCCTTGGATCATAGCCCATCGGGATGGCCGGGACGGGGTTCCCAAAGCAGACCTTAGGCAGACCTTGGGAACCAGCGAACATTTCCCTTGGGGCTGGTCGGTGGGCACGATAAAGCCTGTGCCCACCCGACGCGGCTCACAAACTAAACAGCTTCCAGCCGTAAACGGCTGGGATGACGGAACGGAAAACCCTGCCCCGTTATTAACGACTATCAGCGAAATCCGATCGAACAACAGCCTCATCCTCTGCCTCACTCTTTCTAAAGCGGGAAACCACTCTGTCGAACCAGCGATAAATTCCGTTCCGCGCAGCAACCGAGAGCAACAGAACTGCCTGGGCCACCAGGATGAAATTCGGCGAAAGGTTTAGCCCTATCTGGAGCCACTTGTCGGCGGAACGCAGGCTGGCGAGGAAGAGCGTGCTCAACCAGAGCCACCCTGGAGAGCAATCAGCCAGAAACGCGGCAGTCAGGCCGTCGAAGCCATAGCCGGGAGAAAACGACCTGTAAAAACGATGGTGCACGGCGCTGATTTCGAAGGCCCCCGCAAGACCCGCGAGCGCCCCGCTCAGGATGAACATCCTCAACTGCCATTTCGAAGCGTCGATCCCGGCATTCACGGCCGCCTCGAAGTTCGCACCCACTGACCTCGCCTCGAATCCCCAAACGGTTTTGGATAGCCAGAAGCAGACAACAAAGCTGAGCACAAGGGCTATTAGCGGTGCAGGGGTCAGGTCGAGGGAACCGCTCCGGAAGACTACCGGCATTTCCGCTCCCGCCGGTATGGGCGGGGTCCTTCCCATGGAGGTACCGTCGCTTAGCGGTCCCGAAACCAGATAGCTGCAGAGGTAGATGGCGACATAATTGAGAAGCAGCGTACTGATTACTTCGTGCACACCGCGCCTCTGCCGGAGCCCGGCTGCAGGCCACGCCCAGATGCCTCCCGCCGCAGCCCCGCAGGCGAGCGTGAGCGGGAGCAGCAAAAATGGGGGCAACGGCGATGCAATGCGTGCCACAGTGGCCGCCACCAGCGCCCCCAGAGTGAGTTGCCCTTCGCACCCTATGTTCAGGAGCCCGGCCCTGTATGCAAGCGTCACGGCAAGAGCGGTAAGCATCAGCGGGGTCATCTTCGAAAGCGTATTCACGACGGCTTCCGTGCTTCCCCAAGCCCCGGTCCATATGGTTTCGGCAAGGTCCAGGGGACCCGCGCCCGCCGCAAGAGCGAGCACGACGCATATGAGAATCCCGGCCGCCAATGCCGGCAGGAGTATCGCAAGCGATCTGAGATTATGCTTTGACTGCACTCTAAACCTTTGCCTCTTCCGACACACCGGCCATCCATCGCCCCAGGAATTCACGCGAGAACGAATCCCTATCGACCGTTCCCATCACTTCGCCCCTGTACAGAACAGCTATCCGGTCACAAATCGCGATCAGCTCATCCAGATCGTAGGAGAGAATAAAGCAGGCGATCCCTTTTTCACGGCACAATTTGAGCAAGTGATCGTGCAGCCTGGCCGATGCGTGCAGATCGAGTCCACGGGACGGCTGTTCGACGATCACCACTCGCGGCGATCCGGAGAGGACCCCGGCCAGGGCAACCTTTTGCCTGTTGCCTCCCGAAAGACTCGCGAGAGGACCAAATACATCCGACGCGGCAATATTGTTCTCTTCGACCTGTTCCCCCGCGAACCGAACTATCCTCTCTTCGCGAAGTATTCCCGACCTCTGAAACTCCGGCTCGCGCAGACTGCCCAGGAACAGGTTTTCCCAGACAGGACGATCGGCCAGAAGTGCTTCCTCTCCCACATTTTCAGGAAGCCATTTGATACCTTTCCGGATTCGCTCAGCCAAAATGTCGCCGGTTACGTCCTCTCCATTCAGCAACACCGAACCGCTCTCAGGCCGGACTTTTCCGGCCAGGACACGCGCAAGCGAGCGCTGGCCGTTTCCGACAATACCGGCGATCCCGAAAATTTCTCGCTTCCGGATCGAGAGCGATACATTCCTCAACGGCGGTTCCGTACCAAAGTTCTCGAGGTTTACGTTGCGAAGCTCCAGGATCGCATTTTCCGAAACCGCCTGCCGATCGCAGGGAGTTTTTCCCGGCTCGGATTCCGGATCGGTTGAGGACTTTCCGACCATCAAAGCAGCTATTTCTCTGCTGCCGGTCTGAGCCGCATCCAGGGTGGCAAGGACTTTTCCATGCCTGAGGACGGTAATCCTGTCCGCAATCTCGAATACTTCGCCGAGCCGGTGGCTGATGAACAAAATCGTCCGCCCGCCGTCACGCAGATTCTTGAGAATCTCGAGGAGTTTTTCCGTTTCGCCGGGTGAGAGCAGACTGGTGGGTTCGTCCAGAATGAGTATTTCAGCCCCGCGATAGAGCACTTTAAGCAGTTCGATTTGCTGGCGTTGAGCAAAGGAGAGTTCATTTGCGATCGTATCCGGGTCCAGCCGGAAGCCGAACTCGCCCTGGAGGCGCAGCAAGGCTCCCCGCGCATGGTCCATTCCGAGCATTCCGAAACGGGACGGTTCGAAACCGGCGATTATATTTTCCAATACTGTGAGCTGTGGAAAGGTCAGAATATTCTGGTGGACCATCCCGATTCCTGCACGAATCGCATCACGGGGGCTTCGGAACGAGACTTTTTCCCCTCTCACCAGTACGGAACCGGAGTCGGGGCGAATGCGTCCGAACAGGATGTTCATCAGGGTGGTTTTGCCGGCGCCGTTTTCTCCTGCAATTGCATGAATCTCACCTGCCCGGATCTCCAGGGAAATATCCCGATTCGCGTAGAACCTTCCGAATCTTTTCGATATTTTACATGCTTCTATAGCAGAGCCGCGGAGCGGCGTGGGGGTATGGGGGGCGCTGCCCCCCGCGCTTTTGTCTTTCGTTTTTATCGTTTTCGGTTCGATTTTTTTGACTCTTTTTAAAGCACGGGCACAATGAAAGCGTCAACTTCAGCACGCCGCTTCGGTATCGTCAACTTGCCGCTTTTGAGCATTTCCCTGGCTTTCTCCATGCGAGCCAGGTCCTCCGCGCTGAAAAGCTGCCGCGAAAATTTCATTTCGGTTATATCGATAACGCCGTCGGGCGAGCCCAGCCAGCGGTGTCCCCCCTTGAAACGCCCCTGCACGGCATCTCGGATTGCATCGAATACGGCAATGTCCATTTTCTTGAGCGTACTGGTCAGGACCTGTCCCGGCAATGCTCCGTCCTGATCCAGGTCTTCGGCGATCAGGAAGGCGCCCTTTTCGGATTTGACGGCTTCCATGGCGCCTATCCCTGTATTACCCGCTGCCTTGAAGACCACGTCGGCACCTTTTTCGATCATCGCTTTGGCAAGCGATTTTCCCTTGATCGGGTCGTTGAACGATCCTGCCGAACCGACGACCAGTTCGATCCTGCTCCCCCGAATCTTTTCAGCGGTTTTCACCCCTGCTTTAAACCCGCTCTCATAGGCTTCCACAGGCGGAATATCCATTCCGGTCACGATTCCGACCATATTTTTCTTTGTAAAGAGGCCTGCCGTAAGTCCCGCAAGGTATCCGCCCTCCTCCGACCGGAAGTCAAAGGACGCCACATTGTCCGCTTTTACGTCTCCCTCGATATGTATGAACCGGGACTTGGGGAAATGAGGGGCAACCTGCTGCAGTGAGTCCACGAAGAGATAGCCAAGCGTAACCACTATGTCGGCCCTCTTGGCGGCCATCGTGATGTTCGAAACGTAGTCCGCCTGCTCGCGGGACTGAAGGAATTGAGCATCCACGCCGAATTCCTTCCTGGCCCTGAGTACACCCTGCCAGCAGGAGTCGTTAAAGGCTTTGTCCCCCAGCCCGGCGGCGTCCGTGAGAACGATCACCTTCGTCGCAGCGGCTTCGGAGTGGGGGAAGACTGCAGAGAATGCGATCATGACGGCTATCAACAGAAGAACGGATCGTGAAAATTCCTTGTTCATCGTCAACTCTTTCGAATAAGGGCTACACAATAGCGTGATGGGATTCGATCAGCATTACCGACGTACTCCTCCCCAAGGCATTTTTTCGATTTCGAAAAAACGCTTTAGGTTTTACCTGATTCGAGATAAAAGAATCTCTCCGAGGGGGCTGGAACAAACGTATCGATTCCACCGTCATAATCCGGCATTTTCGTCCTGAATTCAACGGTATTTGCTTTCCGCACAGACCTTCTGCCGCGATTTCCCCCCTCAAAACTCTTGCGGAATGACCAGTGTGCTCTTTTCCCAAATTGAGGTCGCTTTTATCCGACCTCCATATTTTGATTTAAAGGAGGAGTCTCATGTCTGTACAGTTTGTCAAAAACGCGGTTTCTCCATACGGGCAGGCTCCTTCCGACGAAAAGCAGGCCCTGCAGCTCATCGAAGTCTGCGGCAGGACCGCCTATAAATCCGAAGACAAGATAACGGAAGGCTCCGCCCAAAAATTCGTCCTTATGCTGAAAGGCCACGGGCATCTCTCCGTTCTGGAACACAGCAACGTCGTGCTGAGGATAGAGCCCGACAGCGGGGCACAATCGGATCCTCTCGACTCGATCCTCAGGGCGTTGAAAGACCGGCTCGGGTTCCATCGCATTTTCGAGATGGAGCAGGGAGTATTCCTCGCAGGCAATTTTCGGGCGTGGCTGGAAACAATCGAGTTCCTGAAGCAGTCGGGATCGGACCTTTATGGTTTCTTCGCAGACAGCCTCAATCGCCATTTCCCGAACCTGTTCGAAGCTCCCCGGGCAGCATCGGCCTCCGCGCCGATGAAAGCCTCGCTCGTTCGCGAACAGGACCAGATGAATCTCCTGAAAGAAAACGAAGCCGCCGACCTGCCGGTTTTCGTCTTTAGATTTGTGTGCGACCGCGGTATCACCCATGAGGTGGTCCGGCACAGGGTATTCTCATTCACCCAGGAAAGCACTCGCTACGTTAACTACAAGAACAAGGGGATGGTGCTGATCCTTCCCGAAGAACTCTATCCTTTTTATAACGATGCCACAGGCGATTTTTCAGAGGACGCTCCACTCGTGCGCGAATGGCGGAACCGGGCCGAACTTATTTTCGACTGGTACAAGAGCGACCTCGCGCGCGGCCTCAGGCCCGAAATCGCGCGGGACATCCTCCCGAACCTGCTCAAGAGCGAAATCTTCGTGAGCGGCCGATGGAGCGGCTGGAAACATTTCATCCGGCTCCGCGATTCCGGCCAGGCGCATCCGCGAATTCGCTTCATCGCAAAGGAAGTCAGGAATTATTTTGAAGGCCTCGGGCTCGTCTGCCGGGACTAAAACTCAGGGACGTAATTCGATGCGTGAAATATTCGACCTTCAGTGGCAGCTCAATCTTCATACCCTCGCCAATATCGGTAAGGACTTCGAGAGCACCATGCACGATCCGGACGAAAAGCTCGTCTGGATCGAGAACTACCGAAAAGCGCTCTCGGCGGAACTCGCCGAACTTATCCGCGAGGTCCGCGAGTTCGGTATCGGCACGCAAAACGGGAAGATCGAGATCATCGACATCCTGCATTTTTTGATAAGCCTCTCGCAAATTGTCGGGGTACAGCCCGAGGAGACGCCGCGCTTTGCTCTTTCCCAGAACGGTGCTTCGTTCGATTCGTGCGCCATAAAGGCTTTCCTGGCACTGGACGAACTTCAGAACAGCCTGAAGTGGAAATGGTGGGCAAAGGGCGGGGGATTTAAGCCGGAACGTGCCAGGAACGCCATTCTCGAAATCTGGGATGCGGTGGACAAGATATGTGCCCTTTTCGGAATGGGCTTCGAGGAGCTGAAGCACATTTACATCGCGAAAAACCGGGTTAATTTTGAGCGGCAGCGGCAGAATTACAACGAAGACACCAAGACCGAAGCGGATAATCTGTCGATCACGTCTATTACGGTGTGAGCAGTGAGCGAGGCAGGGTTGCCACAAGCTTCATCGAGCCAACCGCCCTGCACTCGGGACCAAACAAGGGGTGACACGGGCAACGTGGGTTTAGTTGCCCGTGCCGCAGGCAAGAGGGACGGTAATTCTACGCGAAGCCTCTTGTCCTCCGGACCCAGGCAACGATAAAGCCTGTTGCCTGGGCCACCCGCAAACCATCGGCTCCTGTGAGGGTCCCCAAGCGGGAGCTTGGGAACCAGCGATTTCGGGGATATACTGTTTTCATCTATCCTTATGAAAGAGACTCGTGCCCCATACAAGGCAGCAAACAACTGTAAAAAAGCACATCCATTCCTTCCCTGCCAGATTCATCAGCTTTGAAGGCATCGACGGATGCGGTAAGAGCACACTCATGGCGCAGCTTTCGAAATGGCTGACCGAGGCGGGAATTCCTTATATCCACACACGCGAGCCGGGCGGAACACGAATCGGAGAGAAGATCCGGGAACTCCTGCTCGACCCGTCCCGGTCGGAGATGGGCAGCAGGACCGAGGTGCTTCTCTATAGCGCCAGCCGCGCCCAGTTGATTGACGAGGTAATCGTTCCCGCCCTGAAAGCAGGCACGTGGGTCCTCACCGACAGGTTTGTCGACGCCACTTTTGCCTACCAGGGATTTGGCAGAGGCTTCGAACTCGAGGGCCTGAGATCCATACAGGAATGGACGACCAACGACGTCTGGCCTGATAAAACGATCCTGCTCGACTGCGATATCGATACGGCCCGGGGGAGAATCGGCGTCCGAAACGGCGGGGAACTGGACCGGATAGAGCAGGAAAGCAGGCTTTTCCACGAAAAGGTTCGAAACGGCTATCTCGCTCTGGCGAAGATGGAACTGGATCGATTCCTCGTCCTGGATGCTTCAAAGCCGGCGGAGGATGTGATCGAGGAATTCCGCAATAAGTTCTGGATTGCCGAGATGGGACGCTGATATTCCTCGGGAAGGTGGCCTACCGGGGTGAGGTCCCCAAGCCGGGAGGGGCTGTTGCCCAAGCAGAGGCAAACCTTCTTACCGGGCCTTTTGCGATGCAACCAAGCCCCCAATCCCGTCATCCCGGCAGTGCTTTTGAGCCGGGACCCAGAGCTTTTAAGGACTCGAATTCACGATTAATCCGCCCGCAAAAGCCTGGATTCCGGCTTCTGCCGGAATGACGACTCCGGGCTTTGCAAGTCATTCCAAGCTGCCGCGATGATTTGGGCAACAGCCCCCGGCAGCCCGGGAACCAGCAGACTGATAGTATTTCCTCGCTTTTTAGAAGCCAAACAATGGGTTGCATCCGCTTCCCCCGTCCAGGACTTCTGCTATCTTTTAGCCGTTTTATCCCCTAATCCACCAAGCACAAAATCACCGACTTCACCGTGTGCAGGACCTTTGAGGCATGGCTGCCCATGAGGAACGGTTTTCTTTCGTGGAAGCTCTTCTTGCCCATGACGACTATCTGGAACTGGTGCTCCTCGATTTCGGTCAGGAGGTCCCTGGCGATTCCCTCCCGTGTCGGAAGAATCAGGGTCTCGATGCTTTCTTCCCCGACTCCCCTTTCCAGCAGGAGGTCTTTTCCTTCAGACATGTAGCTGTTCACGTTCTGGGTCCATTCGGCCCGCCACTTCTCGATGCGGGTTTGCCTGTCTTTCTGTTCGTCTGTCCCGAGAATGTGCCCGTCATCCCAGAACCTCGGGGGAACCGGCGGAAGAAGATGCAGGAAAGTGTACTGGAACCCGCGGCTGGGAGCTATCATTTCAGCGGTGTAGTACGAGAGTTCGCGGCTTTCCGGCACACCCTCCATGGCTACCAGGACTTTCCCGGTCATGTTTATGGGCGTATCCACAATCCACACACACCGGCCGCGTCCATACTGCGCTACCTTGCTGGAGACGCTTCCAAGCAGAAGCTCCTGCACCTGGCTCCTTCCACGTCTTCCCAGCGCGATCGTCCGAATGCGTTCCTTTTCGGCATGGCTAAGAATATCCTGCGCCGGATCCATGCTGTCCGTTTTTAGATGGAGTTCTACATTTTCCTTGGGAAAACCGGCTTCGGTGAGACGGCGAAGAGATTCTTTCAGCACTCTGTTCCCGATTTTTTCCTGGTCCACGGCTGCGAACTTGCAGCTTTCTTCGAAATCGGGGCATAGATCGCCCGGAAGGAGGGTCGCAACCTGCTGGACACAGTGAAGGAGCGCCACGTGGAGGTCTTGCCGATCCTTGAGCAGGTTCCCCAAAATGGATACTGTTTGAAGCCCTCTTTCGGTCCCGTCCACTGCAACCAAAATTGTCCTCATGTCGATCTCCTTTTCATTGGGAACAAAGTCGAAAACGGGAGCGGTTCCCGCCACCCGACATAAACGACGTTTAGATCTTTGGGGCAGAAGATGGAAGGTCCCAAGGCATATCAAAATTAGTCGTACTGCCCCAACGCAACTTAAACCGGCGCGCGAATCATGCTCACTCGAAAATAGAAGTCCGTCAATTCGGTTTTAATCACTGCAGGGCGCGGCTACACTATGTTTCGCCGAGGAATTGATCGATTTCGTCCAGGGAATGAACTACACGGCATGGAGGGAGACTTTTCAGGAAGATTTGTCCGTAGCTCTTGGTCAGAATTCGCACGTCGAATATGGAGATTATTCCCCGGTCCCGGGAGGAACGGATCAGACGTCCAACCCCCTGCTTCAACTGAATAGCGGCCTTCGGTACCTGGTATTCGTAAAAGGCATTCTTCCCGTCCCGGGTGATTCTGTCGACCCTGGCCGCCGTAACGGGATCGTCAGGCACTTCGAAGGGAAGCTTGTCTATTATCACGCTGCTGAGCGACTCGCCCGGCACATCTATCCCCTGCCAGAAAGAGCTGGTGGCCAGGAGAACCGAATCGATCGTATCTTTGAATTCCTGCAGCAGCGCGCGCTTGGTCTTTTGGCCCTGTACAAGCAGCGGGAAGGAAATCCTGTCCTGGAACATCTTGAAGATTTCGTGCATGTTCCGGTAGCTGGTAAAAAGGAACAGCGTGCGGCCGCGCGTCTTGTTGATTATTTCGAGCGACTGCTTCGCCATTTCCGGGCAGAAGGAAGAATCGGAAGGAGCCGGAAATCGCCGAGGGATGTAGGCAAGCGCCTGCCGCTCGAAGGCGAAGGGGGAGCGGAGGCTCATTTCGCGGCTCTCCGCAGGCACGCCCAGAGAATTGCGCAGGAAATCAAACGAACCGGCAACCGACAGGGTCGCGGAAGTTATCACGGTTGCCGGAGCGGCCGGGAATAGATGCTGACCCAGAACGGGGGCAATATCTACTGGAGTCCCGTTCAAAAAGGCCGCCTGCTGATTCAATTCGTACCAGTAAACGAGCTTTTCGTCGGACTGCTCGAGCAGGGTTTGCAGAGCAGCGGAAAGTTCGGAGCCCCGCCGTCCGCAACAGGTCAGATTCTCGATTTTTTCGGCCAGGGGGGCTACCGTTGCGGGAAGCTCACCGAGAGCGTGGGCAATCTGGCTGCAGGTGCCGGCAAAATCCTTGCCCGCCTTCCCCGGATCGAAGCGAAAACGACCGACCCCCTTTCCCGCCTGCGAGAGACCGTGATGGAACAGATGCCCGAGTACCTCCAGCTGCCTCCCGGCAGACTCGATACTCTTCATGTCGGCTTTTTTCCCGTCGCGCCTGCATTCCTTAAGTATATCCTGCGCGAGCATAGTCAGGCCGACACTGCTGAAATGGACGCCGAAAAACTCTCCGATAATATCTTCGAGTTGGTGCGCCTCATCGAAGACAACGGCTTCGTAGTCCGGAAGGACGCCTGTGATTTCCCGCCCCCGGAGAGCAAGATCGGCAAAGAACAGATGGTGGTTTACGACTACGATATCGGCCCGCGCGGCTTCGTTCCTGGTCCTCGTAAGATGGCACCGGGCGAACTCCGAACACTGCTGTCCCAGGCAATACTCGTTGCTGGAACAGACTTCGTTCCAGGTCCGGAAATTATCGGGGAGCCACTCAATTTCGGTGCGGTCGCCCGTGGGTGTCGTTCCGGCCCATTTCTGGAAGCGGCGGAACAGCTTCGCCTCTTCCTTGTTCCAGAGAGTCGGCTGATAGCAGAACTCCAGGAACCTGCGGCGGCACAGGTAATTTCGGCGGCCCTTGAGACAGACCGCCTTGAGCTGGGATTTGATGTTCTTTTTCAGAAATGGAATATCGTGGTCGAGGATCTGGTCCTGGAGGGTCTTGGTTCCGGTGGAAACAACCGTCTTCTTCCCGCTGAGGATAGCCGGAATGAGGTAGGCCCAGGTCTTGCCCGTCCCCGTTCCCGCTTCCACGACAAGAGGCTTCTTTGACCGGAAGCATTCGAAAACCGCCTGCGCCATTTCGAGCTGGCTCTGGCGGAATTCGAATCCCTCTATTTTTTTCGCCAGAATTCCTTCCGGCCCGAAATATTTCTGCATTCGGAAAAGCCCTACAGCTTTACCTGCTGCACGGAAACGATGCTGGGGTGTCCGCGAAGAATTTCCAGCGCCTCAGGCGGGGCTTCATTATCGACGCGGATGATCGCGATCGCCCTGTCCCTTTCACGGGTCCGGCTCAGGTGCATGTTGGCGATATTGACACTGTACTGCCCGAGGGTTGTTCCGATAAAACCGATCGTTCCGGGCTTGTCGAGATTCTGGATTAAGAGATTGATGCCTTCCAGCTCCGCTTCGAGCCTGTAGTCGTTGAGCCGAACAAGCCGGACCTCCTGCCCCTGGAAAACAGCGCCGGATGCCGAATATTCTTCGCCCTTCCCTTTTACCTTAACGGTAATCTCCCCGGTGTATCCCTTCGACTGGGAAGTGGTCGAGGCGACGAGTTCTATCTGCCGCTGTTTGAGCAGAAGCGGTGCGTTTATCAGGTTGACCTTCTCGGCCATTATGGGGTCGAGCAGTCCTTTTATAACCGTCTGTGTGAGCGGCTGGATGGGAATCTCCTGAAGCTCCGACCCGCTGTAGGTAATTTCCAGTTTCAACACCGGCCGGCAGAGCTGCCCCTGCAGGTGCCCCAGGCGCTCGGCAACCACGAGATAGGGCTTGATTCTCTCGTAGTCCTTCATGCTGATCGAAGGGAAGTTGATCGCATTCCGTATCAGGCCGCGCTGCAGGTAATCGAGAATCTGGGAAGCAATTGCGCGGGAGACGTTTTCCTGAGCCTGCACGCTGGAAGCCCCGAGGTGAGGCGTAAAGATGACGTTCGGCAATTGAAGCAGCGGATTGTCCGTTGGAGGCTCTTTTTCGAAAACATCGAGCGCGGCACCGGCGACGTGCCCCTTTTCTATGAACTCCAGAAGTGCCTTTTCATCAATGAGACCGCCGCGGGCGCAATTGAGGATTCTTACCCCCGGCTTCGTTTTGGCCAGGGTGTCTCGGTTGAGCACCCACTTGGTTTCCGGCGTCAGGGGAGTATGTACGGTGATGAAATCGGAACGGGCGAGGAGTTCGTCGAGCGAAACGTACTCGGCACCGAGGACTGCGGCCATCTCCGGCACGACGTGCGGATCGAATGCCAGGACTTCCATCTTCATGGCGAGGGCACGGTCCGCAACGATGGTTCCGATTTTACCCAGGCCGATGATGCCGATGGTCTGGTGATAAAGCTCGGTCCCCATGAACTTCTTCTTTTCCCACAACCCCTCCCGCATGGATTGGGTCGCCTGGGGAATATGACGCGCAAGTGCCAGCATCATTGCCATGGTATGCTCGGCGGCCGCCATTGCATTCGCGCCCGGCGTGTTCATTACCAGGATGCCGCGAGCACTCGCCGCCTCGGCGTCTATATTGTCCACGCCGGTACCGGCCCTGCCGACCACCTTGAGCCGCGGAGCGTTCGCGATCATATCCGCGGTCACCTTGGTCCGGCTGCGTACGATCATTGCATCGTACTCGGGCAGAATCGCCTTTATCTCATCGGCGCTCAGTCCTTCGGGGACATCAACTTTTATTCCGGGGGCCGATTGGAACAGAGCCAGCCCGCTTTCATCCAGCCCATCGCAGATCAAAACCTTCAGCAGATTCATTTATCCCAGGTATGCCTTCTGTATCTCAGAATTATTTGCCAGCGCATCCGCGCTGCCCTCCAGAACGATCTTCCCGGCTTCCAGAACATAAGCACGGTGGGCATACTTTAGAGCAATTCGGGCGTTTTGTTCAACAACAAGAATGGTCGTCCCGCTTTCATTTATTTCTTTGAGCACCCGGAAAAGCTCCTGCATGAGCAACGGAGACAGACCCATCGAGGGTTCGTCGAGAAGAATGAAACGCACTCCGCTCATGAATGCACGGCCGATTGCAAGCATCTGCTGCTCACCGCCGCTGAGCAGTTCCCCTCTCTGAGTCCTGCGGTCGGCAAGGCGCGGGAAAAGAGCGAAGACGCGCTCGTAGTCTTTTTCGACCTGATCTTTGTCCGTCCGCGCGTATGTGGCGAGTTTCAGGTTCTCAAAGACGGAGAGATTTCCGAATATGTGACGCCCTTCGGGAACGAGGCCGATACCGTGTTTCGCAACCAACGTGTGCGCGGCGACCGGAAGCAGGTCGGTACCGTTGAACCGGATTTCTCCCCTGGTAACCTGAGGACCCTCCGGCGGCGGCATACGCATGACACTCATCAGAGTGGTCGATTTGCCTGCCCCGTTGGCTCCCAGCAAAGCGACGATTTCCCCCTCCTCCACACGAAAGGAAATTCCGTGGAGGGCCTCAATATTCCCATATTTTACGTGAAGATCATTTACTTCGAGCATGGGCCGGTTCTTCTTCTCCCAGGTAAGCCTGAATAACTCGGGGATTTTGCTTTATCTCTTCCGGCGAACCTTCCGCGATCGTCTCGCCGAAATCTACAACCTTCATGCGGTCACAAACGTTCATGACAACCCGCATGTGGTGTTCTATCAGGCAGATGGTCAGTTTAAATTCGTTGCGGATCCATCGGATCATCTCTATGAGCTGGTCCACCTCGCCCGGATTCATACCCGCCGCCGGCTCATCGAGCAGGAGCAGTTTCGGGCGAAGCGTCAGGGCACGTCCGATCTCAACCCGTCTTTGGAGACCGTAGGGAAGGTTCTTGGGGAATTCCAGGGCGTAGTGCCGCAGACCCATCAGGTCCAGGAGTTCCTCTGCAGTCTTCTTGATCCGACGCTCGCTCGTCACAAATCCCGACGTCCGAAGCACAGACCCCCAGAACCCATAGCCCAGGTTTGTGTGCTGGGAAATACAGAGATTTTCAAAAACGGTCAGGCTGTTCCACAGACGTATGTTCTGGAAAGTCCGGGCCATACCGAGCGAGGTCACCTGGTGGGGTCTTAGCCCGGCAATTTCCCGCCCCTGGAATTTCACCTCACCTTCGGTCGGTCGATAAAAACCGCTGATCAGGTTGAAAATCGTGGTCTTGCCGGCGCCGTTTGGACCGATCAGGCCCATCAGCTCGCCGCCCTGCAATGTCAGGTTGAGATTGTAGACAGCCCTGAGACCGCCAAAAAAGTGCGTAACATTATTTACTTCGAGAAGAGCCATTTTATGCCTGCCCCTCTTTTGCTCCGAACCACCTGCGCAGTCTCGGAAATACGTCCGTCAGTTCCCGGTGTCCCATTATGCCTTCCGGCCTGAACAGCATAAGCAGAATGAGCAGGAGCGGCACAACGACCCATTTCGCAACCTGAAGCGGCCGGAAAGCTTCCAAGGCAAGCGTGAGCACGATGGCGCTGATCACCGATCCGCTAAGGGACCCCATACCGCCCAGGTAAACCATGACGAGAACTTCAGTCGATTTCATGATGGTAAAAGTGCCGGGGTTGATGTAGCCGAGCACGTGCGCGAACAGCCCGCCCGCTATACCGGCAAGCCCCGAGGAGAGCATGAACGCGACCAGCTTCATCCGGTGCGTATCGACGCTCATGATTTCGGCGGCAATTTCGTCGTCCCGCACGGCGATAATGCCTTTACCGTAAGTAGAGTTAACGAACCGGTAGATAATCCAGACCGTAACTCCAACGCAGACAAGAACCCAGACGAGGTTCCACGGCAGGTTTACGACATCCTGCATGGCGTTGACCACGTTGCGCATACCCATGAAGCCGCGTGCTCCGCCAATGGCCTGGATATTCTCGATGCTGCTCTTCACTATGTAATTGACGGCCAGAGTTATGATAGCCAGATAGTCACCGCGCGTTTTGAACGAAGGAATCGCGACGAGCAGTCCGACAAGGGCAGCCCCTATTCCGCCGATGAACAGTGTGACGGGAAAGAGGAAGATGGCGCTCGAAGGAGAAAGCCACGACGGTCCGAACTCTGACGTCTTGGTGAACAGAATTACATTGAGTATGGAAGTAATGTAAGCCCCAACCGCCATGAAGCCGGCATGCCCCACTGAGAATTCGCCCATGTATCCGTTTACCAGGTTGAGCGAAGCGGAGAGAATAATGTTGATGCCGACAAACATGATCACAATCTGGACATAAGCGTTCAGAATGCCCGTCTTGGCGGCGATTACCGCCAGAACGCAGAGCATGACATACGACAGGATTGAACTGTAACTGCGCATATAACGGAAACCTAAATTTTAGTTGCCCGGGCAACCCCGAAGATGCCGGTCGGCTTTATACTCAGGAATATCAGCAAAATGCTGAAAGCAATAAGGTCCCGAAGGGTTGACGGGAATAAGGCCGCGACAAAGATTTCGACGAATCCCAGGAGGAAACCTCCTGCAAAAGCGCCGCGGATTTCACCGATTCCGCCCAGGACGGCAGCAATGAACGCTTTCCATCCGACAAGCGCCCCCATGTACGGTTCGAGCACCGGATAGGCAGTGGCAAAAAGCACTCCTGCCAGAGCGGCCATGGAGGAACCGAGGATAAATGTGAAGACTATTACGGTGTCCACTGGAATGCCCATGAGAGGGACCGCCATCCTGTCATAGGATATGGCACGCATCGCCATTCCCAGCTTCGTTTTGCGAACGATTGTCTCCAGCAGGATGAACACGAGCACGGTTGCCACGATCACCAGAATTTTCACATTGGTGAAAGTGACTCCTCCGATATTGTGAATTCCCTGGGGAAGCAGTTCCGGGAAATTCCGGCGACTCGCTCCGAGAAGGGCGAGATTGCCGTTTTCAAGGATGAGGCCGCACATGAGGGCCGTGATGACCACGTACAGGCGGGATGCACCCTTTCGCCGCAGGGGACGGTAGGCTATCCGCTCTATCGCGACGCCTACACCCGCTGTAATGATCATCGTCACCAGCACGGTAATTCCGAAAATGAGAGCTGGCGGCAACCCGGGTATTAATCCCGCATGATGCCCGAGGAGAAAAGTAGCGAGGAAGAATCCGATGTAGGCCCCCACCATGAAGATATCGCCGTGCGCGAAATTGATCAGAAGCAGTACCCCGTAGACCATCGTATAACCGAGGGCGATGAGGGCGTAAAAGCTTCCCCACTGCAGGGCATTGAGCAAATTCTGGAAGAAAATCTCGAAAGACAAAACTATCCCTCAGGGAAAAAAGGTTTACTGTCATGCTCCCGCGGACCGGAAGCAGGCGAATAAAAACATGGAACGACAATCGGGTAAACTGTTTTTTTTAAAATAACTGAATGTTTGAACGAAATCCCGCCCGAAGTGCAATTCATAGAGAAAGGCGGGAATTGCTTCCCGCCTTTCCATTCACATGGCTCTACTCGGATACATCAGGGGCAAACGGACTTGTAGAACTCGAATTCGCCCTTGTCGCTAATCTTAACTATAACCGCGCACTTGGTCGGGTTCCCACCCGGGCTGAAGGTCATCTTTCCGGTGATCCCGTCGAAATCCTTAACCTGGGTCAGTTTGTCTTTAACGGCATCGCGATCTTTGTCCATTTTGCCGGTAATTCCGCCGGTGCTCTGAATCGCCTGGCACATCAGGTTGATTGCATCCCAGGTAAGAGCTGCAACATCATCGGGCACATAGCCATACTTCGCATTGTACTTGTCGATGAATTCCTTGGTTGCGCCCTTCGCGCCTGCAGCGGCGTAATGCGTGCTGAAGTAATATCCTTTGCAGCCGTCACCGCACAGGTTCATAAGTTCAGCGGAACCCCAGCTGTCGCTGCCGAGGATAGGCTTGTTCCAGCCAAGTTCCCGAGCCTGCTTGACGATAAGGGGAACTTCATCATAGTACTGCGGGGTAAAGAGGACATCGGCGCCGGATTTGGTGATTTTGGTCAGCTGAGCGCTGAAATCTTTGTCTTTCGTGGTGAATGTTTCGAAAGCGACAACCGAACCCGGTCCATTGATCTTTTCGAAGGCTTCTTTAAAGAATTCAGCAAGCCCCTTGGGATAGTCGCTTGCGATATCATAAAGAACAGCAGCCTTCTTCGCGCTGAATTCCTCGCTCGCGAACTTGGCTACGACCGGTCCCTGGAAAGGATCCAGAAAACATGCCCTGAAAACATACGGCCTGTTTTCCGTGGTCTTGGGGTTGGTCGACCAGGGTGAAATCATCGGGGTCTTGTTGGCATTGCAGACTTCGCCGGCGGGAATTGCCTGCTTGCTGGACTGAGGTCCGATGATGGCAAGCACTTCGTCCTGGGTTATCAGCTTGAGGGCAGCGGCGGTCGCCGATTCAGCTTTGGATTCATTATCCTCGTAGATGAACTGGAGCTTATAGGTCTTGTCTCCGACTTTGAGTCCGCCGGCGCCGTTAATTTCCGCAAGCCGAATCTCGGCAGCATATTTGGAACATTCACCCACCTTCGGAATATCTCCCGTGAGTGGAATGTTGAAACCGATCTTGATTGTGTCGGCGCTCCAAGCCGCCGGTGCCAGCGCAAAAGCCGCCAGCAAAGTCAATCCTGTAAAAATGGCCAGTTTCCGCATACTGCCTCCCTTCTGTCTGATTGTTACGGATTTTGATTCGCTTTTGGAATGCCCGCTACGAGAATCTCAATAATCTTTTATGGAATGGGGTCACGTTACAACATAAAAAGTGAAACCTGTCAATCGAGAAAGCCGGTCTGCAGAAAAACGTATCATACCGACTGGAACAAGTCGGACCGCATATCCGGCAGCCAATGCGCATCGTTTGAATTCCAAAATGTTGCACGCAAGCCGTTCGCGACATTCCCCCGCCTCCTTTGCCGCACCGGATATGTGCCGGACAAGATAATTTCAACATTTCAGGGCCTTCCGGCAAGAAAGCAAAATAACCCCATTAACCCGTTCCATCTCAGGCATTCCATCTCATGATCGGCAGGGGGAGTAAATTATGACATGCATCCGACATGCCGGCGCGTTCTGCGAATAATGAGATATAAAGATATCAAGCACTTGCAGTTCAAGCTCTTACAATGGGATGCGTGTGTGGCCTGAAATTTGTGACATTTGTGTATAATCTGTGCAGTGGAGAGACATTTCGGTACAAAATTGTACAATCGAGTTCGCTGGTTCCCAAGCTCCGGCTTGGGAACCCCGCCCCGCAGACGAATCTCTCACGCCCCGCTTGACCCCGGCCAACACCTACCAGCCCATGCGAACCTCCAGCAATCCGCGGAGTCCCGCGTAATTCCGCGCACTCGAATAGCGCCAATGCTCGGCACAATCTACATACCCCCGCTTGACCGGATTCTGATGGATGTAATCCAATTTCTGCTTCAGCACCGCTTCACTTATTATGATCTCCGGGAGACTTCCCTCCTCCCAGACCTGATAGGTGGAGTCCGATTTGTACGAGCGTTTCGAGTATTGGAGCAAGCTCAACAGCCGGACTACTCGCTCTGCCTCGAGGAGCGCCACGATTTCTCTCGCCGTGTAGGATTTAAACCGCTGAATATCTTGGGCGAGGTCTGGAGAACGAGCCACGAGATGCAAGTGGTTTTCCAGGACGACATAGCCAAATATCTCAAAGCCGCTGTGCTGCTGAAGAAAACGCCAGGAGTTCAGGACGATCTCCATCGTTTCCGGACGGGTAAATACCGGGAGCCAGTTGTTGATGGTCGCAGTCATGAAATGCGGGAATTTGCAGTCCATCACTCGGTAGCGGCTGCGGGGCATGGATCACTCCTGCTGATAAGAGAAGCAGATCAGGAAAAGGCGGGCGGTGTACAGGACGATACAATTGCTGGATAATCAGGGATTTGGAGTAAATGTCAACCAGAACTTTGTAGGTAGTAGCATCCTTGGGAGGATTTTGGTTCCGGAGATCATCGGTTAATGCAATCCCGATCGCCTTCCCACCGATGGGAAGCTGGAGCTTCTAAAGCAGGGTGCCCAAGCAGGAGCTTGGGTACCAGCGGGGTGAAGGGTACCAGCGGGAGGGAGGTTTCTCTGCCTGAATATCAGCTGGTCTCAAATACGGCAGCGGGATGACGGACCTCCGACCGAACATAGGCCGAGGGCACCTGGTTCCCGCTGTCCATTCACCATCGCCTTCGTGCGCCGAAAGGGAAGCGGGAGCTTCTGGAGCGGGGTGCCCAAGCAGGAGCTTGGGTACCAGCGGGGTGAAGGGTACCAGCGGGGGGATGGGTACCAGCGGGAGGGAGGTTTCTCTGCCTGAATATCAGCTGGTCTCAAATACGGCAGCGGGATGACGGACCTCCGACCGAACATAGGCCGAGGGCACCTGGTCCCTGCTGTCCAATCACCATCGCCTTTGCGCACCCGAAGAGAAGCGGGAGCTTCTGGAGCGGGGTGCCCAAGCAAGAGCTTGGGTACCAGCGGGGTGAAGGGTACCAGCGGGGATGGGGTCCTAGCGGTGAGAGGTCTCTCTGCCTGAACATCGGCCAGCCTCAAATGGCAGCGGGAAGACGGGTCGGAAAGATGACGCCGGATCGCAGACAAAAAAACCAGGGCCCGCAGGGGCCCTGGTTTTTCATATACAAACAGCGGCGGAAACAAGTTCCGCCGGCAGCGGCAGCTTATTAATACATATCACCCATGCCGCCCATTCCACCCATTCCACCCATACCGCCGCCCGGCATGGCGGGAACGGCGCTTTCTTTCTTGGGCTTTTCGGCAATAATCGCCATGGTGGTAAGCATCAGGGAAGCGACGCTCGCAGCGTTCTGGATGGCAAACCGGACAACTTTGGTCGGATCGATAACGCCCTGTTCGACCAGGTCGCCGTACTGATCGGTATCCGCGTTAAAGCCGAAGGCATCCTTTCCGCCTTTCACTCGTTCGACAACGACCGAACCTTCGAATCCGGCGTTGTTTGCAATCTGGCGAACCGGTTCCTCGAGAACACGTTTGATTATATTGAGGCCGGAGATCTCCTCGTCGCTCATCTTCAAGCCTTCGAGCGCACGGGAGCAGCGCAGCAGGGCCACACCGCCGCCAGGAACAATCCCTTCTTCCACTGCGGCACGGGTTGCGTTGAGTGCGTCTTCGACGCGTGCCTTCTTTTCTTTCATTTCGGTTTCGGTCGCAGCGCCCACCTTAATGACTGCTACGCCGCCGACCAGTTTTGCAAGACGTTCCTGGAGTTTTTCGCGGTCATAGTCCGAAGTCGTTTCCTCGATCTGAGCGCGGATCAGCTTCACCCGGCCTTCGATCGCATCGCGAGAGCCTGCGCCGTCGACGATCGTCGTGTTGTCTTTATCGATGGTCACGCGCTTGGCGTTGCCGAGGTCTTTCAGATTGATATTCTCGAGCTTTACGCCGATGTCTTCGGAAACAACGGAGCCGCCGGTCAGGATGGCGATATCTTCGAGCATTGCCTTGCGGCGGTCGCCGAAGCCGGGAGCCTTGACGGCACATACTTTGAGGGTTCCACGCAGCTTGTTCACAACCAGGGTGGCGAGTGCTTCGCCGTCCACGTCCTCAGAGATGATAAGAAGAGGCCGTCCCATTTTGGCCACCTGCTCGAGTACAGGCAGGAGGTCCTTCATGCTGCTGATCTTCTTCTCGTTTATCAGAATCAGAGGTTCGTCCAGGGCAACTTCCATACGCTCGGGATCGGTTACGAAATAGGGAGAAATATAGCCGCGGTCGAACTGCATGCCTTCCACGACGTCCAGGGTGGTTTCCATGCTCTTTGCTTCTTCGACCGTGATAACGCCCTCTTTACCGACTTTGTTCATCGCCTCGGCAATGATGTTGCCGATGGTCGTGTCGTTATTGGCGCTGATCGTCCCGACCTGTGCGATTTCTTTCTGATCCTTGGTGGGCTTGCTCAATGTCTTCAGTTCGCCGACAACGGCGCTGACGGCTTTCTCGATGCCGCGCTTGATCGCCATCGGATTATGGCCCGCCGACACGAGTTTGGATCCCTCACGGAAAATGGCCTGGGCAAGAATGGTAGCGGTGGTCGTTCCATCGCCTGCGACATCGGAAGTCTTGCTGGCAACTTCCTTTACCATCTGAGCGCCCATGTTCTCGAATTTATCTTCGAGTTCGATTTCTTTGGCAACGGTTACGCCGTCCTTCGTGATATTCGGCGCTCCCCAGGACTTTTCGAGGACTACGTTGCGGCCTTTCGGACCGAGCGTCACTTTGACTGCATTTGCGAGGGTGTCTACCCCCTTCAGAATCTTCTCTCTTGCCTGCACATCGTATTTGATTTCTTTTGCCGGCATATCTTCAATCCTCCATGGCTGATCGGGCTTTTTGGCCTGTTAATCAAGAATTCCCAGAATATCGTCTTCCCGCATTACCAAGTGCTCTTCATCACCGAATTTCACTTCAGTTCCGGCGTACTTGCCGAAAAGCACGCGGTCGCCTTCCTTCACCTGAAGAGGTACGACCTGTCCGTTCTTCAGAATCGTCCCGGTCCCCACGGCGATCACTTTACCCTGCTGGGGTTTTTCCCTTGCGGTATCCGGGATGATGATACCCCCAACGGTCCTTTCCTGTTCATCGAGACGCTTTACAATGACTCGGTCGTGAAGAGGTCTGAATTTCATGCTGCAACACTCCTTTGATTTAGGTTCCCAAACAAAAGGGTTTTAAACGAAGATTGGCGACGAAGGCGCTCTATTAGCACTCATTTTGGTCGAGTGCTAGCCAATATAAGACGAACGAAAAAAAATGCAAGTCCAATTTCATCGAAAACGGTGCTGCCTGAAAAACACACCGTTCCCGTTACCTCAGCCGCCGAGAACCCGGACGAGTGGGAACCTGCTTTTTATCAGGCTCCCAATTTGAAAAGTTCCTGCCTGTTGTACGACAGATAGCGCTGGGACAGGTAGTTGATCGGCTTTTGAGCAGCACGAAAGCCGTCGTGCAAGAGAAGAAGAACGCGTTCGAGTCCCTCCGAGAATGGATGCTCCGCAGCAAGCCTGTAGAAATTCTTCCCTATCTCCTCATATTCTTCGGCATCCTTTCTGAAAACTCCCGGGACCGATGGACGAAGCTGCCCGGAATGAGGATACCTGTAGCTGTAACCGACATATTCCGGAAACATGGCGGGCAGAAAGAGGCAAATATCGGCAATGCGCTTCAAAAAGCCGAACCTGTCCTCGTCATCGGCGTATTCGTACATGCCGATGAGATTGTCGAGGTCCATGTCGTTGAATCGTATCTTTCGCCGGATTCCGCTTTTTACCCTGTAGGATATGATGTAACTCGAAATCCGCGTAAACGAATTGAGCATGTCGGCAAGATAGAGGAGCACATCTTCCCCGGAAAGCAGGTTTCTGACTTCACCGATATCGAATACCGCAACTCTGTGAGTACCGGCGGCTTCGATGGTGTGTCCCGCCGTTTCCAGTTCCTTTTTGACATGCCGGAGGAGAATCTCGAAATATAGCCTGGGAGAGATCCTGACGAAGTTTTCTTCTTTGGATATCAGATTGCGGAATATTCGTTCCTCACTCAGGGTGAAGTCACGGAAACGCTCATCTTCCATCAACAGTTGCCTGAACCTGTAGCGATCACTCATTTCAGGCCGCGCTGAAGAAATGAGAAAATCGATATCCGCGCTCGTAAACTGAAACAGGAGCGATCCCTTCATATCGACAGACTTCCAGAATGATTCTCTTACTTAACCCAAGTAGTTCACATTTTTAATTAATTGCTTTCGCATCCAAGTCAAGTGAGCAGCAAAACAAGGTAAGGAGCAGGCATAAAAGAAGAAAAAAGGAGAGCTCAATTTGCGACAAATCAAAATCCCCCATCCCTCTTTTGAAGGGAATGGGGGATCCTTTTATTTCAGTTCACTGCTCACAGTTCACAGTTCACTGAATTACCAATTAAACACCGTATCCAGTTCCTCGTCTTTGACCATGAAAGTCACGTTGTGCGGCGCGAGCGATTCCTTCTTCAGGAACTCGGGCAGCCTGTCGTCCGCATTCGTGAAGCCCGCGGCTTTGTTGAATTCCCGCTCGAGTTTCAAAACCTTCTTCCCGAGTTCGGTCACGTCGTCCGCGGTCAGGCTCAGACCGTAGAAAGCGTTGATCATATCCACCAGGGCCTGGAAAGTTTCCGGCTGATCGAGCAGAGCAAATGCGATGAAAAGGCACATGCCCGTCGAGTCGATGGCGGCGGTCGCTATCTGGAGGTTCCGGGATATTTCGATCTGCCCCTCGGGCTTGAGCGGATCGACATATCCGCCGGTCTTCAGGATATTGATGGCAATGGCATAGCCGGCCGTGTGGTCCGCGCCCATCGGCGTGGTCGCGTAGGTAACGCCTATTCCCTGAATGGCCCTCGGGTCGTAGGCCGGGAAAGCCTGCTTCTTTACAACAGGGACTCTCTCGACGCCGAAGACCTGCCCGGTAACGGCGGCCCCGCTTCCAAGGATGCGGCCCAGGGGAGTTCCCTTCCCTACTTCATGCAGGAGGTTTATGGCACCCTGAGCATCACCGAATGGGATTACTCCCCCGTCCATCGCCACACCGATCGTCACGCCCATTTCTATCGTGTCGAGGCCGTAGTTGTCGTCAAGGAAGTCCATCGTGGCGATCGCGTCCAGATCGCTGATCCCGCAATGTCCGCCATGCGCCCAGGTGGTCTCGTACTCCGGCTGTTTGGACAGGAATTTTCCGTCTTTGTCGTAGTAGGTTCCGGAGCAGCGGATGACACACCCGCGATGGCAGCCGTGTGTCGCCGAACCCGGCCCGCCGCGGGAGTTTTCCGTCTCAGCCTGAACTTCTCCGCTGATGTCGTTAGCCTTGTCGAAGCGCCCCGTGCGGAAATTCAGGGTGGGATAGCCCCCGGCTTCATTGATTATGTTCGTCAGTACGTTCGTACCGTAAGCAGGGAGCCCCTGGCCGGTTACGGGATGTTTCTGCAGACCGGCGACAAATTTCTTGTTCGCTTCCTTGAATTTTTCGGGGTCCTTCGGCTGGCGCATTTTGAGGCCGGAGTCGTCGAGGACGATCACTTTTACTCCCTTGGACCCCATCACCGCACCGACACCACCGCGACCTGCATGCCGCGAAGGACGCATCTCCATATCCGTACAGGCAATCGAAGCAGCCGTCATCTTCATTTCTCCGGCCGGTCCGATAGAGATACAGGCCACCTTGTCGCCGAACTCCCCTTTGATCTTTTCCACGAGGTCGTAGTTGGGAAGCATCTTCAGGGAGTTGTCCACGGAGATTTTCACCCCGTCTTTGTTGATGAGTATTTTGTAGAGATCGTCCGACCCGGGCTTGCCTTCCAGGACAACCGCGGCATAACCCAATCTGGCGAGGACCTGAGCGGCCTGTCCGCCGGAATTTGCTTCCTTGATGCCGCCCGTCAACGGGCTTTTCGTCCCTATCGAAATTCTGCCGGACATCGCGGCAGCCGATCCGCTCAACAGACCGGGCGCGATTACAAGCTTGTTGTCCGCTCCAAGAGGGTGACAGAGAGGCGGCACTTCCTTTGCCACAATGCAGGAGGTCAGATTTCTTCCACCCATGCCCGCATAGTCGCCAACCGGCACGGTTGCGGCTTTCGGGCCTCCTTCGGCCCCCATGTCTATCCTGAGTATCTTTTCCATTTCATTCCTCACCTTGTGGGAGGTTGTCAGTTGCGACACCCGTCCGTCCCGGATCGGCTACGGCCGGATCGCGTTCACTTACCCTTTTTCCGTGGTACTGCACTTGCCTGTTACACTTTCAAATTCGTCAGTTTCACCAATTGCCGCGAAAAGTATTCTCTTTCTCAGCCGGGCAGGTCTCCTTCCGTGCTCTCGGTTCGATCCACTCGTTTGTATTCCGCCAGTTCGTCTTTGTACTCGACACCGTAAATATAGAGCATAATCATGGCGAAGCTCAGGATGAGCGGGCCATAAAGAATTCCTTTGAGGCCGAAATATTGAACGCCGCCAAGAATTGCCAGGAAAATATAGAAAGGCGACATTTTGGACTTCCCCTTCATGAGAAAGGGACGAACGAAGTTGTCGATTGACCCCGTGAGCACTATAGACCAGACGGCCAAAAATATAGCGGACTTCAAGTGCCCCAGGAGGAAAAGATAAAGCGCGATCGGCACCCAGACCAGATAGGTTCCTATAAGAGGTATAAGAGACGACAGTGCCGTCATGGTACCCCAGAAAAGTCCGGGGAACCCGAGAATCGCCAGCGCGGCTCCGCCGACTATCCCCTGGCAGACTGCAGTCAGGAAAGTCCCCAAGAGCACGGACTTCGCCACTACCCTGATCCCGCTTATTATTCGGTCTTCCTGGTCGGCCCGCAGCGGGGAAAAATACCTGACGTTCTCCACCATTTCACTGCCGTCACGAACCAGGTAGAAGCAAATAAAGATCATGACGAAGAATTGGGCGATCAGGCTCGCCACATTGCTGAGGATCGTCGCGACCTTTCCCAGGAGGAACTGGCCGAGGTTCCTGCTGAGGTAGAGCAGATCGTTCGAGATTTCGGTTTTGTTCAGCTCGAGGAAAGGAAACCGCTCCTGAAGCCGGGATACGAACTCGTTGACCCGGGGGTCCTGGACCAGGTTCTGCAAATTGCCGGCCCTGAGCCAGTTATTGACTTTGTCGACGGTATCCAGCCCCTGGGCCACCAGGGTCGAGGTGAAAAAGAATACCGGGATGGCTATCAGGAATGTAATTATCAGGACGATTATGAGCGCAGCCAGGTTCTTCTTCCCGCGCATCTTTCGGACGAGATAAACTTGGAGGGAATGGAAGAAAGTCGCAAGGACAATCGCCAGAATAAGAGTATCCGCAAAAGGGAAAAGTATCAGGTACGCAAGGTAGAAGGAAGCAAACAGGACGAGAAGCAGAAAAGTCCTGTAGCCTCTTGGCCGTTTCGGCCCTCCTTGCGTGGTCCCCTCGAGATCGATCATCAGTGGTCAGCTCCGAAGAATACTCACTGCGCTGGACCGGCTTTTGCCTTTGCGGGCTTCTCGCCCACAGAGGAAGCTTTCTTCTTATATTTTGCTGCCTTCGCGCTGTCGCCCATTTCCCGGTACAAATCCGACTCCAGCTGATACACTTCTTTCAGCTTCGAGGGTTTGCCGTGATAAAGCAACTCGGCTTTCCGCGCAAACTCGAGCGATTTCTGCCTCGCCTGCTTCTGTTTCCATGCACGCGCAAGCAGCAGGAAAGCTTCAGGATTTTGCGAGTCTATCTGGATCGCCTTTTCCAGCATTGGTATCGCCGTATCGGGCTTTCCCCTCTCCAGGGGGCCTTTGGCCTGGCTGACCAACTGCATCGATGCCTGATGCTGCGGGGATTTGGCAGTTTCTTTCTTGTTCTCCGGGACCGGCTGCGGTTTCGGAGCCGGTTGAGGCTTGGCGACTGCAGGTCCTTTTGGAGCCGGCTTTACCGGAGGATGTTCAGGAATCGGCGCGGGTTGGCGCACGATCGGCGGCGGAGGACCGGGTGATGCAGGAATGTCCTGTTTTTTGAAGTCGGGCGTTCTTACTACTCCGGGTCCTTCCGGCCCCTGCTGTGCCTGGTAGCCGGACGGCGGCTGATGCGTGGAATACCCGGTTTGAGGCGAAGAGGACCTGTATTCCGGAGGAATGTATACCTCTTTCCTCGCACATGCGGGCATAAGGGCGAATGAGAATAAGCTGATATAGAGAGCGGCTTTGTGCCGGTACCCGATCTTTTCCAACTTGGCACCTCTCGGCCTGTATAATAGAAAACAGCTCGGCCTTTCCGAGGCCTCCCACCCGGGAAGTCTCGGGGCTCAAATAAGGCAATCCACGGCTTGATATAGCAGGTTCCGGAGGTGATATGCCAAAGAAAAATCGCGGTCGCCGAAATTCTCCTTTTCCGGCTATTTTGATTGAAAAGTCGAAGTGGGGCAAGCCTTTCCCGGAATAAGTGCTGAGGCACTAAAATGCTCTTCATCAAATTGAGCCGGGATTGCCCTGGGGACAAAAATCTTCCCGGCCGAGCAGACAGTATTTTTGCCCATAATTGCGATCGTTTTGCATTTTGATTTTGCCCGAATAAGGAAAATGGAATAAGAAACAACTGCCGGGTTACTCTGACGCCACACCAAGAGTGAGAAGGGCGTCATTACACTCCCTTTCCGGCACAAAAATTTGTTAGTCCGGAACCTTGCATGTGATTATTATTAGAGAACTATTCCTTTACCGGAGCACGATCCAATACGCGATATGCGACCGGCAAAGGCGGGAGTTGTTGATCGATGAAATTACTGAGACGGATACTGCAGCTATGGACCGGCGTGGTTACTTCCTCGCCGCGCCTCGTACTGGGAATTGCTTTCTTGCTTGCCATTGGTGCCGTCGCGTTTACCGTGACAAAGCTGGAAATGATTACCGACCAGCTCTCGCTGATTCGGTCGGATCATCCTTTGATCGCTCTGAGCGACAAGCTCGACCCTTTCGACTCCGAAACGAGGAGAAGGTTCGATGTGGTTATCGAGGCTCCCAATCCATTGCGTGCCGTCGCATTTGCCAAGGAACTCTCCGCCCTTGTTACAAAAGACACCGCCCATTTCCAGAATATGTTCTACCGGGTGGACCCCGAGCCTTTCAAGCATTGGCAGCTTCTTTACTTGAGCAAGCAGGAAATTGTCGAACTCCGGGATAAACTCGATTCCCATTCAAATCTCATCCAGGGATTTGCCAAAGATCCGGAACTTCTGAATTTCCTCAAGCTCTTGAACCAGGAAATGGCTTCCCGCATGATCGGGGAGATTTTTACCGGTTTTCTGGACGAAGGCCCGGGTGAGGCCAAGTCCGATCCCTTCGATCTCAGCTTTCTGATCGACACGCTGGACGGCATTTCGAGTTCGCTCCACGGGCAGGCAGGATTCAAATCTCCCTGGACATCCCTGCTGAAAGGAAGCTCTTCCTGGGACCCCGATCTCGAAGGCTATTTCTGGCAGGCAAACAAGCGCTACCTCATCGCCTTCGTCGTGCCGCAGAGAACTCAGGGCGAAGTCGTAATTACAAAAGACTCACTGGACCAGTTGAGGACCTACCTGAAGCAGCTCCGGGGCACTTTTCCGGACGTCAAGACAGGAGTAACCGGCCAGGAAGCGCTTAACAACGACGAGATGAGCGCCGTCCTCGACGATATGTCCGTAGCCACCTGGCTTTCCATTCTGGGAATATTCACCCTCCTGGTCGCTTTCAGGCGAAGTTTCAGGCGTCCATTGCTCCAGACGATCTCCATGTCGGTCGGTCTTTCATGGTCGTTCGGTTTCGCAACGCTTGTTGTCGGCCATCTGAACATGATCTCCGTCGTTTTTGCTCCGCTTCTGTGCGGCCTGGGAGTTGATTTCGCCATTCACTGGTTCTCCAGGCTTGAAGAGGAAGAACGCCGCGGAGGCTCGATGGCATCGATAATAAAGACGGTGAACGAACGCTCCGGGCCGGGAATCGTCCTGGCCGGACTTGGGACGGCCGTTTCCTTTTTGCCGTTCGTGCTGACCGGGTTCAGGGGGTTGATGGAGCTGGGCGTCATAACCGGCAGCGGCATTTTGATCAACCTGTTTGCAGACTTCACCGTGCTTCCCGCGTTGACGGTCCTGGTGGGTGGGAAGGCAAGAAAAGCCAAATCTCCCAATGCAGTATCAGTGGAAAGAGACATGATCCGGTTTACTCCGAGGCATGCTCGACTGGTTCTGACCTCGGCCGCCGTAATGACTTTCTTTTGCGCCCTGACTGCAAGCCAGGTCTATTTCGATCTCAATCCTCTCAGGCTCCAGACCGCAAACGCTGAATCCGTCGTCTGGGGAAAGACATTGATCACCAACTCGCAGCGCTCAACCATCTTCGCCAATTCTTTTGCGACAACGCCCGAAGAGTTGATGGCGAAGGCCAAAAAATTCGAAGCGCTGCCGTCCGTTCTGGAAGTGGAGAGCGTTTTTTCCCTCCTTCCCGAGAATCAGGGCGAGAAGATCCCTCTTCTCCGTTCGCTTCAACCCAATATCCCGGAACTTCGCCCGGTGAAACTGGAAAAGAAAGCTTCGGATACCGAAGAATTCGTCAGTATTCTCGAACGAATTCGGTTCAAGCTCCAGGACGAGGAAGCCGCCCGATGGGGAGCGGAAAAACCCCTCACTGAACAGATGGTACGCGTGCGGGCCCTTGCACAGGATATAACGGAGACTCTCCGGAGCTCCCCCGACGCCATGGACAGGCTTTTCACCTACCGGAAGAACTTTCTTCAGGATGTGAACGATAAATGGGATTCCCTGAGAAAGGGAACGAGCGCGCCGGAAATGCGGGTTCAGGATTTGCCGGAAACCCTGCAGGGCTGGTTTTACCAACAGGGAACATACCTGCTGAGAATTTTCCCGAGGGAATCGGTCTGGGAGGAATATGCCCTGACAAATTTCGTCAAAGAAATCCAGACTGTCGATCCGCAGGTAATCGGGGACCCGGTGTCCCTCCACGTATTCGCATCGGCTTTCAAAGACGCCTGCATCAGGGCTTCCGCCTATGCCGTAATTGCAGTCTTCATCTTATTGCTGGTAAGTCTTAGAAACGTGCGTCTTTCCCTTCTTGCACTGATACCTCTCATACTGGGCAGCCTGTGGACGATTGGGATCATGGGCGTTGCGGATCTCCAGTTCAATCTCGCAAACAGCATATTCATGCCGCTCGTTGTGGGGGCCGGAGTCGAGTACGCGGTCATCATCATCAGCCGGTGGAAGGAAGGCAGAATGTCCCCGGGGCATCTGCCGTTCAGCACGGGCAAGGGGGTCATTTTGGCAGCCCTGACGACAACCGTTGGATTCGGGGCCCTGATGATCTCGCATCACAGAGGAATATTCAGCCTCGGTTTCGTATCCTGGGCCGGAAGCCTGTGCGTGCTGCTGAGCGCCATCATAATACTTCCCGCAATCATGGCCCATTTTGCGCCGCCGAAGGCCCCGGAAGAATAATAGAATATTGGCTCGCGGGTTCTTTTGGCCCCAACTGAGGTATTAGACTTCGTTCCTGAATGGAAAGCCTCCTGAAGGGGAACGGCAGCAGTGTAGGCGACTTAAGAGCCGGTTGCGCCACACCCCTATCGAGGACGGACATAAACCGGAAAGGGCCGTAGGATGGGTGGGAGCGGAGCGGGAACCCATCGATTTTTGAGGCTCGTTCCCCTCTCAGTCGCAGGAAAGCTCAGGGACAATCGAATACGACTCCTTTTTCCGTATCACAACTTTCCCGTGTTTCCAAGCACCGACTTATGCCTCTCCGGCCAATCATTCCCGGGCGTTCCGAAAAACGATGGGTTGTCACCCATCCCTGATCCGAGGGCAGATGTCCTTTGTCCCGGAGGCACGATGGTGCCGTGCCAACCAACCCTTACAAGGCTGCGATAGAATTGCCCTGAGCGGCACAGCACGTACCCGGATACTATCCGGCCTGCCGGGGCGGCCGCTCACCGTACACCATTATGGTAGCGTGGTTTCCGGCGTGAGCTTGTCCTGATCGAAGAGAAGGGCCGGAATGACGACGCCGGGCTTTGGTCCCGCAAACAGATCGGTGTCACGGTAGGAATGCCGGTTACCCGGCACCCCCCGCACAGATCCGTACGTGAGGAGTTACCTCATACGGCTCCTACCTCGAGTGAATGGCGTAAAATCGCACATTTGGATACGGGTGCAATATC
>JAEZHY010000308.1 GCA_023416335.1 Pseudomonadota bacterium | reverse complement strand
CGCCTGGGCAGCGGCGGACGCAGCCCCGAGTCCCGCAAAAAGTAGCGTCAGGAATATTCCGACCGGGGTGCAGCGCGGCCACGATTTGACCCGGATGAACTGCTTGCCGCCTCCGTGCTCTTCAACCGCCATGAGGAGGCGCACCGAACCGAGCAGGCCGCCGCGGAGTTCCAGGTCCCACCTGTCGTAATCTCCGCCTCTGAGGACCACCGTACGAAGATTCTTGATCCCTTCTTCGATCGATTCGAGCCAGGTGATCGGGGATTTCCACTGCTCGCTCCAGACCGTAAAGGTCTTGGGCCAGGGCAGCGGATGGGCGATACCGGCCGCGAAACCGCAGTGCCGCCACGGGGTCAGGCCGAGCTTGATGCGGCCGGTCAGGCGCGCAACGGGCTGCATGAGGTGCAGCGTGGCGGTGAGCGCCCGCATTTTGAACCGCTCGGATCTTGAGAGATTTATGAAAGGCAGCCGCGAAGCGCACGAAACCGCGTGTACGATCGGCAGCGCCGCGGCGAAGAGGAAAAGCGGCAGCGCGAGAAGCAGGGGAGACCACTGGATCCCAAGCAGGGAGAAGATCCCCAGGGCCGCAATTATTGCGTACCATTCGGGCATGAGCGGCAACGACCAGAACAGGCTCGGCGCCGGCTGGTAGATAGACTGGAAAAGAGCGCTTCCCCAGGTGCCCTGGTAGACCCGGCCCCTGAAGCAGCCCAGAAGTTGTTCGAAACCTTTGAAGTAGAGCCGTCCGGCCCAGGGTACGTGACCGGCCGCATTGTATTTTTCAGGCCATTTGCGTTCGAGGTAGCCCTCGGCCTTGCCGTAATTCAACTGCTGCTTCCAGTACGCTTTAACGGAGTTGCGGCGATGATGCCAAACCATTGCTGCGGGGTTGAATCCGAGGGTCCCGCCGTTTTGCTGGAGTCTCCAGCAGAGATCGACGTCGTCTCCGGCAATCCGGAACTGGGCGTCGCAGCCGCTGATAGCTTCGAGCGCGCTCTTGCGGAATGCCATATTGCATCCCGGAATGTGCTCGGCCAACTGGTCGGTGAGAAGCACGTGGATCGGGCCGCCGGGCGAATTTGCAACGCATTCGGCTATCGGGCCGTCGTCCGCGGGAGGAATATTCGGTCCGCCGACTCCGACGTGATCGGTAGTGAGGAACGTGGCGGCAAGGTACGTGAGCCACTGCGGATCGGGAATGGCGTCATCGTCTATATAGGCGACGATTTCACCTTTGGCTGCCCGCATTCCGACATTTCGGGCGTTGCTGAGTCCGCCGTTCGGAATCGAAATCACGCGGAAGCCATATTCCTTGGCAACGAGTTCGGTGCCGTCGGTCGATCCATCGTTGACGACGATGACTTCGAAGTTGGGGTAGTCGACCTTCTTCAGGCCTTCGAGGCAGTCGCGGATCGTGCGCTTGCCGTTATATGTGCAGACAACAACCGAGATTGCCGGCCAGTTGAGGTCGGGAGGAAAGGGGATCTCGGCATACGCTTTGCCGATGGCGGCAAGTGAAGCTTTCGGGTTGCGGTTCCGATCGGTTACCCCGAATCCCCAGTCTTCTATATCGAAACCGCCGCGGTGCCATTCGTCGGTCCAGGAAAAGACGAATATCCCTGCGCAACCTGCAGCGAAGGTCGATCTGATCTGCCATTCGAGTGTTTTCGCCTGGACGTCCTCACTATTCCGCATGCTGTCCAGGCCGATTTCCGCCATGACCAGCGGTTTTTCGCCGGCGAGGTTCTGGAGACGCGCAAGATAGCCTTCCAGTTTTTGTTTCGTCTCCAGGTACACATTGAACGAAAGGAAATCTACAAAAGGCAGTTCGAGATATTCCGTGGTCGGGAAGTTGACGTACGTTACGAGGGCTTCCGGATCTACATCCTTGACCGCCATGTACAGTTGCTTAAGGAAAGCCTCGATGCGACGCCGTCCGTACCAGCGGACGATGGTCGCCGGGATTTCGTTCCCGATAGTGAAGCAGAGTACGGCGGCATGGTTGGCACAGGCGCGGACGCCTGCGCGTACACGTTGTTCGATATCCTTCGGGAGTTTTCTGTCTTCCAGGAAAGCGATGTGTTCTTCCCAGGGGAGGCCGATCATGACGCGCAGATTGTATTTCTGAGCGACATCCAGAAGCCATCTGGGCGGGACCGTATATGTCCGCACGGAGTTGATTCCGCTCGCGGCCATTTGCGCGAAGTCACGCTCGACTATCTCGGGGGTGTGGTATTCGCAGCCTTCTTCATCAGGTCGGAAAGGGCCGTAGGTCACGCCGCGGATATAAAATTTTTCCTCGCCGACGTAGATGAATTTGCCTCTGATCTCCGCCCGGACCCCTTCTTCAACTGCTATCTGCTTGGGAGGATTGAGGTAAAATTCTGCAACTCCGGATTTTGGTTTGTCGAAAACCGTCCGAAGCGGTGTTTTTTCCGTCGGGAGACGGAACAAATCCCCGGCGGGGATAATTTTTTTTGATTTCCCGGATTCCCGCTTAGATTCCGGGCGTGTAACGGGTTGGTCCTTATCCTGCGCAAGCCGGTTGGCACTGGAGTCTGCGGGCCCCACCAGTTCCGGCTGAATATCGGACTCCTCCCCGGCAAAATCGGAAGCCGCGTCGCTTAGCTGTCGTGACATTTCTCTTCCCTCTCCAGAGAAAATCTTCGGCTCAAAATAAGCGAGCCGTCATGTATCCCTTGGCAATAAACGTACCACTCGTTAAGAATTTAATATTCCAACAGAATTCGGTCAGGTTCAAAAGAGGGGTCAAAATCACGGTTACGATTTTTGCACACTCCGGTTACGATTTGTGCACGGTGCGATATGGACTGCAAATTTTGTAACCGGGTTGCCAGGTCCGCCGTTCATCCTTGTTTTTGCTTGCGATCCGGGTACTTGTTAAATGCGCTGTCTATAAGTATACTATTTTGTACTCTTCTTATATGGACAGTTGATGCTTGTGCTCTCTGTCGGATGCCGATTTGGGAGCGTTCGCAGCTCGCCGGCCGGGCAGAGGCAACCGCCGGCGTTGTATACGCGGTTGCCTGTGAGGTTCCGCGTTTTTATTCGTATAATCTTATGCGGCCGCAGAGGCCGCTCGGGAACGGGAATGGGTGACGCACTGCTCGAAGTCAAAAATCTGAAAACATACTTTCTAACCGAAGCGGGCACAGCTCGCGCAGTCGATTCGGTGAGCTTCAATATTTCGACGGGTCAGGTGCTCGGAATCGTGGGAGAATCGGGATGCGGCAAAAGCATCACTGCCCTTTCGATCCTGCGGCTCATTCCGCCTCCCGGGATTATTGCGGGCGGAGAAATCCGATTCAGGGGCATCGACCTCCTCACAGCCCCGGAAAACGAGATGGAGAAGATCAGGGGGAATGAAATTTCCATGATCTTCCAGGAGCCGATGACCTCCCTCAACCCGGTTTTCCGGATCGGGGACCAGATAATCGAAGTCCTGCTCCGACACCGCCGAATTTCGAAAAGAGAGGCCGGCGAACAGGCGCTCGACCTTTTGCGCAAAGTAGGAATTCCTTCACCGGAAGTGAGATTGGCCGAGTATCCGCATAAAATGAGCGGCGGCATGCGCCAGCGCGTCATGATTGCCATGGCCATAGCATGTAATCCGCGACTCATCATCGCCGATGAACCTACTACGGCACTGGACGTCACGATCCAGGCACAAATCCTGGGACTGCTGGACAATCTGCGCCGAACCCACGGTATGGCTATTCTACTGATCACACACGACCTCGGGGTGATTGCGGAAGTGGCCGAAGAGGTCCTGGTCATGTATACGGGAAGAGTCGTGGAACACGCGGCAGTGAAAGACCTCTTTGAAAACCCGCTCCATCCTTACACCCAGGGCCTGATGCGATCCGTCCCCGGCCGGAATTCGGGCGAAGGGAAACGCAGGCTCGAAGCAATCCCCGGAGTGGTGCCCAGCCTGCTTAACCTCCCCGCAGGCTGTAAGTTCAATACGCGGTGCCCTTATTCCTTTGACCGATGCTTTCGTGAAGAACCCGAATTGCTCACACCGCCCGGAGGTCACCCGGTTCGTTGCTGGCTCTATTAGGAGGATTCAGCTTGTTTCAGACATCGGAATTATTGAAAGTACGGAATGTAAAAAAACACTACCAGGTCACACATGGCCTTTTCCGCCGCCAGACGGGGGTGGTGAAGGCGGTCGATGGAATAAACCTCGCAATAAAACGGGGAGAAACGCTTGGGCTGGTAGGGGAGAGCGGGTGTGGAAAGTCTACCCTGGGCAGGGTCATTCTGGGGCTGGAACCTCCGACGGCCGGGGAGGTCATCTTCGACGGAGAAAATCTCGCAATGGCCGGGCCTGAAAAGATGCAGCAACTCCGCAGGCGAATCCAGATCATCTTCCAGGACCCGTATTCGTCGCTGAATCCGAGACAGACTGTCGGGCGCATCATAGGTGAAGGCCTCGTGATTCATAAGATCGGCACACCTGCCGAGCGCAGGGAGCGTGTCAGGGAAATGATGGAAGTTGTCGGCCTGCGTCCGGAGCACATCAACCGTTATCCGCACGAGTTCAGCGGGGGACAGCGTCAGAGAATAGGGGTTGCGCGCGCTCTTGCGCTCCAGCCCGAGCTTGTGATTTGCGACGAACCGCTCTCGGCCCTGGATGTCTCCATCCAGGCACAGGTTATCAACTTACTGCAGGACCTCCAGGAAGAATTCAATCTCACTTACCTTTTCATCTCCCATGACCTTTCGGTCGTCAGGCACATCAGCAACCGGGTCGCCGTCATGTATCTCGGCCAGATGGTGGAAATTGCCGAAACGGAAGAGCTGTACAGGAATCCAATCCATCCTTATACGCGCGCATTACTCGACGCAATTCCCAAGCTCGATCCCAGCCGTGGCGGCAGGCAATGGAAGGAAATCGGCGAAATCTCAGGTCCGGTGATTCCCGAAGCCTGTATTTTCCTGCCCCGCTGCATGGAAAAGAAGCCGGAATGTGAAAAGGAAGCCCCGGACCTGATCGAATATACGCCGGGCCACCGTGTTAAATGCATGGCCTATAATCCCCGTGTTAACTGCAACGCGGGCTGACCGGAGTTCTGTTCAGCTCCCGCTATCCGGATCGAACGCCAAAACGTCAGGGATCGTATGAGCCGCATTGTCGATGCCCACGCCCATTGCGGGCGACAGGACCGGTATCCTCCCCAGGACCTTTGCGACTACATGGCCGCCCTTGGGGACAGCGGAATCACGGCGGCAGTTATGTTTCCGCCTGTGATGGAGATCTATGACCGCTACGATCCGGAATTTGTCGATACGCAATTCTGGCGGGAAAGAAGACGGGCAGCGAATGAATACCTGCTCGGAATCGGGTCGGTGGAATTCGAAGTATTTCCGTATTTCTTCATATGGAACGACTTCGCCGTGGACCAGCTTCGCGGCCACAAGGGCATAAAATGGCACAGGCACCCCGATGAACCGACTTACAGGTATGGCAGCCGGGAATGTGCTGCCGCCATCGATGTAATCCGTGCCGCGAATATGCCGGTCTGCCTGGAAGAGGAATTCGAAAACACAATCCTTTTTCTGGACGAACTTGCCCCGGGCGTGAAGGTAATCATTCCGCACTGCGGCCTTCTGAGCGGGGGATATGACCTGTTTTGCAGGAATGGCATCTGGGAGCGTCCGAACGTCTATGCCGATACTGCTCTGACATTGCCGGATACGGTCATGGATTACATTTCGCGCTACGGCCACGAACGAATCATGTTCGGTTCCGATTTCCCATTTGGGAACCCGGCATCGGAATTGCGCAAGATACTTCGGCTGAACCTGCCTGAGGAACAGCGCGACGCGATCGTCGGTTTGAATATCCTGAAGCTGCTGCGGGAGAGCAATGTTTGAGTGACTGCCGCCCGGTCGGGTCTTCCGCCTCGTTTCCCCACAAGGGATCTACGTCTTCCAGGGACGGCGGGCTCAGGCTTGCCGGAGGATTCTTCGCAATCTCTGTCCGCTCATCGGGCGGAAGCCATAATGCCTCTTTGAGGAACCTTCCTGCCTCTCGATGACATGCAAATTACCCAGAGCCGGCAACTTAATCCCCCATGTGTCTACCAAACAAAGGGTTTTACTCCAGTGCATTTGATGATAAATAGCCAGTCTTCCGCAAGAATGATTTGGCGGCATTTGGTCTCATGCATCTACCGACCCGGAAATTTGCACCGGGGTGTTTTTTGAAATCTACAGGAAATTTTTTGCAGACTGATGAAAGAGAAAATTCCCGATACGAATGGTGAAGCGGGGCTCATCCCGCGCAAGGGTTACCTGCTGGTTATATCTGCTGCGATTCTGTGGGCCATTTCCGGTTCAGCCGGAAAGTTCCTTTTCTCGCAGGGGATTACCCCTTTTCAGATCGTCCAGTTGCGGGTGACTCTGGCTGCTGTCTTCCTGTTCTTTCTCCTGCTGGTGATGAATCCGCGGCTTCTCAAGATTCCTGCAAAGGAAATCATCTATTTTGTAATCCTTGGGGTAACCGGACTGGGGATGGTCCAGTTCACCTATTTTTATACGATCAGCAAGATCAATGTCGCGGTTGCGATACTGCTTCAGTATCTTGCGCCGGCCTTTATCGCAATCTATTATGCGTTTATTGCTCCCGAAAAGTTGACGAAGATCACTCTGGCTGCAATAGCGATCTCACTGTTCGGGTGCTATCTTGCGGTCGGAGCATATAACTTCGACATGTTCGTTCTAAACCGGACCGGAATTATTCTCGGCATCCTGGCGGGTGTCTTCTACGCCTGGTACGCCATTTACGGCGAAAAAGGGATGAGGCGGCACGATCCCTGGACAGTCGTATTTTACGCGACGGTTTTTTCCGCTGCCTTCTGGAACATTGCATTGCCTCCGTTTTCGTCCTTTCGTGTGGAGTATACCGGGGTGCAGTGGTTCTGGATCGCATACATAGTGGTACTTGGAACCGCCGTGCCTTTCGGCCTCTACACTATGGGAATCAGCCTGATCCGGTCCACCCGGGCTACCGTTACGGCCACCCTGGAACCCATAGCCGCCGCGTTCATAGCTTATATCTTCCTTGGAGAGTCTCTGGAACCGCTTCAGATGCTGGGTGGATTGCTTGTGATTGCATCGGTTGTTCTTTTCCAGATCAAGCGGGAGTACGATGAGACGACCTCAGCGATCATAAGGGGCAAAGCTGAAATCTTGTAGAGGAACTTGGGTTCTTGAACCGGGACCGTTTCCTGCGAGTATAATAAAGCTATAATTGCCGCAGGGTCGCATCGGAGATTCTCGGACCGGGTCTCCGCTCCGAACATAATCGAGTCAAAATTAAGACAAGTTTTTGGATAGTGCTTTCCTGACTCTTGACAAAGCGGACAAATAGCACTAGGTTTTTCTAGCACTCTTCAGAAGTGAGTGCTAATAACAAGGAGTGTTGACGTGATAAAACTCACACAACGCGATCAGATTGTTTTGGAAGCGGTCATAACGGACTACATAGAAACCGGTGAGCCTGTCGGGTCCAGGACCATTTCCAAAAGAAGCGTGATGAGCGTTAGTCCGGCAACAATCCGGAACGTGATGGCCGATCTGGAGGAAATGGGGTTTTTGCTTCAGCCGCATACTTCGGCGGGCCGTATCCCCACGGTAAAAGGCTTTCGGTTTTACCTCGACTCGATCATGAGATCGAGGCAGCTCAGCAAGACCGAGAAAGAACGGATTCGCGACGCATTGAAGAACAGGCCGCAGGACATCAAGGACCTCCTGCTGCGGACGTCGAGAATTCTTTCCCAGTACGGACAGCAGGCGGGGGTGGTGCTCTGGCCGAAATTCACGGTCACACGGTTCAAACATATCGAATTCATCCGGCTCGGGTCGCACGATATCATGGTGGTCCTCATTTCCAGGGCAGGGTTGGTCCACCAGACACATATCGAATGGCCGGAGGAGATCAATCAGCTCGAACTGGACAAATACGCACGCTATATCAATGAACTGCTGCGCAACGTACCCATATCGAGTGTGAGGGAACGCATACTGGAAGAAATGAGTAGCGAGAAGGTGGTTTTCGACCAGCTCTTCTCGCGAGCGCTGGAGATTGCGCAGCAGGCAATCCAGAATACGATCGAGGAAAGCGAAATCTACATAGAGGGTCAGTCGAACCTCTTCAACAATCCGGAATTTGCGGACGTGGAGAGGATGAGGCGCATTCTCCAGACTTTCGAGGACAAGTCGAGAATCATCCGGCTTTTGGACGTGACGCTCAGGGCCTCGACCGGGATTCAGATCATCCTCGGCACGGAAAGCGAGTTGCAGGAGTTGCAGGAAATGAGCGTTATTTCGTCCCCCTACGGCCGCGGGGAGACGCCGTTGGGTGTTTTGGGCGTCATCGGCCCGTTGCGGATGGACTACTCGCGGATCATACCCGTCGTGGAGTTCACGGCGAAATTTCTGAGCCAGATCCTGGAAGAAACCGGCGATCGTTAGGAAAAATCAGGTTTGCTTGCCGGTTGCATCACATTTCCGGTGTGGCGAACTTATATTTGAAAGGATTACAGGGGGTTGAAAAGGAGGAGCCATTTTAATGCCTGAAACCATTCAGAACAGCGACAACGTCGATGTTCCTGAATCTTCCTCGGAAGAGCAGGGCGCGGCGGAAAAAATGGAGGATCTTCAGGATCTCCTAGCGAAAAAAGAAGAAGAACTCAAGCAGGCTCAGGACCGGATGCTCCGGCTGGCAGCCGAACTCGACAATACCCGCAAACGTCTGGAAAGGGAGAAGTCGGAGGGGATTTCCTACGCCAACGAAAGTATTATGCGGGAACTCATTCCCGTTATCGACAATCTTGAGCGGGCAATCGAACACGGCGAAAAAGATGAAGCCAATCAGGGCCTCCTCGAAGGTGTGCGGATGACCCTTAAGAGTTTCATCGACGTGTTTGCGAAATTTGGTGGAAACCCATTCGAGTCGATCGGAGAGCCTTTCGATCCGAATCGGCATGAGGCGGTAACCCAGGAAGAATCGAACGAACACCCGGATATGACCGTAACAAGGGAATTTCAGAAGGGATATACGTTGCGTGACCGGCTCCTTCGGCCGGCAATGGTAGGGGTAGCCAGGAATTCGAAAAACGTATAGCGTGCCCTGGCGGCCGGCGATGTTCGGCATTATACCTGACGCTCGATCGCAGTAGACTCCAAGTCGAACACTCATTCAGAAAGAATTTAGCGAACTAAAGGGACTCGAAGGAGGCAATAAATGAGTAAAGTTATTGGAATAGACCTTGGGACTACCAACTCGGTAGTTGCAATCATGGAGGGAAAAGAGCCGAAAGTGCTCACTAACGCGGAAGGCAGCCGGATTACCCCGTCCATGGTAGCTATTACCGAGAGTGGAGAGCGGTTGGTCGGCCAGGTAGCCAAGCGCCAGGCCATTACCAATCCGGAAAACACCGTGTTCGCCGTAAAGAGGCTGATCGGGCGGAAGTTCGATTCAAAAGAAGTTCAAGACGATACAAAAGTATTGCCTTATAAGATCGTCAGGGCCTCCAACGGGGATGGTCATATCCAGATTCGCGGACGCGATTACAGTCCGACCGAGATTTCCGCGTTCATCCTGATGAAAATGAAACAGACCGCGGAAGACTACCTGGGGGAAAAAGTAACCGACGCAGTCATTACCGTTCCGGCATATTTCAACGACAGTCAGCGCCAGGCGACCAAAGACGCGGGCAAGATTGCCGGCCTGAACGTTCTGAGAATCATCAACGAGCCTACGGCAGCTTCTCTTGCTTACGGACTCGATAAGAAGAAGGACGAAAAGATCGCCGTCTTCGACCTTGGCGGCGGAACGTACGATATCTCGATCCTTGAAATCGGCGAGGGCGTCTTCGAGGTCAAGTCCACAAACGGTAATACCCATCTTGGCGGTGAGGATTTCGACCAGCGCATAATCGACTGGCTCGCCAACGAGTTCAAGAAGGACTACGGGATTGACCTGAGAAGCGACAAGATGGCTCTCCAGAGATTGAAGGAAGCCGCTGAGCGGGCAAAGATCGAGCTTTCCTCCACGATGGAAACCGAAATCAATCTGCCCTTCATCACCGCGGACGCTTCCGGCCCGAAGCACATGAACATCAAGCTGACTCGGGCGAAACTGGAGTCCATGGTCGAGGACCTGATCGACAAACTGGGCCCCCCCATGCAGCAGGCGCTGAAAGATGCCGGGCTTTCGCGAAACGAAATCGATGAAGTCATACTAGTCGGCGGTATGACCCGTATGCCTCGCGTTCAGCAGAAGGTCCAGGAATTCTTCGGCAAAGAACCTCACAAGGGTGTCAACCCGGACGAAGTTGTCGCCGTGGGCGCCGGGATCCAGGGCGGAGTTCTTCGCGGAGACGTTAAAGATGTTCTGCTTCTCGACGTAACTCCTCTTTCTCTGGGCATCGAGACCCTTGGCGGCGTTATGACCAAGCTGATCGAACGAAACACTACGATCCCGACTCGCAAGAGCCAGATTTTCTCTACTGCTACGGACAACCAGACGGCCGTTTCCATCCACGTTCTGCAGGGTGAGCGTGAAATGGCCGCCAACAACAAGACACTGGGCAGGTTCGAACTGGTGGGCATTCCTGCGGCCCCGCGCGGAATACCGCAGATTGAAGTTACTTTCGACATAGACGCAAACGGCATCGTTCATGTTTCGGCCAAGGACCTTGCGACCCAGAAGGAACAGTCGATTCAGATCACGGCTTCCAGCGGTCTGAGCGACGAAGAAATCAAGAACCTTGTCCGCGAAGGCGAGCAGCATGCCGCTGAAGACAAAGCCAAACGCGAACTGGTCGAAGCCAGGAACCATGCGGATACTCTGATTTACAGCACGGAAAAGACAATGCGCGAAATGGGCGACAAGATCGATGCGAAAACGAAGAGCGACATTGAAGCCCAGATTGCAAAGCTGCGTCAAACCATGGAAGGATCCGACAAGGACGCCATTCAGAAAGACGTTGACCAGTTGATGCAGCTTTCGCACAAAGTTGCCGAGGAAGCCTACAAGAGCGCGGCCGGCGCACAGCAGGGCGGTGCGGGACCGCAGGGCGGCCCCGGCCCGGAAGGCGCACAGAAGAAGCCGGATGAAGATGTAGTGGATGCCGACTTCGAAGAAGTGAAGAAATAGCCGGACAAAAAATTCCCATTTAGTCTTTTCTAAATGGGTTTTCCGATGTATTAAGGGGCACGCTGAATGCGTGCCCCAGTCTTTTTGTGCGCCGGACCCATTTGGGAATGCCGGCGATTTTCTTCATTTATTGTTCGTGAGTGTATATAGAGGCATTTATGCAAAGGAACAAAAAAGGCGCCCTGGCTCTTTTTTTCATCTGTGTTCTTATCCTCTCCGGGTGTGGCGGGGGGCCCAGACAAGCTCCTCCGGAGCAGGTATCGGCATTTTCCCCGGTTTCGCCTCCCGAGGCTGAAGAGCTTTATCGGCAGGCCGACCAGGCGTACAAAGCCGGTAAAGTTCCCAATGCCGTAAGCCTCTGGGAAAAGATAGTCCAGAAATTCCCCAATACGCCTCTGGCCGCGGAGGCGCTGAACAGGCTCGGCGAGCTGTACCTGTCACAGGGGCAGCCGGAAAAGGCGATGCAGTATTTCGATTACCTGATATACGCCTACCCGAAGTGGGACGGAATCGCCGCTGCCAGGTTGAATATGCTCAAAGTGCAGGCGCAGAACGGGAAGACGAAGCAGGTCATGAAAGACGCCGTTCCGCTCTGGGAGTCTGCTGCAGCCCAACCCTCGGTTCGCTACGGTCTTGCTGAGTTGATGCTCGGAATCTACTCAAAAGACAACGACTTCGAAGCAGCGATGGACTGGAGTTCATCGGGATTTACGGTTGCGGATACACCCGACCGGAAAAGGGCCCTTACAAAGGCCACGAACGACGTGTTGAGCAGGGCGGACGAAGGTGCATTGAAAAAACTCTACAAGAGGAACCCGTCCGATTTCATGCGGGTTTTCCTCGATTTTCGGGCCGCTCAGATTGAAATGCAAAAAGGGCAGGGCGATATGGCCAGGGAACGCCTGAAGGCGGCAATCGCCCAGAATCCGGCCCATCCTCTTATCGGCGAAATGCAGGCGGCCCTGAGAGGGACGAAAGTCGCAGAGGGACCGGCAACGGCGGGTCCGGCTGCAGCTGCCGGATCACAGACTTCCGTCAGTTCGGATAAAATCGGGGTCCTTATTCCTTTGAACGGACCGAATTCCAAATATGGGGACATGGTCGTGCGCGGCGTAAACCTGGCTGCCTCCGACTGGAATGAGACACACCCGCAGAGCAAAGTGAACCTGGTCATCAAGGATTCGGGTGCCGAAAAAGGGACCGCAGAACAGGCTTTCACCGATTTGGCCAGAAAAGAAGGCGTTATGGCGGTAATCGGTCCGCTTGGGGCACAGGCCAACAAGGATGTGGCTCCTCTTGCCAATCGGGAGGGAGTTCCCCTGCTCACCCTTACCCAGAAAGAAGACGACGCCCAGGACAACAGCTTTGTGCTGCACGTCGTTGTGGACAGCCGCGACCTCGTAAGGGCGCTGGTTAAGTACTGCCGCGAAAAGTTGAAATACGAGCGTTTTGCCAGCCTGTTCCCGGACGACCGGTACGGTCAGAGAATGGCCAAAATCTTTGCCGAAACCGTGAAGGAGCAGGGGGGGACAATGATTGCCGGCGCCTCCTACAAGGAGAAAAGCGCGGATTTCAATGAGCCTCTGCAGAAGTTGATGAACATTGCAAAGAAGAACGCGCCGCTTGCGGTTACGGAAGGAACGCCTTTCGAGGCCCTCTTCATACCCGACCAGGTCAGTTCGGTCGCTTTGATTGCTCCGCAGCTGCCCTACAACAATATTATCGGGACCACACTTCTGGGAACCAACCTCTGGAGTGAAGCTCCCCTGGCACAAGAGGGCGGGGTTTACGTGGATCAGGCGCTTTTCGTGACCTCCTTTTATCCTGAGAGCCGCGCTCCGCAGGTCAGGACCTTCAGGGAGAAATTCGAATCCCTGTATAATGCGACTCCGTCCTACCTCGAAGCCCAGGCTTACGATGCACTCATGATGGTGCTTCAGGCGAGGGGGGCGGGCAGCGCCGATCGCAACTCGATGTTCAACAACCTGCTGCAGGCAAAGAATTACAGGGGGGTTGCAGGAACATACAGTATAAACCAGAAGGGAGACCTGGAACGACAGTTTACGATCCTCCAGGTCGTGAACGGGCAGCTTAATCAGGTTTATCCGCCTGCGGCTCAATAGTCTTGACAAGAAAAGTGTTCCGCTTATAATTGCACCAAGCAGAGCTTTGCGGAATTGAAGTTGAAATTGAAGGTGCATAGGGAGGGCAGGAGTTATGCCAATCTACGAGTATGAATGCCTCAAGTGTGGGAAGACATCCGAAGCCATGCAGAGATTTTCAGATCCGCCTCTGACCGAATGTTGCCACTGCAAGGGGCAGCTCCGGAAACTCATCTCGATGAGCACTTTCCACTTGAAAGGTTCGGGTTGGTATACAACCGACTACTGCGGAAAGAACCAGAGCACATCGAAACCGTCTGAGTGCAAGTCCGAGAGCTGCGAGAAAAAGACGGAGACTACCGCTTCCGCATCCAAGGATGCATAACGGCGGTACGGAATTCTTAATCTATTATTAGTTCTTTCTTAGCGGGCTTCGGCCCGCTTTTTTTATCCCTTGAGAACGGAGGCTGAAATGGGGAACGGCGCAAAAGGGCTTCTCATTGTCTTCACGGGGGACGGCAAGGGAAAGACCACGGCGGCACTGGGCATGGCAATGCGTGCTGCCGGACATGGAATGGAGGTCCTGATCCTGCAGTTCATAAAGGGATCGTGGTCTTACGGGGAACTCCGCTCTCTGGATGCAATCGACGAGGTCCGGATAAAGCCGCTCGGTACGGGATTCACCTGGAAAAAGGACAGCCTGGACGAAGACCGTCAGCTTGCCGAAGCGGGCTGGACGGAAGCGGTCGAGGAGATGTCGCTGGGCCGCTACCAGATGATCGTCCTCGATGAGTTGAATGTGGTCCTCTCATACGGATTGCTTCCGCTCGACCGGGTCCTGCAGGACCTGCAGAACAGGGCCCCCGGCGTGCATGTGGTTGTGACGGGGAGGAAGGCGCCCGAGGAGCTGATCGGAATCGCCGACATGGTTACCGAGATGAAAGAGGTAAAACACCCGTTCCACGGGCGTGGGCTCAAAGCGCAAAAAGGAATAGAGTTCTAAGATGACCGATACGGAAAGAACCGCCAGATTGGAAGAGCTGTATTCGAGAATACGAAAAGATCCCGGGTACAGAAACAGCAAAATGGCGGACGTATTCGTTCCCGGACGCGGAGATCTCGGAAAAACCGGGATTGTTCTGGTGGGAGAGGCGCCGGGGAGAAACGAGGAGATATCGGGTTTGCCTTTTGTCGGGGCTGCCGGAAAGAACCTGGATACCCTGCTGGAGACGGCGTGTTTATCCCGGGACGAGCTGTTCATTACAAACGTCATCAAGTACCGTCCGATTGATCCCCAGGGTAAGAACAGGAATCCCACATCTGCTGAGAGCGATAAAGCGCTTCCGTTTCTGCTGGAGGAACTGCAGATTCTCCAGCCAAAGCTGATAGTATGCCTCGGACGTTGCCCCGCGCGCACTCTTCTTGGCGGTTACCCGATTATGAGTAAGATGAACGGTGAGGTCTTCAGCAAACACGGGCTCCGGATAATGGTGACCTATCACCCGTCGCCGTTCAACTACATGATTGCGAAAAAGCGCGAGGAGATGCACCGCGCTTTCATGCTTCTCCGAGATTTTCGCAACGAACTTTAAGACGAGCTTCAGGTCAGGAAATACCTTGTGCTTGGGCGTTGTCATCCAGGCAGTGCTTCCGAGCGGGGCAATGTTGTTGAGTCAAGCATCCAGTTGACATCGGGTGGCACGGACTCATTGTCCGTGCGCGCGAGCGCAAGAGGTTGGCGACGGATCGGCAAATCGGAACGAATCCATTCATAGATCATCAATTGCGGGCGGTCTTTCGAGAGCCTCCTGGACCTCGTCCCCGGACACAAGTCCGGGCCACCCACGTTGCTCGGCGGTGCTGATTTGCAGCACAATATTAACTCAACAGTATTGCCGAGCGAGGGGCGCCGATCCCCTTGAACTGAAGCCGGTACGTTTTTACTCGTCAGAACTTTATGAACCAAGTTGCGGCTGGTTCCCCCCCCCCATCAAAACGGAGCGTCCACCCTTCTGCTGCCGCGCTTCCTTTAGGAGCCTCTTAAAGTCATTCAGGAGCAATGTTTCATTCTCATCCGAACCGCACACATCCGGTCGTGGCTCTCGGCATCGGAAACTCCGATACGCAAAACTAAGAACGACCTTTTGCGAGCCATCATGGCTCCCCCTATGCACGTCTTCGTTTTTTCTCAAACACGCCTGATAAAACCGCATGTTATGCCTCGGGCATGGGAGGCAATACTGTTGAGTTAAGGAAGTGGTGCTGCCGAATAATGTGGACGGCCCGAACTTCGTCTGTTTGCGTGATATCTCCGCAAGATAATAGGATTTGCGCCCGCTGTTCGGCCATCGGAACCTCTAATGAGTCCGTTGCCGGGAGTCTGAACGCTTTTCGCCCCGTAAGGGCTGCATAATTCCAGCCCAAGGTCAGCGTGAGCGCAACCCTGGGTTGAGTTAGCCAACATTTTAGATCTACCCTGTAGGGGTTGAATAAAGGAAGACCTGCACTCTTGCGCGATTTCCATCGTAATAATGACTTTAGCTACCCCCTTCAGGGCAATTCGTTAAGCTGTGGTTCGCCGGACCATGGAAGCTTGTCATCAAGTCGGCTACCTAATCCGAAATTCTAAAGGCACGTTGCGAGCTTCCTCCGCAGACGGTCTCGCGGGCTGCCGTAGCTCTTAGCTTTTTTGTCGATCACCAGATGTACGGGTTCTGGTTTGTTGTCCGGACCTGGGCCGCGGATTTTACGAGCTGGAATATCCACTATGGGCTCCTGCCCACATGGGATGACGTCGAAAAGCTCCTCTTCGATTCCGCCTATCCGGTCCCGGATACCGTGCTTGTATCAAATAAGCTCTACTGATAAACTCTTACTAAAGGAATGAGCCAGGAAGGAAATATAGGTGGATAAGCCCTATCAAACCCGAATGTACGGATGAGCTTATGCAAGGAGAAGCCGAATGTCTCTGAAAGAGGAAGCCAGCTTTGTACTTCGTTACGATGGTCCCGCCTTAGCAAATAACCGCATGGATATACGTAATTTAGCCCCTGCGCTCTCAGGTCTCGCCGACATGGTGGAAGAAGCCGATTCTGTTTTCAACAAAGGTGTCACTTCAGTAACAACCCTTGTGGGTCCATTTCAGAACGGCTGTTTTGAGTTTAACTTCAGCGTCCTTCAGGAGTGGAAACAGCAAATCATCGAGGGTGTAACCCCGATATGGGCCGTGATGAACAGCCTTGGTTTCAAGCCTAAAGATGGGCTCATGTGGCTGCTCATGAAATGCAGGGGGCGAAAAATGAAGGAAGTTAAGAAAAAGGGCAAAGGCTCAAACGAGGTTACCTTGGAGGACGGCGAAGTCATTCAAGATGTGCCTGATGATTTGATTGCGATGTCACAGAACAAGAAAATACGAAACGGCATTGAAAAGGTCGTAAGTGACACTTTGAGTAATCCTGGAATCACGAATCTCTACATTATTAACTCCAATATCGGAAAGCTAGAATACAACATTGGCAAGACTGAGAAAGACTTTTTCCTTGCACCGTTAGACCCACCTACTATCGAAAAAGTCTATGATGAAAAGACACTACGTATAGTTAGCCCTGTGTTTGGTGAAAATTATATGTGGCGACTAGCTGAAGGGAAAGAGGTCCATTTTTATTCTATTCAGGACGAGGGCTTCAGAAAGGATGTGGAAGGCCGAAGAATCGAGTTTGCTGCTGGTGACAGCCTCAGGGTACGTGTCTGTACTACTACGGAGACCGTTGAGGGGAAAGAAAGTCGGAAGTATGAAATTGTCAAATTGTTGGAAGTTATCAAACCGCCCCCCCCACCCCTAAGACAGAAGACGATTTAATAGAGCAGCACATAACTCGATATTTACGTTCAGGGATGGAAATGCAGCTGCCTCGACCTTTTTGGGAATAGCCCATACCTCACTTTTCCTGAGCATCATATATTGATTATTGATTTTAGCTACACTACTGCACTAGCTAATGGACGAATATCGCCTATTCCCCTCAAAATCCCAAAAACGATGTTAGATACGGATTGAGGGGAGATCGTCGATTGTAGCCTCAAAAACTGAAATGTGTGCTTGGTCCTGAATGAAGGAAAGTGGGTTATCAGAATCAGAGCATCGAACAGCACAGATTCAATATGGACAAGGATAGTTTTCCCCGGAATCTGGGAATCAGTCAACGGAGGCTTTCGCGCCTGATTACGGTTTCACCATCCGAGCATGTTAGCATGCAAGTGAGCACAAAATAGGAACCGGCCCGGGACAAAATCCTGAACTCTCAGGAGTACTCCGCCCCCGATTTCCGGAACAGGCGCTCTGACCTCAACGCGATCGAGAAGCGAATTGATTCGCTCAGGTTCCAGATCGCGCGGACTCAGGGGCAGACGGTTTCTTATCCGCTTCTTGGGGCGAGGCGATGAAGATCCGGGAATCCATCCATAAGGGAGTGCAGGCAGTCCGCGAGGGCGTGTTCGACGGGATTACCCAGCGTTGTCTGGTCCTCGATCGGTGTTTTTGCGCCTATGGCTTCGGCCAGGTATGAGGGGAAGCAGACATTCCTGCGAACGATGCGAAAGAGGGCCTATGCTGACGGCAAGTGGCAGTCGCCAAACCATTTGTGGATCCCGATGAACCGTTGCGCGGATGCGGAGATCCGGGTCGATTACAAGCGGGTCCTTTCGCGGGTTCGCGACCTGGCCCGCAACAATCCGTACGTGAGGGGCGCGGTCGGGACGTTTTGCGCCAACGTCGTCGGGCAGGGAATTTCCGCCTTCTTCATGATCACGAAGGCCCGCGGGAACACGGCGGAAGGTAAAGCTGAAGATACCCCCAAGATCTCACGCAATTCCCAGGCAAGAAAAAGCAACGTACATGAAGAAAAATTGAAGAAGAGCGAAAAAAAAGATTTAACCGGTTTTCCCTACCTGAAACACCCATTCTCTATGATCTTCCTGCACGACATTCCGCGTTCCGGATGACGGGCAATGCTCATCATCTTTTGAACAAGGCAAACGCAATACGTGCTCCGCTTCCGTATCCCCGATTTCAGAAAGGGAAATTCAAGAATCTTCCCGGGATGCGGAGGGATCTTTGAAAACCGGATAGCAACATTCATCATTCGATGGGGCGGGGGTCCGACAATTGCGGCGGCTCCCGGGGGCAGGGCTGTTGCCCCATAAAAACAACTTAAAAACCGATGGGTTCCCGCGCCGCTCCCACCCGTCCTGCCGCCATATGCCATTGTTTTCTTTCGTGATTTTCGTACTACTATCAGGCATTTTCTTGTTTTTTAAGCAGAGATTTTGACTGTGCCGGGCTCTGTAATTTGTTTGATTTCAACCTCTGAGGTACACCGTGAGTTGAGGAGAACTGTAACGGCACTTTAGTGACTTTCGTTCATCCTGCTCATCCAAAAGCGATGGGTTACGCTCCGAGACTGCGCCGTAACTGACCGGGGTTGGGCTTATTTTTATCGACAACACGGCACAGTCTCTCCGCTCCATCCATCCTCCTAATACTAAGTTGCTTTCAAGTTGATATTTAATTCCCTGCCGAGGTGGAAGAGGTTACCTCCCGACCGGGCACTTGCACCAGATTTCGGCCCTCTTGGGCCGATCGCTCAGCGCTTGCTGTGTCTGCCCCGGTGCCTTTGCGGGGCGCCACAGCAAGCGCCAAGTAAGCCGCAGAGCGGCGCAGGGGGTGTGGCGCCGCAGGCCCTTAAGACGCTTACGGTCTTATCCTTAACTCATGGTTTTCTTTCGTGAATTTCGTGGTTAAGGGTTTTGTTTTTGTATTTTGGTTGCGGCTCTGCTGCCCCAGGACTTTCGTGGTTGAAGAGCCTTTGTCTTTTGCTTCTTGTTGCTTTTTGTGGAACGCGGTCGGGAAACCGTCGCCATAATGGTGCGGGACCGCCGGTTGCGATTGGTGTCGTCAGGGTTTATCAACCTTCGTGAGCGTTTGTCAGACTTCCGTAAGGGTAATTTCAAGGTTTATCAGGGTTTCAAATCTCTCTCTATCAGGGTTAATCAGGCTCTATCAGGTTTTATAAGGGATTTTCAGGGTTATTTTTTTATTTGGAATTCCGGGGTATCAATGCCTGCTGAGCGGGAACGAGGGAGGCAATATTGACGAGGGAGTTGAGGGGCGCGTTGGAGGCGGCACCGGCCCTTTGCGCTTCATGCGGGGATACGTGTAACCGGCTTTGAAGCAGGTCCCGGTTATTGCCGGTATCGCAACTCAAACCTGACCGGAACCTCGCCGGCAACCTTCCTTGCTTCTTTTATCACCATCTCGCGCTCGCGCGGCAGGTGGACCACGCCTCGGACCAGAATTGACTGCCCATCCTCTTCGGTGGAGACGTCCAGCGTGGACATAAAAAAGGGCAGGGCTGTGAAAAGGCGTGCTTTTATGTCGGCCGCCAGGGCCTCAAGTTTCAGCCGGTGCAAGGTTTTTGCGTCTTTGAGCAACTCCTTTTGGCTGAGCAGTGTCTCCATTGTCGATGCAATCTCGTCCGGAGGCATGGAACCGGAGTCGAAAACCATGTCGTAGTCCTCCGGATCTTTCCCGTCCTTTCCATAAAGGGCCAGGAGGAATCCGGCCCTCTGCCTGTCGGTCCTCTCGACCAGCCATCTGGCGGAATCCTCGTCGATTCCTTCCCTTGCGGCTATTCTCTCTATTCTTATTTCCAGTGGGGCGACCACACGGACGCGCAGGGCAAATGGAATGTCTTGGAGAAGATAGTTCGCGCCGCGTCCGATGATTACTACATTGTCGGCCGCGGCTTCATCCAGGATCGTGCTCTGAACGAGGGAGACAAACCCGCGGTAGGACCAGTCGTATTTTTCCCAAAGCCTGGGAGTGTGTTCGTCCAGTCCTGCGGCCAGCCGCTCCCATTTATGCCCCGCGGCTTTCAGCCTGGCGAGGATTCCCTCATGGTCGAGAAATCTGTACCCGAGCTTACTCGAAGTCTCCCGTCCGATGTCACGGCCTCCGCTTCCCAAGTCTCGCGAGATTGTAGCAACTGCCATTGCTATTCCCCTTTTATCCGTTCGTCTGCGGATTCAGATTTCATCTGGGCCCTGATTATGCGACGGAGCAAAATTTTGCCTGCCACAATCACGGCAACCGCGCAGAATGCCTGGAAGCCGTAGATCACAACGGGTGACGGATGCAGGACGCGGACCGTGGCAGGGT
>JAEZHY010000213.1 GCA_023416335.1 Pseudomonadota bacterium | reverse complement strand
ATGTTTTGCTTATACAGTGGAAGACGCTGAATAAGTAGAATAAATGGAATTAATCTTCAATGCCGGCGCCGGGGCAAGAAGAACCGGGGTGGGCACGCCTTTTTTGCGTGCCCACCATCCTGTAATGCCGATGAGGTTTGTTCCGCTGGACGGTCGGTGGGCACGATGAAGCTTTGTCCCCACCCTACCCTTTGATTGAAGTTCGCTGGTTCCCAAGCTCTGCTTGGGAACCCCGGCCCCCGGAGCGATGAATTGCCCGCAATGGCGGCCCGTCCACCCCGTCATTTTTCCGCGGACCGACGTCTCAACCAAGCGGCAAGCAAATCTAATTCACCGAAATCAATTCGCAATTCTGTCGGGAAGGTGAAAGCTGAATGACAGGCGCGGCTTTTGTGAGAGGAAGCAGGAGCTTCCCTAACGGGGGTTCCCAAGCAGAGCTTGGGAACCAGCGGTGGCTTAAGTTGACGCATATGAGGTCCGCCTTGGGAACCCCGCTCCGGCAGGCTGGATAGTAGTATCCGGTACGTGCCGTCCAAAATACTTGGCCTACCGGGTGGGGTCATTAAGGCAACAGCATTGACGATGAAGCTTTGCCCACCTTACGCCCTCATCCCTCCTGTCCTTCGGACCCAGGCAGCAAAAAGACGCTGCCTGGGCCACCCTTCGCAGTTTCCGGCCCGGCACGGTCGGGAAACCGTGCCTCAACACAAAGGGGGATGCCTCAACTCAATGGGGATGGAAGTTCTTTATGCTCGTCCGCGCGCCGACAACCTGGATTGCAATCAAATAGTCACAAAACTGTAACCCGCCTGTTATCGAGTTCTCCTATCCTTGAGCCGAAAAAAAGGGCTGGATGATAATCCGAACCTCCGGCTCATTATCGTTTTTGGGAGAAGGAAAATGCTAGCGAAGTCATTGAAGGACAGGCGTTTTGACGCCTTACCGGCGGAATCCCGGAAGGTTTGCGTTTTGACGGCGGCCTCTCGACTGGCCGCCAGGGGAGGGTGCGTCCCCGTTGGTCTTCTTGCGGAACAGGCAACCTGTGTTCTGCCCGAGATGACGGTTCGGGAGGTGAAGGAAATGCTCCGCCGTGATGAACCCATCACCGGCGTCGTGGTGACACGTGGGGAAAAGCCGATCGGGCTCGTCATGAACCTGCACCTCGATAAAATCCTGAGCAACCAGTTCGGTGTGGCACTTTTCCATACCCGGCCGGTGGTCAAGGTAATGGATCTCGAGCCGATGATCGTGGATTATGATACCCCCCTGGATGTGGCTGCCGGCCGCGTGATGCAACGTGAGAAGAACAAGATTTTCGATCATCTGATAGTGACCCGAGACGACCTGCTCGTAGGCGTCGTACCTGTTCCCCAGATACTCGAAACGCTTGCCTTCCTTGAGTCCGAGCGTAGAAGCGAACTCACCGAACTGAACGACAGGCTCAGGGAAGAAGTGGTCGAGCGCCAAAGCGTTGCCGAGGCCCTCCGGAACTCCCGTGAAATGCTCAAAACCGTGATCGAAAGCCTTCCTCACTCGATTTTTTGGAAGGATGCAAATTTGCGCTATTTGGGCTGCAACAGCAACTTTGCAAAGGAAGGGGGTTTTGCTGAGCCCCGGCAGGTCATCGGGAAAACGGACCATGAGATAGCATGGCGGGAAAACGAAGAGGAGCCCTTTCTCCGGTGGGATTCCGAGGTGGTGGAGTCGCGTGTTTCCGTTCACCAGATGCTGGAACGTGACTCGGGCAATGCGTTCATTGAAATACGGAGGATTCCCATGTTCGACCTGAAAGGCAATTTCATGGGCATCCTGGGTATTCACGAAGATGTGACCGAAAAAGAACTGGCAGCCAGGGCCATTGCGGCAAACCGCGCCAAGTCCCAATTTCTGGCCAACATGAGCCACGAGATCCGGACCCCGATGAACGGAGTGCTCGGAATGTCCGAATTGCTCCTTGGCACTATGCTCGACGAGCATCAGCGCCATCTGGCGGAAACGGTTTTCCGTTCGGGTGAATCGCTCCTCCGGGTCCTGAACGACATCCTGGATTTCTCGAAAATCGAAGCGGGAAAGCTCGAACTTGATTCCGTCGATTTCGACCTGCGGGAAGAGATGGAAGAAATGATGGACATCATGGCGGACCACGCCCACAGAAAGGGGCTGGAGTTCATCTGTCAGATCGAAAATGAGGTGCCGAACGCGTTGACGGGCGATCCGGGAAGGTTGCGGCAGATCCTGACAAACCTTGTGGGCAACGCGGTCAAGTTTACGGAGGCGGGGGAGGTCATGGTACGCGTATTTCTGATCGACGAGCAGGATGAGTCGGTCTCCCTGGGATTCGAGGTCAGAGATACGGGTATTGGCATTTCTTCCGAAGCTCAGGCGAAAATCTTCGATGCGTTTTCTCAGTCGGACGGTTCAATGAGCCGCAGATATGGCGGTACGGGACTGGGCCTGTCCATTTCCAGGCAGCTCTGCGAAATGATGGGAGGGGAGATTGGTGTCCAAAGCATTTCGGGTGTTGGAAGCACGTTCCGGTTCAGCGTGGAAGTTCGAAAACAGTCGAGAGGTTCTTCTCATGATTTTTGTTGTCTTAAACCTCCGGGAGCTTTTCGCTTACTCATAGTTGACGACAATGAAACAAACCGTGCCGTCCTGCAATATCAGGTGGATTCGTGGGGAATCTCCAACGACTGCTCGGAGAGCGGCCCGCAGGCCATTGAGATGCTGCAGGAAGCCGCAGCAGAGGGGAGACCCTATAATGTAGCCATCCTGGATATGATGATGCCGGGCATGGACGGGTTCGAACTGGCGACAAGGATCAAGTCGGATTCATCCATTGAAGGGACTGCCCTGATTGTGCTCACCTCGATCGGGCATTACGGCGACCTGGAAAAAGCACGCCGGGTCGGTATCACGGCTTACCTCTCGAAACCCGTCAAGCATTCGGAACTCTATAATGCCCTTGCAAATTCAATGGGAGGCCGCCTCAAGGGAAAAGTGTCCGATCCGACAGGCCCGAGCCCTGTCAAACTGAAGCCCTCACCCATTCTTCTGGCTGAAGACAACCCAACCAACCAGCAGGTTTGCGTGGCGATGCTCCAAAATCTCGGCTATCGCCGTGTGGATGTTGTTTCAAATGGCCGGGAAGCGCTTGAGGCACTGGAATCGGCGAAGTATTCACTGGTATTGCTTGACTGCCAGATGCCCGAACTGGACGGATACGAGACCGCCAGGCGGATACGGAAGAAGGAAGCCGAAAGTTCAGGTCCCCGCATGCCGGTCGTGGCGCTTACGGCACACGCCATGGAGGGGGCGTCGGATGGATGCCGCGCGGCAGGTATGGACGACTATCTCGCGAAACCGTTTACTTTGAACCAATTACAGATTGTGCTGGACCGATGGCTGAAAAGATCGGCTGAATCCGAAGTTTTTTGCCCCGACAATTCAGGCTTCGACGAGGCGACGGCCCCAGACCGCCTGTCCCGGCCGGAGCCGGCCGGAACAAACGGGAGAAATGAGGCCGATGGTGTCATAGATGTGAAGACGCTGGAGGATATAGTCAAACTTCAGGAGCGGGGAAAGCCGGACCTGCTCGAAAGCGTTCTCCGCTGTTACCTCGATGATTCCGACCGTCTTGTAGAACGGCTGTGCCGATCCCTGCGGGAAGATGAACATCAGGAGGCCGCCGGAATTGTGCACAGTCTCAAATCATCGAGCGCGAACGTGGGGGCGTTGAAGTTTGCGGACCTCTGCAAACGACTGGAGAGTGAATTCAGGAACTCGATCGGGTTGGACTCACACTCGAAAGCCGAAATAGAAGCAGAGTACCGGAAGGTAAAATCATCGATCTTCGGGATACTCTCAAGCGGGATCTGATAATGCAGGCAGCCTGTTTCGATCTCTTATCTTTGCAGCCCGGTGATGTTCATCATTTTGACGTAAATATCCGTCTGGTCGTAGCAGCCGTTGAACAACCGAGCCCCGACGCCGACAGCGGAAGTTTGCACCGGGGTGGCCGTGTGAGAAGAGGAGGTCCACGCCAGGCCGGCCTTATTATCCAGGATCGTCGTCAATTTGGTCGTAAGCGGTTCATGGCTTCCAAAGGGATGTTTGCCGAACATGCTGCGTCTGAAAGCATCCCGCAATGCGAAGAGTTCCGGGTCGTCCAGGTTCATACCGGCCTCTCTGTTTGCTCCTTCACTCGAAGGTGGATGCAGACCGAAAGCGTCCGCGATCAGGGGCATGAGGTCTTCGAGCTTTGCATCGTCCGGCGAATGCGCTCGCCTGTATTCGCCGATCTGCCTGTCGATTTCGATATAGCTCATTTTCCGGTGCATCAGCCTGTAGACGACGGGCGAATAACGTGTGCCGTCAAATTGGATGGTCAGACCGCCCGTTTCGTGGTCGCCGGTCACCACGATCAGGGTCTCTTCAGGATGCTTTCTATAAAATGAAAAAGCCCCGGCGATTGCATCATCGAGGGCAAGAACATCGTGAACGGCCGATGCGGCGTCGTTTGCGTGGCAGGCCCAGTCAATTTTTCCTCCCTCAACCATGATGAAAAAACCCTTCGGGTTTTCGAGCAGCTCTATTCCCTTCGCAAGGTACTCCGCCAGGGAAACGTCTTTTGCATCTCGATGCCGGTCCAGCGTAAAATACATTGCGGCGTTGTCATCGACGGTTTCGCTCATCGCCAGCACCTTGCCGATGCCGGGTTTTAGTGCCTGAAACTGTCTTCGCCCGATTGCAACGGTGTAGCCGTTTTGCCGGGCGGTCCGGATCGCATTGGGCGCGGCCGGGTCCTCCCTGTCCGACGGTTCGAGAAGTTGCCCTCCGGCGAAATAATCGAAACCCGAGCCGGCAAGCTGCATGGAAATCTCGTGCAACTGTCCGCGGTTCGCCGCATGGGCATAGAACGCTGCAGGGGTGGCGCTGTCCAGGTTCACGGTGGAAATTATGCCGATTTTCCATCCCTTCTTCCCGGCGGTCTCCGCAATGTTCTCATACCGGACTTTCCCCTCCGGGTCCATTCCGATGGTCCCGGAGTTCGTTTTGCGGCCCGTGGCAATGGCAGTGGCGGTGGATGCGGAATCGGGAATAGCGCCGGTCAGGTCGAGCGTCGTGTTCATGCCCTGAGCGGGGAGGGAATTCATGAGCGACTTTTCGCCGGCCGGCCGGCCCGGATCTTTTACCTGTTCCAGGTACAGCTCGGCCGCCTTGCGCTGTGCCGCACCCATCCCGTCGCCAATGAAAAGGAAGACGTACTTTGCCTTTGCATCCGACTGGATGGTTGCGGCAATCACGGTTCCACACGCTGCAAACAGCGTGAGGAGGAACATTACAATGGAAAACAGGCCGTTCCTTTTCCGCATTCTCCCTCCTTGTCCCTGCCGGGTGCACAGGAGGGATTATAGCGGAACGTTCCAATCATGCGCAATTCCCGTCGTTCAAGGCGGAATCGATATAGTGAAATTGCAGGAAAGACTCCATTCCGTGCCGCCCCATGTAACGCTCGAGCGTCTTGGGATCGGTTCGGACCAAATCGACCAGAACCAGGGCATCGACCGCATTGCTGAAGTTCGGGTCCGTGCCGAACCCCAGGAACTGTCCGCCCAGTTTCATATATTGTTTGATGAGGATAGGGATGCCTTTGGCGTCCTTTTCGATGTCCGAAATTATTTCCGAAACGTCATTTATGTCGCGGACCATGGAATAAGCCAGTCCGAGGTTTCTTTTGCCGGTTGACCAGCCCGGAGCAGGGTGCCTGGCACGAACGAAACGCGCCAGGTCGGAATGCGTATAGCCTTCTCTCAGGCATCGGATTATCAGCCGGCGGGAAATTCCGTGGTAGGCGTTGCTTATGCTTACCGCCCCGAAGAGGAACCGGTACTGGGGGTTCTTTGCCACGAAATGCCCGATCCCGGACCACAAAAGCAGCAGGGGATGGTATGTCTTCTGATACTCGGGCCGGATAAAAGAGCGTCCGACTTCCAGGGCCGGACGGATCCTCGCGAACAGTTCGTCGGAATAGTCAAAGAGAGTGCTTGTATACAGACCTCCCGAACCTGGCGTATCGAGTATGGTGTCGGTCAGACCAAGCCTGTATGCTCCAACAATCTCTTCCCGTGCCCGGTTCCAGAGAACAATGTGCCGATAGTAGAAATCGAACCCGTCAATATCGATAGCCTTCCCGGTGCCTTCACCTGCCTCCCGGAATGTAATCTCGCGCAGTCGTCCGATCTCGTGGAGAGTCTTTGGTATCTGGTCGGCAGTAGCGCTGAAGACGTAAAAATCCCTGCTCTCGATCAGCATCTGCTCCTGAGGAAGAAGCCGGATTTCGTCGGCTATCGAGGAAGGCTCTTTCGATTCGGCGATAATCTGCTTCGATGCTGCCGGGGCAGGGCGATAGGAAAGCAGCTTCAGGCGCTTCTCGTCTTTGCGGTTTCTCAGGTTGTAAGTTCTGAGGTGCAGGTAATCGATCATCTCTGAATTATCCAACCCGGCCAGGCGCTTGAAGGGAACGGGCTTTCCAACGTGCACCCGAAACGTGCGGCCCCGCTTCCTGAGATTCTCTCCGGGAAGCATAAGAGTGCGCAGCAGCGGGTGAATCAGCCCCAGCCCGCAAAAAAGCAGGCTGTTTCTTCCTTCGAAGTAAACGGGGAGAACCGTGGCCTCTGTCTTTCTGATTATTCCGGCGACGGTTGGGCTCCATGGCCGGTCGGAAACGCCCAGTTTGCTCAGATGCACATGGGAGACTTCCCCGGCCGGGAAAATACCCAATGTCCTCCCGCCCCGCACCCACTGAATGGCTTCCCTCAGAGGCTTGAGATTGCGCAGTGTCGATCCCTTCTTTTGGAAAGGATCGACGGGCAGCAGGATCTCATCGAGTTCGTCGATACCCAATGCCCCGAGCAGGAAGTTGGCCATGATCTTAACGTCGTCTCTCGCCTGAGAGAGAATAGAGGCGAGGATAAGCCCTTCAACAGCTCCAAACGGGTGGTTTGCCACTACTACCAGGGGCCCCGAAGAGGGAATCCCTGCTTTGTCTGCCCTGGAAATATCGAAGGTGATGCCGAGCACTTCAAGAATGCGATCCGAAATGGACTTCTCTTTTGGCAATGAATCGAGAGATGCGCAGATTTCGTTTATCTGCTTCAAGGGCAAAACGTGATTGAGGAAAAGGGATTTTGAAAAGGTTATTCTTTTGGTATTCCGCCATGTTGCATAATTTCCAAACGGTGATCTCATTACGCCGCCGACCATCTCTTCCATGGACATTAGTCTCCCGCATTGAGGTATCAGTAAGTTATTAAATACATTGATATTCGCCCCGAACGGGAACGCAGTATATGAGTGCTGTATTACGATCTCATGAGGTTTCAGTTAAAAGAAGGTTACGGCGTCGGCAGTATCGGTAATTGTGGTTATGGGAGGTCTTTGTCTGTTGCCCGTGTGCTCCGGATTTAATTTCCGGGGCGATAATTTGTAACCATAAATATGGAAGTTTGTCACAAAAGGTCCTTCTTCGACATCTTCTTGCAATACTTCTCTATTATGATGCAGAGCAATAGCGAGGCACTCCTATTCGAACGGGCAGATTTGCAGAAGTCAGGCATGAAGAGACCGGATGTGAAAGAGATCAAAATAAAGAGCTGGAACGAACTGCAGAACGAGCTGTACAGGGATTCCTGGAACAACGACCTGGGCAGGTTTCGGTCGCGATTTGCCTATCGCGGCCTGTCCGATGCCGGTTTTCGGCTCGAAACCACATTGATGCGGCTCGGCGGAAATTTCGCCGACCTGGAACACCATCTGCTGCGCAACTTCCGCAAATACGCCCACAGGAATGTTACCGGCGGCGACTCGATCTGGCACTGGCTCTCCCTGGCCCAACACTTCGGCTTGCCGACGAGATTGCTCGACTGGACGTATTCTCCCTTTTGCGCCATGCATTTCGCGACTTCGGACCTCGACAAGTTCGATACCGACGGCGTGATCTGGGCCGTGAACTATGTCTCGGCCCACAAAATGCTGCCGGGAAATCTCCGACTTCAACTCGAGCGGGAAGGGGCTAACGTCTTCACCGTGGAGATG
>JAEZHY010000150.1 GCA_023416335.1 Pseudomonadota bacterium | reverse complement strand
AACCTTCTCATGACCGCTGCCGTCCTGGGCGCAATCGGCCTCGGGCAGTGGCAGGAAGCTACATCCGTGGCATTCCTGTTCGCTCTGGCCCTTCTGCTCGAATCATGGAGCATCGGTCGCGCAAAGCGCGAGATTTCGGCCCTTTTGGACATCACCCCGACAAAAGCCCGCTTTATTTGCCCCAACGACGGAGACATCGAAGAAAAACCCGTGAGCGAGATACTCCCGGGCACCACCGTAGTGGTACGTCCCGGAGAACGCATTCCGCTTGACGGAGTTGTGACGAAGGGCGTCACGTCCGTAAACCAGGCGCCCATCACGGGCGAATCCGCCCGTATTCCCAAAGGCCCCGGGAGCGAGGTCTTCGCCGGGACCATAAACGAAGAAGGCACGATCGAATTCCGCTCGACAAGGGCGGCATCCGATACGACACTTTCGAGAATCATCCGCATGGTGGAAGAGGGTCGATCCAGGCGGGCCCCGGCGGAGCAATGGGTGGAAAAGTTCGCCCGGATCTATACACCCGCCATGATGCTGGTTGCACTGCTGATCGCTGCAGTCCCGCCGCTCCTCTTCGGGGGCGATTGGACCCGGTGGTTCTATCAAGGGCTGGTTGTCCTGGTTATCGCCTGTCCGTGCGCACTGGTCATCTCCACTCCGGTAACGGTTGTAGCCGGGTTGAGTTCCGCCGCTCGAAACGGCGTGCTCATCAAGGGCGGCGCCTACCTGGAAGCTCCTACCCGTTTGAAGGCGATTGCATTCGACAAGACGGGCACAATCACCTACGGACACCCCACCGTGAAGCAGGTTCTGCCGATTGACAGGCACAGCGAGGAAATGCTGCTCGCCAACGCCGCGGCGCTCGAATCGCACTCCACCCACCCGTTCGCGCGGGCCATACTGAAGCACGTCGAAGCCAGGAAGATAACCCCCGCGGTTGCTGACAGCTTCACCGTCCTGCCGGGAGAAGGGGCGCAAGGGACAATCAACGGCAAAACCTACTGGATAGGAAGCCACCGGATGCTCGAGAAGCGGCAGCAGGAGAGCCCTGATTTCCACGACGCCCTGAACCGCCTGGAAGATGCGGGAAACTCGCTGGTCGTGATGTGGTGCGACGACCATGTCTGCGGTCTGGTGACGATAGCCGACGAAGTGCGGCACGGCGCCGGGGAGGCCGTTGCGGCGCTCAAAGACCTGGGCCTGGAAAAGCTCGTCATGATCACCGGCGATAATCGGAAAACTGCCGAACTGATTGCAGGGACCGTTGGAATCGACGATTTCCGTTCGGAGCTTCTGCCGGAAGACAAGGTCAGAGCCATATCGGAACTGAAGGATGCGCATGGGGGCGTCGCCATGATTGGCGACGGGATAAACGACGCTCCGGCAATGGCGGCGGCCACCGTCGGGATCGCAATGGGGGCGATGGGGTCGGACGCTGCCGTCGAGACCGCCGATATCGCGCTCATGTCCGACGACCTGTCCAAAATTCCATGGCTCATTCGCCATTCGAGGCGGGCACTGGGCGTGATCAGGCAGAACGTCTTTTTCGCGCTGTCGGTTAAGGCGGTTTTCATCGGACTCGCGGCCGCAGGGATTGCAACCCTGTGGGGAGCCATTGCCGCCGATATGGGGGCATCTTTGCTGGTTATCTTTAACGGGTTGAGACTCCTGAGCATAACCGGCCGGGGCGGCGACACCCAATATCCCGCGCTCTGCCGCTCGGAATTCGCCTGCCGCGTCAGCCCCAAGTTGTAGCACTGGCCGCCGGATCAGCTCAGCTCGATTCCGAAGTCCTCCGGCCTGTGGAAATCCGGCTTCGGCCCATTGTGAGACAGGGCCCAATAGCTCACTTCTCCGCTCACGGCTTTGATGACCGCCGTCACAGCAAAGAATAGTGTTCCACCCCGGGGGAGGATCGGTCCCAGGTCCGTTTCGAGCCGGAGCGAGAATGAGGCCGGTTCTTTCACGGTCGAAATAGGAAGGGCCGAAAAAGACTGCTCCTCCCGCATTCCTTCCCTGTAGCCGGAAAAGGCGAAAACGTTCCAATGCCCGGCCGGCGACAGGTTGAACTCCCAATAGTTCTTTAAATTCCCCTGCCTGATGAAGAACTCGAAGCAGGTTTCCTCCCAGAGCCCTTTCCTGCGGGCCGGGGCATCCGCCCTTCCCGGTATGGCGATCTTCCCGGCAGCTCCGCTCAGTATATATTCGAGACCCAGGAAGCCTGCATGCAGCGAGAGGGCCCCTGAAATCCCGATTTCGGGCACGGCATCGGTTCCCGGAAAAGGCGCGAGGCAAAACCTGGTTTCGGTGCTCATTTCAGGTCCCTGACTATCGCCCGAATCTCACGTTCCCGGGACTCGATGCTTTCCGCCAGTCGAAACTGCACAAGCGCCCTGGTGAGGTTATGCTCCCGGTACTTCACCTTGAAGTAGACGTCCCCTTCCAGGTAGTCGGTAAAGAACCTCAGCCCAAGTTCGAAGGCGATCAGGCGGACCGAATGGAAAATGTATCCGTAGTCGGCATCGGTAAGAAATTCTCGGGCGGCAGGAATGTATCCCTGCAATATTGCACGGCACAGGTCGGGCTCGAAACAGACCTCATCGAATTTGTCGGTTTCCTCGCCTATCGGGTTGCAGCAGGAGCGAAGGCAGTCGCCGATGTCGTATTGAACCAGGCCCGGCTTGACAGTGTCCAGATCGACGATACTGACGGCCTGTAGTGTTTCGGTGTCGATCATGATGTTGTTCACTTTGGGATCGCCGTGGATGGGACGGAGCATAAGAAGCCCCCGTGCCAGGGCATCTTCCAGGACACCTGCGAATGGCCGCCTGTCGTTGATGAATTTTCGGCAGTAAAGCGATTCGGAAGACCGTGGTGTCCCGGTCTTCTCCAGAACGGCGTCATATCTTTGAAGGTAGAGCGGAGTGACGTGAAAGCCTTCCAGCGTGTCGCCGAGCCTGTCGGGCGGGAGATCGCTTACAAGATTGTGGAAGAAGCCGAGTGCAAATCCGACTTCTCTTGCATGTTCGATGCCGTTAATGGTATCGAAGGAGCAAGCATTGCCGATGAAACTGATTGCCCGCCAGAAGTACCCGTCGGGATCGCGCCAGCAGTCGCGGGAGTCCCGGGTGAGCAGCACGCGCGGTATTTCCCAACGCCGTCCCGCAAGCGGCGCGCGCTCCAGCCGTTCAAAGGCATGCCGGGTAAAGGTTACAATATTTTGCATCACCAGTTCGGGAAAACGAAATACCCTGGGATTGATCCGCTGGAGGATGAACCTCCCACTGTTTTCTGCACGGGGGGAAACCAGGAAGGTGTCGTTGACATTGCCGTTGCCGAACTCCCGGATTTCCGCGACTTCGTCTTCCGGGTAGAACTGATCGGCCGCGGCCAATACATTATCCGTCGAGATGCCTCTTGTGCTCCAAGCTTTTGTCATTACTTTTTGAACTTTGCCTGCTCTTGAATGGAGGTCTTCAGAGATTTTGCTTCATGGTCTTTGGTTACAACAATTGAGTATGTAGGAGGTCGGATCGAAAGTCAATGCCCCCAGGCCGGGCGGAAAATGCCGCCGGGCAAAGGGGAACCGAACTCCTGCCGGTTCGTTAATCTGTCATTCGGATGGAAACTTTGGAAGGGAGACTGGAATGCCTTACATGGAAACATTGGTGGTGGTGCTTGCTTCGTGCTGTATCTTGATGCTTCAGAACCTGTCCTGGGCGGCTGCGGATGAAAAAGCGCCGGGAAAGAACCCCGTAGTCCTCATGAAAACATCGGAAGGATCGGTCAAAATCGAGCTGTGGCAAGACAAAGCCCCGATTACGGTCAAGAACTTTCTGGACTATGTCAATGAAGGGTTTTACGACGGAACGATCTTCCATCGGGTGATCGACAATTTCATGATCCAGGGCGGCGGCTTCACTCCGGACATGAAGCAGAAATCAACTCATGCCCAGATCAAGAATGAAGCGGCAACCGACCTCAAGAACGCCCGGGGAACGATCGCCATGGCCCGGACAAACGTTGTCGACAGCGCCACCTCGCAATTCTTCATCAACGTCAACGATAACGAATTCCTCAACCACAGGGACAATTCCCCGTCCGGCTTCGGCTACGCGGTATTCGGCAAAGTGATCGAGGGAATGGATGTCGTGGACAAGATCAAGAAAGCACAGACAAAGTCGTACGGACCTTTTCAGGATGTTCCTGCAACGCCTGTAGTGATCGAGAGCATCAAGGTCGAGAAGTAAAAGAGCAGTGAGCAGTGAGCAGTGAGCAGTGAGCAGATTTTCTGCTGCGATCCTGAACATTTGTCAAGCTTGATAAAAGGAAAGGCGGTCACATTTGAGACCGCCTTTCCTTTTATAGTAAACGGTGAGTCGCGTAGGGTGGGTATCCCCGCTTTTGGTTCCAGGCCGGCACGGTCAGGAAACCGTGCCTCAACCCGACGGGGCGGGTGGCCCAGGCAACAGGTTTTATCGTTGCCTGGGTCCGGAGGACAAGAGGCTTCGCTTTGAATTACCGTCCCTCTTGCCTGCGGCACGGGCAACCAAAACCATGTTGCCCGTGTCACCCATGGTTTGGCTCCCAGCACAAGGCGGTGTGCACGATGAAGCGTTACCCCCGCTTCGCCGCAATGTATGTCATCGTTTTTTCGTGTGTTTCGTACTCGTAACGCTCATCCAAAAAACGATGGGTTACGCTCCGAGACCGTGTCGTTGCCGACCGGGGTTGGGATGGTTTTCATCGACAAAACGACACAGTCTCTCCGCTCCACCCACCCGACCTTATCTCATTGTTTTGTTTCGTGATTTTCGTGTATTTCGTGGTTATGAGCTTTTGCCTTCGTATTTTGGTTGCGGCTGTACTGCCCCAAGAATTTCGTACTTCTCCGCCAAGCATAGGAGGGCATACGAATCGTTGCGAGCATTCTTTGCGATGGCCGGATGGTGGGCACGATAAAGCCGTGCCCACCCTACCGCAGTCCCGGCATCATTAATGCTATGGTATTGTCTTTTTTCGTGATTTTCGTGTATTTCGTGGTTGTAAGCTTTTGCTTTTCGTACTTTGGTTGCGGCTCTGCTGCCCCAGGGATTTCTGCTTTTGGGGTTTACCGCTACTGCTTCTGCACGGTCGGGTTTGCGCCGGGCGGCTGGTTCTCCGCCCGATCTCCCGAGCCGCCGGTGAGCAACTGGTATTGCTCCGGGGTCATTCCGGGCAGGCGCCTCAGGAATGCAACAATATCGATCAGTTCATCCTTCCCCAGGGTGGATCCGAACGCGGGCATCCCCGTCATCTTCAGCCCATTATCCACGATCCAGAAAAGCTGATGGTTCTTCCATTCCTTCTGGACATCCCCCGAAAGAAGATCGGCGGATGCCGGATAAAGCCCCTGCGAGAAAGGCTCGGCCGCGACGCCGGGAGCACCGTGGCAGTCCCGGCACATCTCATGGAACACAGACGCCCCTCTGGCCGAAAGATCGGGATTATCCAGGGGGGGCACCTTGACGTCCCTGCTGTTCACGATTATCGACCTGTCGCGCACCGCCTCGATCAGGCCGAGAGTGATCGCCGCATGCGGGACACGCGCGGAAACGTTGAAGAGACCAAACCATATGAAGGCGGCAGCAACGATCAGAAGTAAGATCAGGAAAAGGATTATTCGCATTATCAAGTCCCATGGGTTCAGAGAAGTATCCCCAAAAGCTTCGTTCTACCGACTGCCCGCCATTTCCTCAATGATTTCCCTGATCACGACGGCATTGTTCCGCTCCCGGAATTCTTCCCATTTTTCCGGCTCATGAGAAAACCACTTCCGCAGCTCCGAGCTGGGCGCAAGGTCCTTCAGCCAGACGGTCGGCCCCATGTCGGCCTTTCTGATGCCGCGGCCAGAGCCGGTCCACGAGGTATTTCTTCCCTTCGGAACCGACGGGTTCGTCATAAATACGCCTCATGTTCACCATGGCATCTGCTCCCCATGTCTGATCCCGAACGGGATCGATCGCGATTTTCAACTACTAATCACCACGTCCTTCCGACGCCACAATAAAAAGAAAGCCAGGAGGAGGGGTCCTGGCTTCCAACAGAGGAACACAAGAGGAGATTAATGGGGTTAGTGAGGCGAGACAACTGAGTGAAATTTAATGAACTTAATCAACAGTTTAAATGAGGGATAACAGGTATTTCTCAGGATGAGTCACTGTATTCGGAAGGCCTGAAGAGTAGCTTTATTAAAGGAAAAGAGGCGGGATTGAGTACGGATAATTTTGCGTCAAACTCCGTACCCGCTCCCGCCTCACATATCCGGATCGAGGGAGAGGGTTAAGCCTTGCCCATCTTCTTCACTTCGTCTTCTTTGATAATGAAGCTGTGTTCGGGGCCGGGGAAAATACCCTGTTCCACCTCTTCCTTGTACCTTTTCAGCGCCTCGATAATACTGTCGCCCAGTTTGGCGTACTGTTTCACAAATCGCGGCGTAAAGCGGTCATAAAGGCCCAGGACATCATGAATGACAAGTACCTGCCCATCGCATGCGGGACCCGCTCCGATTCCGATCGTCGGGACCGGGACCGCTTCCGTGACCATTTCCGCTATCGCGGAAGGAATCGCTTCCAGCACGATGCTGAAGCATCCGGCATCGGCCAGTGCCTGAGCATCTTCGATGAGTATCTTTGCCGCCTCGGCCGTCTTGCCCTGCACTTTGAAACCGCCGAATTGCGCAGCGCTCTGCGGAGTCAGTCCGAGATGGCCCTGGACCGGAATTCCTGCCTCTACCATGGCCCTCACCTGCGGAACGACTCTCGCCCCGCCTTCCAGTTTGACCGCATTGGCCCTGGCTTCCTTCATAAAGCGGCCTGCATTGACAAGCGCCTGCTCCACGCTTGCCTGGTACGACATGAACGGCATGTCGCCGATCACCAGCGCCCTTTGAGAGCCTCTGCTGACCGCCAGTGTATGGTGGAGCATTTCGGTCATTCCAACGGAAAGCGTGTCTTCCTGGCCGAGCACCACCATGGCCAGGGAATCGCCGACCAGCAGCATATCGACCCCGCTCGTGTCCGCCCACAAAGCGGTGGGGTAGTCGTATGCGGTCAGCTCGGTGAGTTTGCGCTTTCCCTTCGCCGCCATTACTTCAGGAACCGTAACCCGTTTGCTCATTCCACTTCTCCTTTGTACTCGGGCGGCAACTCTTGCCTGCCCGGTCTGATGGTAAGGGAAGAAGTCCGGCGGAGCAGCCTCCATTGCCCCGGAATAAAGTATCCCGCTCAAGGCACAGGAGCAGCACAGGCCGAACCTATCCTCAGGGTCTGTCGATTATACCCGAAAAACGATGCGTTACAACAGTTTATGGTTTTCGGCCCGAATAGCCGAATTCGAGGATTCTTATCAGAGAGGTAAGCGTATAGTTGACGGGAGTAGGTATCCCGAGCTGCTTGCCGTATCGGACGATCGCACCGTTGATGGAATCGATCTCCGTCTTCTTCTTTTTATCAACATCCTGCCCCATGGAAGAACGATTCCTGCCGGTTGCACCTGCAACCGAGATGACGCGCTCGATCATTTCCATTCCGATCGGAAAGCCTTTGGCCCCGGCGATTATGATTGCCTCCTCGACGGCGGAAGTACACAGCTCGGAGGCTTCGAGCATCTCGGCTATCGCGCCGTTCCGGATCCCGGTGAGGCCGGTTATGGCATTGATTCCGACGTTTATGATGAGCTTTTCCCAGATGAGCCGTTCTACGTTGTCGCTCGGATCCGCCACGAGTCCCGCTTCCCGGAGCAGTGCAACAATCCTGTGGACGCGTTCCGACGGAGGGCCGCCCGGCTCGCCGATATAGGTCGGACCGTTTCCGCCGTGGCGGATCCTGCCGGGTCCAAGCAAAGTCGCCCCCTGCGCGGTACTTCCCGCCAGGACCGCATCCTTTCCCGTAATCTCGGCAATGCGTTCCCAGTTGCCTATCCCGTTCTGGAGAGTCAGGAAAATCGTCGAAGGCGAACAAAGGCCCTTCACGGATTCCACGGCCGCATCGGTTGCGTACGTTTTGACCACGACCAGGACCAGGTCGGGATCTCGGGGAAGCCGGTCGATTTCGCTGCATGTCGTGAGCGGGAATGTACGGGTTGTCCCGTCAAGTTCTTCGATCTGGAGCCCGTTTCGGCCGATGGCTTCCATGTGCTCCCGATTGGTGCTGTAAAGGGTAACCGAAGCGCTCGTCCCTGAAAGCCGGGCGCCGAACAAACTCCCCATTGCTCCCGCCCCAAGTATCAAGATCTTCATAGAATCCCTCCCCCTCTATCCCAAAGCCTCATTCATCAAATTACACTCGAATCGCTAAAAATAGAATGCAAAGAAAACAAACGCGGCCGCAACCGTTATCAGAACCGAACTGAGCAGGAAGGTGTCCGGTACGACCGAGAAATCGCTGTCCGCCATGTTGATATGCCTACGGATATAGAAAAAACGCCAGCCGGCAAGGACGATAATGATGACCCCCAGCCCGAGCGCCACAATACCCATCAGGCGCGTACCGGGAACCTGCTGCACGACCTTGCTCGCAACACCGTAACGATCGGTAAAATCCTGCATCTCGCGAATGAGTACATCGAACCGCTCGATAACAAATCCGAAGCCGATCAGTGAAATTCCCGTTCTGCACCAGGCCAGGAAGGTTCGTTCATTGGCCATGTGATTACGCTGCCAGGCATAGAACGTTGTCTTGTCCGCCTTGTCGATTGCAGCCTTCTCACGGACCTTGGCGGACTCTTCCTTTTCGAATTGAAATCGCGTTAAAAAGCACGCCCTCAAATTAGGGCAGCGAGCCCGCAAAAAGTCGGCAATTCTATAAAAGAGTGCAATACCCATTTCAGCTCCTCCGGAAGACTTTGTGCGGCATAGATAGGGATTTTCGCAGTCGGTTGCAACTTACTATTACACTGCCTGGTGAGTCCAATTATTCGAGAGGGGAAGCAGGAGCAGTCGGACCGGGAGATTCGGAGACTCTTCAGGGGCGGATCAGGTCAAAGCTGTCACCTTCATGCATTCGTTGTTCCCGAACGAGTTTTTGTTCGTGTCGCGCGATGCGGCACGAACCCGACAGCCGACAAACTACCTCAACTTGAGGGTTGCCAGGGAAATCAGGGCAAGAATACCCGCAACGATCCACAGTCGGATTACCACCTTGGTTTCGGCAATGCCCTTGTGCTGCAGATTATGGTGCAGAGGCGCACGGTAGAAAATTCTCCGTCCGATCCACCGTACACCGATTTTATCCTGGATCTGGCTGCTGAGAGCCTCCGTAATGAAAAGTCCGCCGAGAAGAGGGAAGAGCATTTCCTGCTTCAGCAGGACGGATATCACGGCCATGGTGCCGCCGATCGCGAGCGAGCCGGTATCACCCATGAAAATCTGGGCCGGATAGGCGTTATACCAGAGAAAACCAAGGCACGCCCCGATGAACGCCGCGCCGAAGATGGTCAATTCTCCGGCCCCGCGCAGGAAGGGATAGTAAAGGTAGCTCGAGTAGATCCTGTTGCCTTCCACGTAGGCGAAAATTCCGAGGACCACGACGACGAATATGGACGGAGTTATCGCAAGCCCGTCGAGCCCGTCGGTTATGTTCACGGCGTTGGAGACGAAAATCACGAACAAAAATATGAAGAGTCCGTAAAGGTACGGCCCTAGATCGATGAGGGGATACTTGTAAAAGGGGATATAAATCTTTGTTGCAAGCCCGCTGCCGAGCGGAGCGAGCGGCCCGACGCAAATCCAGGCGAAAACGAGGCTGAACAAGCCCTGCAAAATGAGCTTGGTGCGCTCGGAAAGACCCTTGTCGCCGCTCTTCATCCTGACCTTGGAGATATCGTCCCAAAGTCCCAGCAGCCCGAACCAGAGCATCCCGGCAAGAGAGCAGAGCATGAAGGGGCTGTGCCAGTTACCCCAGATGGCCATGGAAAGAAAGACGGCCCCGATTATGAGTCCCCCGCCCATAGTGGGCGTACCGCTTTTATCGAAGGCCGAGCTGACGCCGGTTTCCCGGACCTGGTCCAGTAAACAGTGGCGATGGACAAACAGAATAAAGGGTTTGCTGAAAAGAAAAAGGAATATGACTGCCGTCAGGGCCGACATGATGGCCCTGAAGCTGATATAGTTCACCAGGCGGCAGAATGAAAACAGATCGGAGAGCGGAATCAGGAGGTTGCAAATTTCGTATATCATTGTACTTTCCTCGCGGCCTGATCCTGAGGGGTGGATGCACCCTGCGCCGGTTCGGGTTTAGCCCTGCTCCTGGAACGGTCACGAATGGCCGTGTATGTCTCTTTTATCTGGAAATGAGGCTTGAAATCCGTCGAGGTGAGAATGAAGGCGGATGTCCGTACCAGCAGGTCCGGCGTAGGATCGACCACACCGCGTTCGACAAGCCGTTTTATGCCTTGCAGGGCCGCATTGCGAACCTGCCAGTAGTGGGACTCATTGAGAGTGAGCAGGGCTTCAACCGCCTCCGCATCCGCTCCGACTTCTCCCAGCGCTTTTGCGGCTTCGATTACGACCTCGAAGCAATCGTCGTTGAGTTGCTTTCGAAGCGCATCCATCCAAAGCGGATCTCCTTCCAGGAAGGATCCGAAATGGGCCGCTGTTCGGCAAGCCTCCGCGCGCACTTCAAAATAATTGTCCTCCAATGCAGCCAGAAGATGCCTCCCGACCTCATCGCTGAACTCATCCATCACTTTCAGCGCATGGACGATGTTTCTCCGGATGAATCCGACCTGCTCGAAATCGCCGCCGAAGAGCCGCTTGATCCGGTTTACGGGGGTTTTGTCGGAAAGCATTTCGAGGAGCGTGGGGAGCATCTCCTTGTAGCGCGTGAGGCCGATCAGCTTGACTCCCAGATTCCTGTCCTGCCAGCACTTATGGCTGAGCAGACCCGCAGCGCGGTGCCGGTAGTATTCCAGGTCGTCCGGATCTCCCACGATGTTGAGCGGATCGAAATTGCGCCCCGCCCTGCTGTAGGCGCCGTTGAGAGTCTGAAGGAGCCGGTTGCTGCCGACAAGGTCTTTGAAAGGAATCGGCTGACAGCCGTTGCCGTCCTTGAAACGCGTTTCGCCGTAGATTTCGTTGACAATCCGCTCTATAGCCCTGCGCCTGAGGAACTGTTTGCTCCTGTCGGCCATTTCCCCGAGCCGGTCGGGTTTTTCGAGCAGGCCGATGATCTTGTCGGCGAGGACTTTACCGTCCACCTTTTCCAGCAGCACGCCGTCTTCCCTGATCGTGTCTTCAAAGAGGACCTCGGCTGCTCCGGCGCTTTTCATGGCACGGGCGTTCATCACCTGGTGGTCCCCCGGAAGGTTCGCCTTCGGGATGAGCAGGGCGGGCTTGCCGATCCGCGATATTTCATTGAGGCTTCCGGCACCGCTCCTGCAGACGATCAGGGTACTGATCGAATAGATGTCGGCAATATTATGGAAGTAGTCCTGCCGGTAATAAAACTCATCCAGCAGGGACCGTTCCTCCGGGGTAAGCGCTTTTTCGAGTCTCCGGGCCGTATCCGATGCGGCATCGTATTCGGCCGATCCGGACAGGCCGGTCCCGTGTATGAAGAATATCCTGTCCCTGTACGGCAGGAGGTAGTGCAGCGAATCGACCACGGCCCGGTTTATCGTCCGTGCCCCCTGGGAACCTCCGAAAGCGAAAATCACGTCCCGACCGGGTGGAATCTTGAACGAAATCCTGGAGCCTGCCTCCTCCGCCGAGACCGGAACGATTGAATGGCGGATGGGATAGCCTACCACCGTCCCATTGGGAAAGAAGGAAAGAGTCTGTGGGAAAGTCAGCAGGACCTTGTCCACCCATTTCCCCATCAGGGCGTTGAGTTGCCCCGGGATACTGTTCTGTTCGTGGAGAAAGATCTTTACACGGGCAATTCCGAGCCGCTTCAGGATGATCGCCGCTCCGATGATGGGAGCGCTCACGTACCCTCCCGTGGCCACAATCCACCTGGGAGCGAACACGGAAAGAAGGACCATGGATTGCGCAACCCCGATGCTGAGCTTGGCAAGGAAACGAAGCGTACGCAAAGACGGCCGCAGACCGGGGTATCCCTCGGAGAGGACAAACCGGAGCTGGTACCCTGCCCTGCTTACGATTACGCTTTCCGCCTTGTTTCTTACACCTACGTAAAGGAACCGTGTTTCCGGCTCTCGCGCCTTGATTCCTTCGGCAATGGCGAGTGCGGGATTGACGTGCCCCCCCGTTCCTCCGCCTGAAAGCAGGACGCGGGGTTCCCGGTTGAGACTCCGCCAGCGCAACGACACCGCATAGGCGGATATGCAAATGAGAACGATTGTTCCAAAGATTATGAGTGCAACAAACACGTTTCGATCTTCTTCTATGTATGAAACTCAGTGCCGAACGGCAATGAGCAAAGTAGATTCCAATTTGCTAAAATCTCTCTCCGACTTCGGCAAAGGTTCGCCCTGCCGACATTTCGAAAAGGCATCGAAGGGAGCCCATCCGCTATAACTGCCTGCCGGGCAACTCTAATACAATTTGCCCTCGAATTTCCACATTAACCGGCTATTCCCGGTTCAATTGCCTGCCGAATCTTTTCCCAGTCGATCGCACCGGCTCTCACCAGAACAGGCGCGTAAGCAGCAACATCCACTATGGTGGAAGGCAATCCACCAGGAAGAACGCCCGAATCGATAATTTCGTCTACATGAGCGCACAATTTTGGCGAGATCTCGTCGAGTCCGACCGGTGCGGGTTCGCCGGACTTATTTGCGCTCGTCGAAATAAGCAGCCCTCCGGAAGCTTTCGCAAGCATAGCCGCGACAGGGTGGGACGAAATCCTGACCGCGATCTTTCCGGTCCCGGCGTGAAGTGCGGGCGGGAGTTCGGGCGAAGCCGGGAGTACGATCGTCAGCGGCCCCGGCCAGAACGCCCTCGCTAGACGTTCGGCAATTTCGGGCCATTCGGAGACGGCGCGCATCACGGCATCCCTGTCGGAAGCAATGAGAGGGAGCGGCTTATTGAAGTCCCGTCCCTTGATGTCGAAAATTCGTGCCACCGCTTCAGGCAGCAACGGCACGCCTCCGAGCGCATAGAATGTCTCAGTGGGATAGATGGCGACACCGCCGCCCATGAGCACGCCGGCCGGTTCGGATAGTTCGGCGGAGGCTGCCTGCCGGGGAATATGCCGGATTCTTGGTTTTGGATTATCCTGTGCGTACATGGCCGGGCTTTATGAAAGGAAATTCAGATGAATCACAGACCACAAGGTTCGCCATTCCGACGGAAGCCGACATCCAGCCCCTACAACTGCGCCGCCGGTGCGGTTCAAAAAACTCCGGAGGACGGCAGACGCGTAGGGTGGGTACCCGGCTTTTGGGGGTGCCCACCGTCCAGCCCACCCCGATGAAGCCATCTCCTGTTTTCAGGCAGCCCGGCACAAAAGCGAACCCGGCAGACCGGCGGACAAATAGCATAAATTTGACGGCTGTGCGTACCAGCTTGGGTGGCCGTAATTGTTTCCGGGTGCGAAGCGCAGAAGCTGCGACAGAGTGGCCTGAGCGGCACAACGCGTACCGGATACTATCCGGCCTGTCGGCCGGGGTTCCCAAGGCGAACCTTGGGAACCAGCGGCGTATTTCCTTAAAGCGAACACGGCCCCCATCCCGTCATCCCGGCAGTTTTTTGAGCCGGGATCCAGAGTGGCGTAGGGTGGGCACAGCATCATCGTGCCCACCGTCAGTCCCCTCGGATCAAGTCTTGTCGGGATGGCTGGGCGGTGGGCACCCTAAAAGCGGGGTACCCACCCTACACGCCTTACCGTTTACTTGTTATACATTCCACCATCACAAAAGATTCAAGCCCCCCGAATTTGAGAACCGGCAAAAATCAGCCTTGTCCAGCTCTCTGTACCTTCAGCTAAATCTCCGCATCCGATTTTATTTTTTCAAACCTTTTTGTCTTCCGGCACTTCAGGGCTTCGGCTTCCTCGATATCCTCCTGGGTGAGGTGAATTTTCCCGCACTCGGGGCAGGCAACATTGACGTTCTCCCCGAACGAACGCTCCTTGATCTGATCCACTGTCATGTGCCCGATGTAACCGCATTTGGTGTCCAACCGTTCCGCTCGAACTTTCGGTCTTTTATTCCGCTTGTCTTCCATTCGAAATGTCGCTCCCGGTGATCAGTTTTCCGCCGGCATCCCAGATCTTGATTTCAACCGTCTTCCTGCCGTCCAGGCAGTGAGTGGCGCAGGAAATTCAGGGGTCATAGGCGCGTACGGCCATCTCTATCCTGTTGAGGGCGTCTTCGCTCACCTGGCCTTTCTTGATGAGATCACGGGCCGCCCTGCTGACGCTCATATTGATCGGAGCCAGGTTGTGGGTCGTTCCCACGATCAAATTGGCCCTCGTTATACAACCGTTTTCATCCGTGGAATAGTCGTGAATCAAAGTTCCACGAGGCGCTTCCACGCACCCGACACCGCGGCCCGCCCTGGGAATGACCTCATTGCGCACCTGGTTGTCGATGATTTCCGGATTCTCCAGCAGTTGTACCACACGCTCGCAGCAATATAAGAGTTCTATCAGCCGAGCCCAGTGGTAGAGCATGGTAGATTGCGCCGGTCTGCCAAAAAGAGCGCGAAATTCAAGAAGCTCGGACTGGGCAAGCGGGGTCGGAATGGATTCCGCCACATTGAGTCTCGCCAGGCAGTTTGTCCTGTATATCCCGTGCGGATCGTCCGGATCCATCGAGAAACCGTCCCCCCAGCCTCTGGCGTACGGAAATTTGGCATAAGACCAGGGTTCCACATGCTCGCCGATGAAGTCGGTGTACTCGCGGGATGAGAATTCGTGGAAGGATCCGTCGGGCCGCATCAGCCTCAGGATCCCCTCGCTCAGGCTCAGACTGCCGTCCTCGGGATTCACCATTCCCAGAAAACCGGTCGTGACTCCTCCCAGGTCCATCATCGCGGGATCGAAGCGTGAGAAAACCCGCTCCTTGGCAAATGCCATCGCATACTTGGCGAATTCGAGCTGCTCAAGGGCCTCCGCGCGCATTTCGTCCCGTTCGCGGCGGCTCATCGGCTTCGAGAACCCTCCGGGCACGATCGCTTCAGGATGTATAGACCTGCCGGCAAATCTCTCCAGCATCATCTGACCGCGTTGGCGCATGCTGATGATTCTTTCGGCCATCTCCGGCGACTGGCGGGCAAATCCCATGATGTTCCTGACCGACTGGTCGTGCGAATCGACCAGAAAATCCGGGCCGGAAAGAAAGAAAAAATGCAGCACCTTATCGCTTATATGCGCCAGCACCTGCGTAAGCTCCCGCAGGAGCCGCGCGGCCAGAGGCACCTCTGTGCCGAAACACCCGTCCACGGCCTTGTTCGAAGCCAGGTGGTGCTGCCAGGGGCAGATCCCGCAAATGCGGGTGACTATTCCCGGAACCTCTTCCGCCGCCCTGCCCTCGATGAATTTCTCGAATCCGCGCATGGCCATGATATGCACGCGGGCTTGCTCGACATCCCCGCCGGCGTCGAGCTTGATCCCGATCCGGGCATGACCTTCGATTCGGGTTACAGGTTGAATTACGATTTCTCTGGCGGAAGACTTGGCGCCTTTCGCAACTGCTGTATCCATAAATTCCTCTTATTGAAAATCACGGGGAAATCCCGCGCTCTCCGGGAAAACCTCTCAATTAAATTCAGGCAGGATTTCGGGCAACTCGCAAGAGCCTCCCGTGCGCTCCCGAAAAACGGAGAACGGAAAGGCGGTCCGGCAGATTGCGCGTGTCGATTCCATTGCTCGCAAGCGCATTCAAAATATCCAGGAGCTGGTTTCCACCCTCCCTCACCGGTCCGTAACAACCCCTGCAGGGCACTCGCGCCTCGATACATCTGGGTGCGCCGCCGTTTCTCCCGGCACACCCTGCAAGAGTAACCGGACCCATGCAGAGAAATCCCTGCTCCAGCAGGCATCGCATTTCGGAAAGGGGCTTTTCCGGCTGAAACCGTGCATTGCGAATGAACCTGCGGATCCTTTGGACCGTGCCCTTGCCCTCACGCTTCGTCGGACAGGAATCACACACGCTGTAGACCGATTTTTCAAGCTTCCTGCCGCCTGCAAGAGCTTCCAGTCCGGCGGCAATGCTGTCCGGATGAGGCGGACAGCCGGGAAGGGAAAAATCGACCCGGATTATCTCATCCAGTGCAAAGGTGCGCTCCAGGAACTGAGGCACCACCTCGGTCGGATTCAGAGCGGCATCGGTTGCTTCCGCGGTTCGGTAATAGCGGCGGAACAGGTCCTTGTCATCGATCAGATTGACCAGCGCCGGTATTCCGCCGTAGGCGGCGCACGTACCGAAGGCCACGACAATGCGGCAGCGCTCGCGCATCCTCTCGGCAATCCGCTTCTGTTCTTCGTTTCTGACGGCACCGCTGATTATCCCGACATCTGCTTCGGGGATCTGGACCGTTGCCCCTCTGCCTTCCGGGTTGAAATACTTATGGTCCATCAGCAGCGGCATATGGACAATCTCGAAATCTTTCAGCAGGCTCAAGAACCCGCCTCCGGTATTCAGAAGCGAAATCTCGCAGCCGCAGCAGCCGCTAAGCGATTCGGAAGCAAGTTTTAGAGGCATTGAACCACCTCCCTTTTCGTATATACCGAAGCGTCTTTGCGGTAGGGAGAGGGGCCGAGTTCTTTTAACGCTGCGGTCGCTTCCTGCACCATGGATGCAAAACGCTCGGCTTCGGCCGAGGAACACCAGACCAGCCGGAATCTTTCCTGTTCGAGCCCCATGAGGGAGAGCATCTCTTCTATGACCACCAGCCTTGCCTTCGCCTTCTGATTGCCGTCCTGGTAATGACACTCTCCGAGATGGCAGCCCATCACCAGAACGCCGTCCGCCCCGTACTGGAAAGCCTCCGTGACGAGGTTCGGATGGACCATGCCGGAGCACATTACCCGGATGATACGCAAATTGGTCGGATACTGCACCCGGACAGTGCCCGCAAGATCGGCAGCCGCATAGGAGCACCAGTTGCAGGTAAAGGCCAGAATTTTCGGTTCAAATCCCGGGTAATAATGAGTCAATTAAATCCTCCAGGAAAAACTATTCACCCCGAAGGCGCATAAAGCGCACGGGAACAAAGCCATGCCGCAATCAGATGATGCTGCCCAACAAAACCTATTGCTCAGTTCACTGTTCACTGCTCACCGTTCACTCTAAGAGAGCGCCGCCTGCACCTGGGCCGAAAGCTGCCGGTACGAAAAGCCCGTTACGCTGATGCCTTCTTTCGGGCATGTTGCCTGGCAGGTCCCGCAGCCTTTGCATTTTGCCGCCCGGACCACCAATTGCTGCTTCCCGGACTCGCCGTTCTCATCGCCATTCACCCGCTCGATCGCCAGGGCTTCATATGGACACGCGTCCACGCACAGAGCGCAACAGTCGCACCTCTTCTCATCGACACGCGCCTTGACCAGGTCTAGATCGACCCATCTGCTCGACAGCACGGTCACTGCCCGGGAAACGGCCGCCTCTGCCTGGGCGATCGACTCTTCTATGGGCTTCGGATAATGCGCCAGACCGGCAAGGAAAATACCGTCCGTTGCAAAGTCCACCGGCCGGAGTTTTACGTGCGCTTCCAGAAGAAATCCGTCCATATCCACAGGGAGTTTATAGAGCTTTGCGAGTTCCCGCGCGTCCGGGTTGGGAACGACGGCCGTCGCAAGGGTCACCACGTCCGCCGGGATGCTGAACGGTTCGTGCAGGATGTGGTCCCAGACTATGACTTCAATCTTGTCCTCATTCACAACTACATTGGGCTTCTGGTGCACGTCGTAGTTTATGAAGACGACCCCGAGTTCGCGCGCCCTTCTGTACAGGCTCTCCCTCTGGCCGTACGTTCGAACGTCCCGATGCAGGATAAAGATTCTTCGCTCGGGATTTTCCTCCTTGAGCGCTATTGCCGACTGGATCGAATGTGTGCAGCAGACCCGGGAGCAGTAATTGCGGTCCGGTTCCCGGGAACCCACGCATTGGATGAAGACAAAATTGCGGCCTTTCTTTATCCGTTCGTCGCCTACGGCATGCAGTTTGTCGAATTCGAGCGAAGTGAAGATGTCCTGCGAGAGGCCGTAATCGTATTCCGAAGGTTTGAATGCCTGTCCACCCGTTGCCAGGATGGCCACGCCGTGATCTATCGTGATATTTCCCGAAGCCTTCTGAATGGTCGACCGGAAGCTGCCGACGTAGCCCTCGGCATGAATTATGGTCGATTTGAGGTGTACGGTGATCAGGCTGTGCTCGCGGACGCGGGAAGCCAGCAGGTCCATCTGAGGCGGGATGTGCTCCCCCTTCCAGGTCTTGAAAAGGTGGCGCGCATTACCTCCGAGCTGTGCCGCTTTTTCGACCAGGTGGACGGGAAATCCCTGGTCGGCAAGAGCCAGCGCCGCGGTCATTCCGGCAAGGCCGCCGCCTATGACAAGGGCCTGCGGAGTGATTCGCACCGAAACCGGCGGCACGGGTTCGAGCAGGGCCGCCTTGGCGACGGCCATCCGCACCAGGTCTTTGGCTTTGGCGGTCGCGGCCTCGGGTTCCGCAGCATGCACCCACGCAAGCTGATTCCGGATATTGGCCATCTCGACGAGGCACTCGTTCAGCCCCGATGCTCTGAGTGTTTCCCGAAAAAGATTTTCATGGGTGCGGGGGGTACACGATGCGATCACGATCCTGTTGAGGTTCTCGTCTCGGATCCGGTCCCGGATCGTTTCCTGCGAATCCTGGGAGCAGGCAAAGAGAGTCTTGTCCACAAAGACGACATTCGGCAGCGTTTGGGCATACCTGGCCACCTCATGTACATTTACCACATCGGAAATATTGGACCCGCAGTTGCAGACGAATACACCGATGCGGGGCTCCGACTCCGAAACGCTCATTTCGGGAGGGAACCGCTTCTGCTGGGAAAGACTGTACCGGACATCCGAGAGCCGCACCGAGGAAGCCGAAGCCGCCGCCGATGCTCCTATGACCGAAGCAGGAATATCCTTCGGTCCGGAAAATGCGCCGCAGGCGAAAATCCCGGGCCGGGATGTCGAGACGGGCGTGAAGCAGGAGGTCGATGCAAAACCGTCTTCACTCAATTCTATTCCCGTTCGCTCGGCAAGGGCAATCATCTCCGGGGTCGATTCCATGCCTACCGAAAGCACCACAAGGTCGAACTGCTCGTTGGTCTGCTTGCCGTTCTCGGTGATGTAGCGCAGGCTGATGTCATCACCCGATTCGCCCGGTTCGACGGAGTGAATGCGGCACCTCTGAAAGCTGATCCCCCTTTGCTTGGCGCGGTCGTAAAAACGCTCGAAATCTTTTCCGTGCGTTCTGATATCCATGTGGAAGATGGAGACCTGCAGGCTGCGGTTATGGTCGGTGGCGATCATTGCCTGCTTGATTGCATACATGCAGCACACGGATGAACAGTAGTTCTTGGAGACCTGGTTCTGGTCCCGGCTGCCTATGCACTGCAGAAAGGCCATCCTCTTGACCGCTTTGCCGTCGGAGGGCCGAACGAGGTTGCCGCTCGTGGGACCGGAAGCGGCCAGGTAACGCTCGAGTTCCGCTGCGGTGATCACGTTTGGAAAACGCCCGTAGCCCCAGGACGAGAGGCCCGAGGGGTTGAACGTTCTGTATCCCGGAGCAAGGATGATGGATCCGACGTTGACGGTAATCTCTTTTTCAAAATCGTCGAACCGGATGGCATCACACGGGCAGACATGTTCGCATTCCCGACAACGCCCTCCCCTCATCCTGTTGCAGTTGACCGGATCGATCTGGTATTTGAGAGGAACAGCCTGGGGATATTTTACATAAATGGCTTTACGGGTATTGATCTTTTGATTGAATTCATCGCGGACCAAGCTGGGGCATTTCTCCGCGCACTTTCCGCATGCGATGCATTTGTCGATATCAACGTACCTGGGGTGCTGGCGCAGAGAAACTTTGAAATTGCCGAGTTCTCCCTCGACCTTCTCCAGCTCCGTCATCGTCATCAGTTGTATATTCAAGTGCCGACCGCACTCGACCAGTTTGGGCGAGAGAATTCACATCGCGCAGTCGTTTGTCGGAAATGTCTTGTCAACCTGGGCCATCGCGCCTCCGATGGCGCCGGTCCGTTCGATCAGGTACACATAATAACCGCTGTTTGCGAGGTCGAGCGAAGCCTGAATTCCGGCTATACCGCCTCCAACGATCATTACACTCCCGACTTTTTCTTCGAAATCGATCATTTAAAACTGCTCCCCAATTATGTCCTGTTTCCCCGGCTTCCGGGCAGGACCAGTGAATCGGCTACCAATTCCCAGATATATTTGACATCGGCTTTGAAATCATATTCGTTGCGCAGGCTTTTCATGATCTGGTCACGGCAGTTGTGGCATGCGGCAATCACGAGTCCCGCTTTGGAGTTTTCGATCTGGCGCGCTTTCAACCGCCCGAAAAAGACCCGCTCTTCCTTGAAAGGCATGGCCCATCCGCCGCCTCCGGCTCCGCAGCAATAGTTGTCCGCCTGGCCGGGGTAGAGTTCTACAAAGTTGGGAGCGCACTTCTTTATGATCGCCCTCGGCTCTTCAAAGTAGCCCTGTCCGAAGGTTTTGAGCGATTTGCGGCCATAGTGACAGGGATCGGTATACGTGGTGAGAACCCGATGCCGTGAGGGATCGATTTTGATACGCCCGTCCCGGATGTAGTCCATCAGGATGTCGAATATGGTCGTTACCTTGAAATTTTTCAGATCTTCTTTGAACCAGCGATTCAACCCGTACCGGGTTGCATAATATGAGTGCCCTCAGTCGGGCAGCAGGAGCGTTTTGCACTCCAGTCTGTACATGTTCTGGACGATCCGCCCGACAATAGTCCTGAGCGAGTCGTCGTCTCCCGTAAAAAGCGCCCAGTTCACGCCTTCCCAGTTCTCGGAGGGAATCGTCCAGGATTCGCCCGCCGCATAAAATATCTTCCACCAGTACTTCATGTCGTCCGGTTCGGCAAAGGGCTCCTTGGAGTTGACCATCATGAGCAGGTTGGCGCCCTTCCTGTCGATCGGCGAAGTGAAGCCGGTGCAACCTTCGTCCGCCATCTCCCGGGACATTTCTTCGACAAGTGAGACGAAATCCTCTTGGGGGATACCGAGGTTGTTGCCGCGGTCGAGGCACATCAGAACGCCCTTGTGGAGCGGCCCCGGCACCTTGGCTCTTTCCCTGAGTCCCCTGACGCGATGGATAAGCGATACTATTTCGATGTTCTGGGGACATGCTCTTTCGCATTTACCGCATAGTGTGCATTTCCATGGCCACTGCGATGCAAGCAGTTCCTCTTCGAGCCCAAGCACGGCCATGCGGATCACCTTGCGCGGATCCAGGCCGTCCACCCCCGATATCGGACAGGCGCTGGCACAGCTTCCGCACGTCATGCAGGCTTCCCCCCAGGAGAAGTCTTCGAGCAGCTGCCCCGAAGGAAGACCGATCTTGCGGACATTTTCTTCGAGCAGCCCCATCTCGCGGCTCATGAGCGGGGCGCCCGGAACATGCTTCAGCTTGAGCGTCGACCGGTCGATCCCGAATTCCTGGCAAATCTTGCTGAAGTCGGCTTCGGAAAGGAGATATCGCTTGCCCGACATACTGCGGGCCGGGAGCCGGCCGCTTCTGATCCAGTTTCGGATCGTGTTTCTGTGAACGCCAAGCTGATCCGCCAGCTGGCCGATTCGAATTACTATCATGACAACTCCTCAACCTCTCGAAGCAACCACTCACAGGCTTTTGGAACAGCCGCCGCTACCGGGGCCGACAGCCCCTGGCTTATCTCATCGGGTATCTTTTCCACCTGGACCGCGAGCACTCTGATCTTTACGCCCGCCCCCTCCTGCAGTTCGTTCAGCAGATTTACCGACGGGAACTGGTGAAGCGAAAAATCGTTGACCTTTATCGACGGGATCCCGCTGATATCCATTTCGAATATCTCACCCGGTTGTCTGTCCGAATTGGCAACCGAATCCACAATGAAAATTACCTCGGGCCTCTTTTGCATGAGGACGAGATCGAAAAGCAACTCACGGATACTGGTCCCGACATCCAGGGCGGCTACTTGTGCGGGCAGCTCGAAATTTTCGAGCAAGTGGTCGATAACCGCAGGCCCAAAACCGTCATCGCCTACGAGAATGTTGCCGCACCCGAAGATGAGAACGGGTTTGGTGAAAAGATCTTGCACAGTGCTCATCAGGCATCTCTTTTCTTCGCTAATGCAAAAGGCCCTGTCCCGACAGGCTTCCGTAAAATCATCATTTTTGGCTTTTGGATCCGAGCTTGTGCACAACATGGATTCCGGCGAAATGCATCCCGCCCGCCACTCGGCTCATACGGCCTTGTGCCCGAGAGCCCAAACCCATTGTGCACAATGTGCATGTATCCGCAAAGGCAATGGAGAGTCAACCTTTTTCTTCAAAACAGCTTCCCAAATCGGAAAAAATCCTGATTCCCGAATAGTTCAGCGAAATCAAGCAAACATGGATTTCAAATAAAGTTTATCAGAGCGGAAAAAGATGAATATACGGGCGATATGTGCAAGAAGAGGTCACTTGTTGCTCAAATCCGAACGCGCGGAGGTGAAATGCGCTGAATGAATGAATGCGGTTCTGCAGACCGAGCCGAAGCCGATCGAAGAGACCCGTTTCGAGAAAAATCGAGCACTATGCCGGATGATTCTGAAAACAATCCGCACTCCTTTTCTTTTATTCCCTCTTCCGTAATAATCCAGAGTAATTATTAATTATTCAGGATTGATTATAAAGGAGGGAAACATGATCAGGAAATTCTTGGCATTTCTGGTTTTGCTCTTGGCCATGACCGCATGCTCGACTCTTGCCCCCGCATTCAATGCCGAACACCCCGGCCAGATGCCTTTCCGGGGCGGTACTGTGCAGCTTTTATTTTCAAATCCTGATTATAGGGATGCCACCGATCCCCTCGTTCGTGACCGACTCATGGAACGACGACTCTCCAGCGGCAATCGGGGGAGTTATCCCTCCGCTACGGGCGGTATAGGATTGATGGCAACCTGGGGGTTCTAGGAGCAGTGAGCAGTGAGCAGTGAGCAGTGAGCAGGAATTGTTAGGGGGCCGGCAACGCTTGTCAGCAACTTTTTGTATTTATTTCGAAGACCTATATGGATGGGTATAGCCGGACATTTTGCGACCAAGTTCCCCAAACCCGTCATCCCGGCATTGCTTTTGAGCCGGGATCCAGGTTTTTTAAAGACTTGAATTCACAATTATTCCGCCCCAAAGGCCTGGATTCCGATGTGAACTTGTCCTGATCGAAGAGAAGGGTCGGAATGACGAGTCCGGGCTCTGCGAGCCATTCGGGGCTGCCGCGATTATTTGGGCAACAGCCCCAGGGAGCTTCCCAAATATTTAGCCCTACCGGGACAAGGTCATTAAAGCAACAGCATTGACGATAAAGCCTTGCACCCCACCAGACTTCCGGGGCCGGATTTCCCGAACCGAAGCCCAGGGACCGGCGGAACTTTTTTCAGTTTACTGTGTCGCGGTAGGAATGCCGGTTACCCGGCACCCCCCGCACAGATCCGTACGTGAGGAGTTACCTCATACGGCTCCTACCTCGAGTGAATGGCGTAAAATCGCACATTCGGATACGGGTGCAATATC
>JAEZHY010000295.1 GCA_023416335.1 Pseudomonadota bacterium | reverse complement strand
CGATGGCCCCGAGGACATCCTCCATGATCGGCGTGCCCTTGGCGAGATGACCTCGCATCTTCATGCCGAGCTTCGCGAGTGATCCACCGCCGACAACCGCGACATTCCTGAATACGCCCGACTGCACCAGTCCCGAGGCGATAACCAGCGTATGAACCGGCGAGCAGCAGAAAGCTTTGACGTCGGCGCCGCTGCTGTTCACACACCCGGCAAACTCAGCCATGGCTTTTGCAAGGTTGCCGGCGCCCCGCTGGTACCTGTCGCCCACGCCTTCCTCACCGCAGCTCATTACGTAATCTATCGCCTGCCCACCGGCTTCGATGTTTCTCAGGGCATACCTGAGCGCGATTATCCCCGATGCCTTTGCCGAAAGGTTTTCCAGCAGGATAGGAGCGATCAGGTTATCGTCTTCATCGTGTCCCTGGCGGAAGCAGCCGACCAGTTCGCCTTTTTCACACAGCGAAATTGCGCCGGCGGCGATCTCGGCATCCACGGCGCTTTTCGCGATCCCCGAGCCGAGTCTGGACAGATCGGCTTCCGTAATAAGCGGATGCCGGGATAGCTTTGCCTTGACCTCAGCGAGGTAACCGGATTCGAATTCCACCAGTTCGAACTCATCGACGATTTTCATGAAGCCGTAGAACTCGGCCTGCGGCATAATTTCGCCGGATTCCGAAAACCTGGAACCGGGCCCCGGGACATGCTGGAACCAGGGCTGTTCAATATCCCAGAGCTTGTCCGGGCTCATATTGCCGATGTAGACCTGGTGCGCAGGATAAGCCACGGCTTCCTCGTAGCTCCTGAGGCTTGCGCTGATTCGACCGAGCAGTTTGGGGTCTTTCGGGATCTCACGGGCGGGTTTTGACCCGTACCGCACGAGGTCCGGCGTATGGATGAGTACGTTCGAGATACTCTTTAAAACCGGGTAAGACATTTTTTCTCCCTTATTGATCCTATTCGGAAAACAACTTCTGCCCGTCTATCCGGGTCTGAATGGCCTTGAGGGCCTTTTGCACGAGTTTGCGCCTGAGCAGCTTTTCCGTTCCCACGCTCAATTCGGGGTTCCCCAGCGGATGGGGTATCCCCAGTGCGGGGACAACACGGTTGGCACCAATTGCCATCGCAATGGGAGTAATGGTACAGATCTGGGCCGTCGGGATTCCCGCGCGCTCGAGTTCTTTCGTAAGCGTTGCACCGCAACGCGTGCCGGTACCTCAGGTGGATGTGAGTATGACCCCGTCAACCCCGTCCGCCTTGAGCGCTTCCGCGATTTCCCGGCCGAACTTGCGGCTGTTGTCCATGGTCGTGCCGTTGCCGGTCGTTGTGAAAAAGTAATCCGCCATGCTGCCGATCTCGCCGTCCTTGAGACACTCCCTCAGGGCATCGACCGGAAGTACGCGGTCGGGATCTTCGTTTGCAGCTACGTTGCTGTAGCCGCCGTGCACCGATTGAAACTGCGATGGACCCAGGTCATCCAGGCCCTCGATGCTGTAGCGCAGGTACTTCGTGGCTCGGGCCGATTCGAGCTTGTCAGGATTGCCCTTGGGAACGATTCCCCCTTCGGTTACGAGGGCAATGCGGGCATGGCGAATATCCTCGACAGGAGGCGCCGGAGGTACCGACTCGAAGACCGGCATGGGCAACTCGGTTTTGAACGGCCTTCCCGCGAGTTTATCGAGAAGCATATCCACAGCGCGTTCGGCGCCGGACCTGGAGGCTCTGAGGTTCTTTCGAATCCCTCTGGGAAGAATGCCTTCTTCCTCGGGCGTGCCCAAGGCTTCACCAGCCGCGAGCTTGAGGCCGACAGCGGCCATCGTGGTGACCGCCCCGCGCATCCCGGCGGCGGAAGGACCGGTGCTGACGCAGATGATTTCTTTCCTGAAGAGTTCGGCCCCCGGGTTTTCGGGAAACATTCCGGTGATCGCCGGAATGTTGAGAGACTCCTGCACAGCCTTGCAGACTGCTGCACACGCGGGACCGTAGCGGCCTGCATTGAAAGCGGGCCCGGCAAATACCAGGTCGGGTGAGAAGGAATTAATGAGGGCAAGGACTTCCGAAGCGGCCTTTTCGGGCTGCTCGGCGAAATAGTTGTCCCCGCAGATGACGGTCGCGACAACTTTTGCCCCGTCACCAACAGAGGCCTGAAGCGCGAGCCCCGGTCCGACCGGTTGTTCGCGTACGCTCGGCCCGACTCCCGCATGGTCTTCACCGCCAATCTGGCCGAAAAACTGATTGAGGTAATGTACGATTCTTATCACGGCGTGGCCTCCTAATATTCCCGAACGGTCGTGAAACCGGCCCCGAACTGGTTCGTCGAGGTGTAAACACGGCCGAGCGCAATCGCGATCCGGCCGGACGAGTTCCCCTTGATGCCCGCAATCTCCGAGCCTCCAATGACACGCTCGACAGGCGGAAGATCGACGACCATGTCATTGTTCCCCGTGGTCACGACGGCATCCGCCTGCGAAACGGTATCCACGAGGGACTGCTGATCGCCTTCCGCGCCGGCGATTTCGTTTATGAGCATCACCGTCCTGATTCCAAGCTTTTCGCATTCCACGCAGCAGAGCATGAGGTCCGTATCTGCATGTCCGCCGCCTTCCTGGGTCATTACGATACCGGTTGCGCCGACCTGGGCAGCGAGCTTGGCCGCAAACTTCGCGGAACGTTCCTTCTCCTTGAGAGTGCTGTGCTCGTTGGCGATGATCACGCCTGCGAACAGGAGGTCCCTGCCGTGCCTGCGGTAAAGCTCCCGAACAACAGGATTGTTCTGATGCAGGTAGGTGGGGTTCTTCTGGCAGGCGATAATGTAGTTGCTGCTAACGATTGCGCCGTCGAGCACCTCGTTCGGGTGCAGGATCGTCGGCAGGAGCGCACGGGCGTTCTCTCCGTAGACGAACGTATCCCGCAGAGTTCCCTGCGACTGAAGGTGACAGATGTAGCAAACGCGCGGGAGATCGTTGGATTCGGCTTCCAGAGAGAATTCCTCGACCTCGGTGGGTTGGAGATTTCTCGTCGTTGCGGCAAGGTATTCCGCAGTCTCGAGTCCGGCGTTCCGCATGGCGCGATCGAACTCGATATCGCTCGTGTTGGGGAACGGAGTACACAGAAGAACAACGTCAATGGTTTTGGAGAAGACGGTATACTCCGAGCCCGGACCCGACATGTCAACGATGCCTTCCTGGATGCCTTGGCGCGTACCAGTCTGAAGGACGGCGACGCCGTCCAGGCAGTGTGTTCGCCCGTTTCCGGCTATCTCCATTTTGCCGAGCATCCCGGGAAAGGCTGTCACGCCTCCGCTGACCTTGATCCTGGGCTCGATCGCATCCATGACGTGAACGATGCGGACCGACTCACCGGGTCTGGCGATCTCGACGTCAACAGACTGGAAAAGACCGTCGCGGTTGATGCGGCTGATGAGTTCTTCCTTATTCACGGTCAGGGTTTCGCCGTCCAATCTGGTCGCGGCCCCGAAGACCACGTTATCTACTTTGAATCTGCACAGTTTCAGCTTCAAAATCATTCCTCCTCTCTTGAGCTAGATGACCCCGACCCACCGCCAGTACGTTGCCGAAAAGATCATCATCAGCACGACGGCGACCACGATGAGCGGAATGCCGACTTTGAGCATGTCGTTCGAGCTGAAAGTGTCCGAAGTATAGGCAACCATCGACATGGGCGTGTTCACGGGAAGAATTACCGAGAACTGGATGCTGTAATAAAGGATAAGAGTGAGCCCCCAGACGCTGAGGCCGGAGTTGGGCAGTCCCTGTGCAAAGCCGATTGCGGTTGGAACCAGGGCTGCGACGGCAGCGGACCGTGCGGAGAATGCAAGGGCAAAAATCGCGAAGAAAAGCCCTGCCGTTCCGATGAGAATCAGAGTGGGCCACTTATCGACACCGAGGCTGATGATGGTGTGCTGGGCAACCCAGGCGGCCGCGCCGCTCTTGAGAAGCTGCTGGCCGAGCGAGATGGCCGCGCCGAAGAGCATGAGCGTTCCCCAGTTCACCTTGGCCGTCATTTCCTTCCAGTTGGTGACCGCAATTCCAGGGAAGAACGTCAGGGCAACCGCGATCAGCGCGACGGTGCTGCTGTCGAGCGAATGAAGGGTCTTGCCCGTGGCCCACAGGACGATCGTAATCAGCATGATAACGAGAAGGTTGCGTTCCTTCGGGGTGATTGGGCCGAGTTTTTTATACTGCTCGCGGATCTTTTCGCAGCCGCCTTCAAGTTCATCGCAGCCGACAGGGAAGAACCTGTCTATCATAAAGAGCAGGACCGCGCCCACGATGATGGAAAAAGGAATGCCGTAGATGGCCCACTGGAGCCAGGTGATTTCATGTTTGGTAGCCTGGGCGATGAATGCTGCGGTCTGGATTGGCGGTGCTCCGGAGGTGAGAATGCCCATTCCGGCGATCCCGGTCCCGAAAGCCACGAGAAGAAACATTCCCTTGGCGAGGTTTTCTTTTCTTTCGATTTTGAATGCCTCGACAATTCCGAGGCATATCGCAGTCATGAGGGCAGCATTTGCGGCCTGTGCCGGGATGAATACGGTCAGAACGAATGCCATTATCAGGACGCCCAGGCGGACACGGCCGGGCTTGGCGCCCATTAAGGTGAGGACGAAAAAGCCGATGCGTGTGCCGAGGCCGGTTTTTTCGATCGCCGCTGCAAGAAAGAGGGCGGCGACCACGAGCACCCAGGCACCTGAGGCAAAACCCGACAGGGCCATCCCGAGGGCCTTGTCGGTTCCTATGAGTTTTGCCGATCCGACGGTTTCAGGAGAGAAGCCGACAAGAAGTGTCATGCAGACTATAAGGAAAAAGGAACTGGTGGCGTAACCGACCGCTTCGGTGACCCAGAGAACCAGCATGAAAAGGAGGACGGAAAGAAGAGCATGCCCGGTAGGTGTGAGTGTGTCCGGGAAATGCAACGATTGAAACAGTATCAGAATAACAAATGCCGAAATTATGCCGATCGCCTTGCGCATGGGAATCCCTTCTCCTTGTGAGGCAGCAAAAACTGTTTTTGGTCGGTATTCGCTACGAAACTTCGGTCTGTCGCAAAATCACCTCCTCTTCTCACCTATTGAAAGCGCCTATGTTTGGCAGTGGCTTTTTGTATATATGTTTGAATGTCTAGACAATACTCCCGAAAAAGTGGACCGTCAAGACTAATCATTCGGATCGGTTTGTGAGGGGGATGGGTGAATGCCGGCGAGGGGAGTGATGGAACAGATGGGGATGGGTCGGTGCGGAGAGCAGGGCGGGTGCGGGTTAGTGAACAGCCACATGACAGTCAATCCTGTAATGTCGGCGAAATCCGGGAAATGGGCCCTTGACGGGGTGGCAGCTGAAGGTCTCATTTTCAGGCCGGACGCCTTCACAAACCGAGTTTACCCGATTTTATTATAATTAAGGTATCTGATCTCCAGTTTGTAAAACCGGCAATAAGAACAGCTTTGGAGTAATTTCCGCAATCGCTGTTGTCCCGGTAAAGGAGAAATTGCGTGATGATTCATTCCAGGGTGAGATCATCAGTTTAAGTCGCGCTTGCGTGGTTGCTCGCCACTGTGCATCGGGATCACGGCAACCATTTGAGCCTCAGGATGCTCGGCGTTTCGGATTGTATCTGGGAGTCTGCCGGCGTGGGAGTGGAAAGAGCACTCCCGGCCTCCAATTTCTACTTGATGGTGAAACGTGACGAAAGAAGCCGGTATCGCGGTGCACGGAAGGGAATTTCTGATATGAAAATAAGGTGGCTTTTATTTCTGTGTTTTGCCTCGCTGGTCGTAGTGTTCGCAAGCTTGTTGACTGCGATCTATCTCGCGGCGGCCAAAATGCTGGATACCAAAGAAATAGCCATGCACACCCATGAGGTAATTGAGAGAGTGGAGGCGCTCCGGGCCGATCTGCTCGATATGGAAGCGGGAGAGATGGAATATGCGATTTCAGGCGGAAAGCCCCTTCTTGAACATTTGACGAAGGATTCAGATGTCATTCAAAGCGATGACACGGCAATCAGGCAGCTTATTTCAGATAGTCCGGAACAACAAAAAATGATCGACAGGTTTGAAGAGGAACTGCGGAATTGGCTCCAAACGGATGTGCAACCGCTTTCAGCGCTTCGGCAGGAAGTCGACGGCGGTGCAATGGATCTTCAGGCCGTAATAGACTTCATAAGGTCCGGAAAAGGCGATGCGCAAGTGAACACGATGCTTGAGACTCTGTCGGAGATCAAGCGCAGTGAGTTCTTGCTCCTGGAACGACGCAAGGCTGCCCTGGACCACTTCACAAATCTCAACCGAAAGGAGATTATCTTTGGAGGCGGTGGAGGAATTCTCCTCAGCCTGTTGATATCGTTTTTAACCGCACGTAGTCTTACACGCCCATTAGAGGAACTGGCCTCTTACGCCAGCCATGTGAGTGCAGGAAATTATCCGCCCGAACTGAAAGCTAAACGGAAAGACGAAATCGGTGCACTGGCCAACTCTCTCCAGTATATGGTGAAGAAACTGGCCGATCACATTGCCATTCAGGAGAGGCAGGGAAAGCTGCTTGACCTCGCCCATGATGCTATCCTGGTGCGTGACATGGACTCCAGGATCGTTTACTGGAACCTTGGCGCCGAGCGGACATACGGATGGAAAGCCGACGAAGCGATCGGCCGTTTAACCGACGAACTGCTCAAAACCAGGTTTCCGACGGCCCCGGAGGAATTAGCATCCCAAGTTGTTGAAAAAAGTGAGTGGCAGGGTGAGTTGATCCATTTCACTAAAAGCAATGTGCAGATTGTGGTGGAGAGCCGTTGGGTGTTGCAGCGGGACCTCGATGGAACTCCCTTGCGATTTCTCGAAATAAACCGCGACATCACAGCACGAAAAATCGCCGAATCGTCCGTGAGAAAATATGCCGAAAAGCTGGAGAGGAGCAATCAGGTTCTGCAGGATTTCGCATTTGTGGCCTCGCATGATCTTCAGGAACCACTGCGAAAGATCCGTACCTTTTCAAAAATGCTCACGGACAAGTATGCCGAACCTCTTGAGGGAACCGGAAGAGACTACCTCGACAGGATGGCCGGGGCTGCCGATCGCATGAGCTTGCTCCTGGAATCGCTCCTCGCATACTCTCGCATTACAACCAAAGCAGAACCCTTCGCAAATGCAGACCTTTCCGATATTGTACAGGGAGTGCTATCAGACCTGGAAGTGCCGATTCATGAAACAGGGGCAAGCGTAGAAATCAAAGACTTGCCAACGATAGAGGCGGATGCCGGCCAGATGAGACATCTTTTTCAAAACCTTGTCGGAAATGCCTTAAAATTCCACAAAGCTGGAATGCCGCCAGTCGTAAGAGTTTACGGCAATCCGTGCCGGGATGGAACCTGCAAAATCGTTGTGGAGGATAATGGAATAGGATTCGATGAGGCATTTAGCGAAAAGATCTTTGCCCCCTTTCAACGATTACATGGGAAAAGCAGTTCATACAAGGGGGCGGGCATGGGGTTGGCCATTTGTCGGAAGATCGTGGAACGGCATAACGGAACGATCACGGCAGCAAGCACCCCGGGGCGGGGCAGCATATTCAGTATTTGTCTCCCCCTCGAACAGTCCCGGGAAGAGTCCCCGGATTTTGTCTTCTCCGGCACGGCCTGACAAAAAGTTGGGTTGAAGAGACTCGATGTCGAAGACGAGCGGAGATCCTCGGTGCGCCGTGCAAAAGGTCCTTTTGGTGCGTGGTCTGAAGGACGGAAGGGGCAATCCCTTTAGAGATCGGTGCATGATATTTTGCGGTGCCTCCTATTGTCTCCTGGTAGGGGCTAACCTGCCGCCTCATGAATTCAATCGAAGTTCACCTCCTGTATGCAAAAATAAGAGAAACTCTTATTAAATCGTGATATTTTGGCGATACCCATTTAATAGAAAAAAGAAGCTCGGGAAGCTGGGCGATGGCTGAAGACATGTGTTGATAGAGCCTTCGTTCAGGCCCTGCGCTTATGCACCTGCTCGCAGTCAGCCGGTTCGGCTGGGTAGGATGAAATCGTGAGGCCAAGCTGCTATCTCAACGCGGTGGAAATTGGCGACGGGAATTCCCTCCTCTACAACGGTTTCTCCATGTGCATCGATGTCGTTCCGTCAGAAATAGCTCGCCGTTTAGCCTCCTGGAAGGACGGGGAGGACATTTCCTTTCTGACTGCGGCAGAAAAAGAGCATCTTGCCGGAAGGGGGCATCTTACAAGATTAACAATAGAAGGCGAGCGGGAGGAGCTGACGAAACTCGCCCAGGCCATCGCCAAAAGGGACATGGAGTCGAACAGGCAACCCTTGAGTGGAAAGATGGTAACCTTCATCCTGACATACCAGTGCAACCTCTCCTGCACTTACTGCTTCCAGGACTCCGTGAGGAAAACCTCGACTCCTGCGGCAATGGGCAAGGCTTTTGTTGACGATTTTCTCCGCAACTATCTTGATAAACTGTTCCCCGACACGCCCAAGAGCAGGGTCCGGTTTATCCTCTTCGGCGGCGAGCCGCTGCTGCCAGGTAATCGTGGAACGATCGAGCGGATTCTGCAATATGCGGAGGAGCACCGAATTGTAGTGTCCACTGCTACCAACGCTTTAATGTTGCCGAATATGCTGGACCTGATCGGTCCGCAGAAAGGGAAAATCAATAACGTGCAGGTAACGCTGGACGGGGAACAGATTTTTCATGATGCGACAAGGGTCACGTCATCCGGTGCTCCGACATTTGAAAGGACAATCCGCGCACTTCGTCATGTAATCGAGTCGGAAGCGAAAGCCATTGTCCGTGTTCATCTTCACGCCGACAGACTTGAATCCACCCGGGGGCTGGTTGAGTACCTCGATCGGGAAAAGATTCTGGGACACGGCAACGTCGAGATCTATTTTGCCCCTGTACATTCTTTTCATGCCAAAGACATTTCGCGCCGGGAACTTGACATTTTTACGGGGCTCTTTGAATATGTGGCGCTCAGGCAGCAGAAACCCCCCATCCAGAATTTTGATTTCCTCGAACAAATTATGGACATGAAGACCTTGAAGAACCGGGCTCAACCCCGATACTGCGCCGTCAGCACCGGCTCTCACTACGCTGTGGATCCGCTTGGGGATATTTACGAATGTCTCGAAGAAGCAGGGGACAGGGAGAAACGCATTGGGCGCATTTCGGGAGGCGAAATCGAATCTTTTGCGCTCAGAGAGGTGTATAAGGGAAGGTACCTTACAAATATGCCCGAGTGTTTGAAATGCCCCATAGCTCTTCTTTGCGGAGGAGGTTGCATCAGCAGGACAAGAACACAGGGAGGTTCCGTCTTCAATCAGTTTTGTCTGCAGAACAGGTTATTTGTCGGACAAACTTTGAGGGCGTGTTTTCTGCTGAAACAGGGCGATTGCGGTAATCGGTACGGAGACCACATTACGGGAAACTGACAAGGAGAGAGGACATGAGTACGAGCAAAAAAATAGCTGAAGCTTCCACAGACCCGACGCGTGTCGGAAGGATCACCGCATTGAACATGCAGTCGGAATCGAAGGGTCTGAGTTATGAGTCTTTGCTTCGAGATATGTCGTCAGCCAACGATAAATCGCAGCAGCATTTCGATTGCAGCTTCTGGGCCTGAGCTGCTGTTCGTGGTTAGCCGGTCCGGCTGACATTGGAAGAAACAGTGAGGCCAAGCTGCTATCTTAATGCGGTGGAAATCGGCGACGGGAATTCGCTGCTGTACAATGGGTTTTCCATGTGTATCGACGTCGTTCCGTCCGAGATTGCCTGTGGTTTGCTCTCGTCTGAGGAAGGAGGGGATTTCTCTTTCCTGACTCCTGACGAAAAGGAGTATCTGGTCGGAAGGGGGCATCTGACAGCTCTATCCGCAGCGGACGAGCGGACGGCAATGAGGAAAATTGCAGGCGCCATCGCGCAAAGGGATGCTGAGTTCAACAGGCATCTCATACGAGGAAAGGCGATAACTTTTGTTCTGACGTACCAATGCAACCTTTCCTGCGAATACTGCTATCAGAAGGAAGTAAGGAAGAACACCAGACTTTCGTCCATGGACGAGGCATTTGTGGACGAGTTTTTCCTGGACTATCTTCATAAATTGTTGCCCAACGAACGCGAGAATAATCTGAGTATCACCCTTTACGGCGGCGAGCCCCTGCTTCCGGGTAATCGTGGGGCAATAGAGCGCATTTTATATTACACGAGAAAGCATGGGATCGTCGTCTCTACAGTGACCAACGCAGTAATGCTGACGCAGATGCTGGACCTGATCGGTCCGGAAAAGGGGAAGATCAATAACGTCCAGGTAACCCTGGACGGGGACCGGATGTTTCACGATGAGAAAAGGGTCTCCAAATCCGGCGGTCCGACATTCGAGCAGACGATTCGGGCGATCTGCGAACTGATGAAGGCAGGGGCCAACACTATAGTCCGCATTCATTTTCATCCGTCCAGACTCGAATCTGCCAGGGCGCTGATGGAGTACCTGGAGCGGGAAAAGATCCTGGGGCATGGCAGGGTTAAGGTTTACTTCTGGTCGACTGAAGAGATACACGGCAAAGCCCTTTCCGCACTGGAATACGATCTATTTTCCAGGCTCTTTCAAGACGTGGCGGTCAAGCAAGACTGCCCGCCCACTGCACATTTTGCGTTTCTAAAGCAAATCATGGACCTGCAGGCCGCAAGGAATCGGCCTGTACGGAGGCACTGTGATGTATGCGTCACGGGTCTGCATTGCATTGTGGATTCGCTTGGAGATATCTATGAGTGCATCGACGATGCCGGGCATAAAGAGAGACGAATCGGTGCACTTGCGGATGGGGAAGTCAAATACTTCAAACGCAGCGAAGATTACGAGAAAAAGCACCTTTACGATAAACCCGAGTGCCTGGAATGCTCCATTGCGCTCTACTGTGGCGGAGGATGTATCAACAGGCTGAAAGCGGAAAAAGATTCATCGTCTTCGCAGTTTTGTCTGCAGATCAGGGAATTCATCGGACTGACTCTGAAATCGTACTATCTACTGAAGAAGAGAACTGCATCCGCGAATTGAAGGAAGTTAAGATAAAGCGAAAAGATCTATTGAGAATCAGCAGTTACCTCAATGTGGCAGACGTTGGGGGAGGATCCTCGCTGCTCTTCAACGGTTTTACCTCGCGCATTGACCTGGTTCCCTCCGATGTGGCGAGTGAATTGATCGGCACAAAAGGTTGGCGGGACTTCTCCTTTTTCTCGCCCGATGAAGTGCAGTACCTTGCCAACAGGGGCCACCTGACGGGATTAAGCACAGCGGGCGAGCAGGAAGAGTTCAGGAAACTTGCTGAACATATCCTCGGAATGAACGAAGCAACGAACAGCCGGAAAAACGGCAAGCGGGCGATCGCTTTTATCCTGACCTACAAATGCAATCTTTCCTGCAGTTACTGCTATCAAGCCGGGTTACGAAAAAACGAGAATATTCCTTCCATGGATGAGGCGTTCGTTGACGAATTCTTTCGCCTTTACCTGAACAAACTCTTTCCGCGCTGTCACAAAAAGAATATGGGTTTCCTGCTTTTTGGCGGTGAGCCTCTGCTTCCCGGAAACCGCGGAGCAATAGAGAGAATTCTGCATTATGCCGGAAAGTATGGGATCGTCGTATCTGCTTCGACCAACGCGGTAATGCTGCCGAAGATGCTGGACCTGATCGGTCCGGAAAACGGGAAAATCAATAACGTGCAGGTAACCCTGGATGGGGGACGGGGCTTTCACGATGAGATAAGGATCCCGCAGTCCGGCGCTCCGACTTTTGACGATATAATCGACTCGATTCGCGAGTTGATCAGGGTGAAGGCCCAAGCCATTATCCGCATGCACCTTCACCCCGAAAAGATCGAATCTGCCCGGGGACTGGCAGAGTATCTCGAGCGGGAAGGAATTCTGGGGCATGATCGTGCTTACGTCTATTTTTCACCGATAAATTCTTTTGACGGGAGAGGGGTATCCCAATCATACGTCGAACGGTTTTCCGAACTCTTTCAGCACATAAGTTTTGCGCAGCACAGTCCTCCTTCGACTTTTGCCCGGGGCTTCGCTCGAATAATGGATGCAAATGGGATGAAGAGCCGGCTTAAAACTCGGTTTTGTTCAGCCGGCGCGGGTGTGCTTCGTGTCGTTGATGCACTTGGGGACGTCTACGACTGTTACGAAGAGGCCGGCAATAAAGATAGACGGACAGCAACGCTTGGCGGAGGGAAGGTGAAGTATTTCAAACTCAAGGATAAGTATGAAAGACGGCATATTCTGAATATGCCGGAATGTTTGAAATGCTCCGTCGCGCTTTACTGTGGAGGAGGATGCATGAGTCAGGCAAGGCTGCAAAGAGGCTCCATCCTGAAGTCGTTTTGCCTGCAAAACAAAGAAATTATCGGGCAGACTCTGAAAGCCTATTACCTGCTGAACCGGGCAGGGAAAGCCGGGTCGGTGACGGGTGATATCCCATAGCACCTCTTGCCTCCGGCACGGGCAACAAAAAGCCGTTGCCCGTGTCACCCCGGAACCTCATACTTGAGGCCCATATCCTTAGGTCAGGTTTTTGGGCCGTGGGTGGCCCAGGCAACGGCTTTTTGTTGCCTGGGTCCGAAGGACAAGAGGGGCGGAGCTGAACGGTAATTCGAATTGCACAGCGCTTCTGGAGAAAGTGCTCATGCGGCGCCGTATCTTTGATGGCGAAGGACATGCCTACTTTGTGACGTTCTCCTGTTTCAGGAGACGGAGATTGCTTGACGATAATCAGGCAAAGGGCATTGTGATTTATTACCTATCCGTCCAGTTAAAGAACCAGGCGGGCAAATGTCTGGGCTTTGTGGTAATGCCCGAACATGTACACGCATTGGTTCACTTCAAGGAGCAAGGACAACTCAGTATATTTATGAGTCAATGGAAGCGTCGTTCCTCAATTGAATTGAAGCGATTATACCGGAATGAATTGAGATTTTATGGTGAGAGAATAGATGTGAACGGCCCCATGTGGCAGGCGAAATACTATGTCTTTAATGTGTTTACAGAAATCAAGATCAGGGAAAAGCTCGACTACATGCACAACAACCCGGTTAAAGCAGGTCTGGTTGAAAACTCCGTTGATTGGCCCTACAGTTCGGCGCGATGGTATTTTCTTCGAAAAGCGGTAGGAGTGGACATCGAGCCGGTCCTGTAGCCCCTCTAGCCTGCGGCACGGGCAACAAAAAAGCCGTTGCCCGTGTCACCCCCGCGACCTTGTTGCCAGGGACCATTATATTGGAGGCGGTTCATCCGGGGTGGCGAAGACCTCCTGATTTTCAGGCGGCTGTGAAGCTTTTTAACAAGCCTGCTCATGTCGAGCGGCTTGGCCGGAGGAAAGAAGATCGGCAAAGAAACATCGAGCCGGTCGTCCTGTAGCCCCTCTTGCCTGCGGCACGGGCAACAAAAAGCCGTTGCCCGTGTCACCCCCGCGACCTTGTTGCCAGGGACCATTATATTGGAGGCGGTTCATCCGGGGTGGCGAAGACTTCCTGCTATTTCGAAATGAGCTAATGGATCTCCTTAACAAGCCTGCTCACTTCTTCCCGGCTGAATTCATAGACCTCCCGACAGAATTCGCAGGTAACCCGGATAGCCTCTTCCTGCTCGATCATCGAAATGAGTTCTTCCCGTCCGAGGGAAACAAGGGCATTGATCACTCTTTCCCTGCTGCAGGAACACTTGAACGAGAGCGGCCTTTTCTCGAAAAAATCGATGGGAATGCCGGAGAAAATGCGATCGAGCAATTCTTCGGGCGTCCCGCCGTTGCGCAGAAGTTCCGTTATCGGCGGCATCGCCTGAATCTGCTCGGTCAAGCGGTTGATCACCTCATCGTCGGAAGGTGGAAGCGACTGAACGAGAAAGCCTCCTGCCGCAGACACGTCTCCATCAGGTTCGACATAGACTCCC
>JAEZHY010000066.1 GCA_023416335.1 Pseudomonadota bacterium | reverse complement strand
GCTATGTACCTGGTAATCGTTACAATTCAAAAATTTCAGGATTCGACGGCCTGATCCGATTTTCGAGTTTCATTCGAATCAGTCGACTTTAGAGAGATCGAGGACATTTTTTCTGACGAGACTCTTTGCCGATGCGACCGGAAAAGGGATTTCGTTCAAGATGCAAGGACCTTGTATGATTCTTCCCTGGGATCGTCCCAAAGCGATTCTCCTGCTCGAAGACGGAACCGTGTTTCGAGGCTATGCGTTTGCCGGCCAAGGCCGGACGCTGGGAGAAGTGGTCTTCAATACGAGCATGACGGGATATCAGGAAGTCCTGACCGATCCTTCCTATAAAGGCCAGATCGTGGCAATGACCTATCCCCTGACAGGCACCTACGGGATCAATGCCGCGGATATGGAGTCCGCAGCCGTTCAGGTGGAAGGATTCATAGTAAAGGAATACCAAAGTTTTACGAGCAACTGGCGCAGCGACAGGTCCCTTGCCGATTTCCTGAACGAATACGGAAAGATTGGAATCGAAGGAATAGATACGCGCGCCCTCACGCGCCATATTCGCCTCGCGGGTGCAATGCGCGGGATCATCGCAACGGATACCGACAACCTGGACGAATTAATGCAGCAGGTTCAGGCCTATTCCGGTCTTAACGGGATCGACCTCGTTCGGTATGTCACCTGCGACAAGCCGTACAGATGGAGGGAAGGCAAACGGGAGGAAATAGCTGAGCCCGGGTGGCTGCAGGGTGTCCCGGGCTTCCGGGTCGCGGCCCTGGACTGCGGCATCAAATACAACATCCTGCGCATGCTCGAAAGCGCCGGATGCCAGGTGCTCGTTTTCCCCGCTCATGCACGACCGGAAGACATTCTTGCGTGCGACCCGGACGGCGTCTTTCTTTCAAACGGCCCCGGAGATCCGGCGGCCGTGCATTACGTGATCGATACGGTGCGCGCGCTTCTCGGCAAGAAGCCCATTTTCGGCATATGCCTCGGCCACCAGATGATGGGCCTGGCACTGGGCGGTACAACCTTTAAACTGAAATTCGGACATCGCGGAGCCAATCAGCCGGTAAAGGACCTGACCACGGGAAAAATTGAAATCACCTCACAGAACCACGGTTTTTGCGTTCATCCCGATTCCCTCTCCAGCATGCCCGTACGGCTCACGCACATCAATCTCAACGACAACACCCTGGAAGGCATGGAACATCTCGAGTTGCCCGCCTTCTGCGTTCAATATCATCCGGAAGCTTCCCCCGGCCCGCATGATGCATCTTACCTGTTCGATCGTTTCAAGGAATTGATGGAAAGAAAATCCCCTTCCGGTTTTGCTCAAAACGGCAGGCCGACGCAGGCATAATTTGCAGAACATGAGCTGGTTTTAAGGAAATAACTTCATGCCCAAACGGACAGACATCAAAAAAATTCTCATCATCGGCTCCGGACCGATCATCATCAGCCAGGCATGCGAGTTCGACTATTCGGGAACCCAGGCATGCAAGGCGCTCCGGGAAGAGGGCTACGAAATAGTCCTGATCAACAGCAATCCGGCCACGATCATGACCGACCCGGAAACGGCCCAGTATACCTACGTGGAACCCATTACGCCGGAAACGGTTGCCAAGATAATCAGGCGGGAGCGCCCGGACGCCATTCTGCCTACACTGGGCGGCCAGACGGCGTTGAACGTGGCGGTCAAAGTCGCCGAAATGGGAATTCTCGAGGAATACGGCGTCGAGATGATAGGCGCGAACGCCTCGGTCATTAAGAAAGCCGAGGACCGCCAGCTGTTCAGGGACGCCATGACGAACATCGGATTACGCGTGCCCGACAGTGTGATCGTAACGAATTTGTCCGACGCAGAATCGTTTGCCCAGAAAATCGGATATCCTGTCATCGTTCGGCCCTCATTCACCCTGGGCGGCACGGGAGGCGGCGTTGCCTTCAACCGTGAGGAGCTTCTCTCGCAAACCCGGCAAGGCCTCGACGCGAGCCTGATCCATTCGGTCATGCTGGAGGAATCCGTTCTCGGCTGGAAGGAATTCGAACTCGAAGTGATGCGTGACTACATGGACAATGTGGTCATCATCTGCTCCATCGAGAACATGGATGCGATGGGCGTTCATACGGGGGACTCCATCACCGTCGCTCCCGCGCAGACCCTCACCGACCGCGAATACCAGATGATGCGGGACGCCTCCATCGCCATCCTGCGCGAAATAGGCGTCGAAACCGGCGGCTCGAACGTGCAGTTTGCCATAAATCCGAAAAACGGGGATATGGTCGTAATCGAAATGAACCCCAGGGTTTCGCGTTCGTCCGCCCTGGCTTCCAAGGCAACCGGATTCCCCATTGCCAAGATCGCCGCAAAGCTCGCGGTCGGCTATTCTCTCGATGAAATCGCAAACGACATAACCAGGGAGACCAAGGCTTCCTTCGAGCCGACAATAGATTACTGCGTGGTCAAGGTCCCCCGCTTTACTTTCGAAAAGTTCCCGAGAACCCAGGACATCCTCTCGACCGCAATGAAGTCGGTCGGAGAAACCATGGCCATCGGAAGGACCTTCAAGGAATCGATCCAGAAAGCGATTCGATCCCTGGAAATAGGCCGTTTCGGCTTTTCCGATCCTCCGGCGGAAACGGATGCCGAGTACATCGAGAAGCTGAAACAGAATCTCACCCGGCCCAATTCGCAGAGGCTTTTTCAGATCGGCGAAGCCTTCAAGCTGGGATTCTCAGTAGATGAGATCTACAACCTGACTGCGATCGATCCCTGGTTTCTAAACCACATCAAAGACATTCTGGAAATGGAAAAAGCTATTGTGGACTCGGCATCGAATCCCGGTTTTCTGGATGATGCCGAAAAGCTCCGCATAGCGAAATCCTGGGGATTTTCGGACCTGAGGCTTGGGCAGCTCACCGGGACCGATGAAGAGACCGTCCGCCGGAAACGTATCGTGCATAACATTCGCCCGGTTTACAAGCTGGTGGATACCTGCGCCGCGGAATTCGAAGCCTACACGCCCTACTACTACTCCACTTACGAAAGCGACGATGAGGCCAGGCCTTCCGAGAAACCCAGGGTGGTGATCCTGGGAGGCGGGCCGAACAGGATCGGACAGGGCATCGAGTTCGACTACTGCTGCGTACATGCATCTTTCTCGCTGCGTGAAGAGAAGATCGAGTCGATAATGGTCAACTCCAACCCGGAAACCGTTTCGACCGACTACGACACATCGGATAAGCTCTACTTCGAGCCGCTGACCCGGGAAGATGTGCTCCACATCATAGACAACGAAAAGCCCAGGGGACTGATCGTCCAGTTCGGCGGCCAGACGCCGCTCAACCTGGCGGTCCCGCTTGAAAAAGCCGGTGCGAGCATCCTCGGCACGTCCCCCGACGCAATCGACCGGGCCGAAGACCGTAAGCGCTTCCAGCAGCTGCTTCAAAAGCTCGGCCTCAGGCAGCCCGAAAACGCAACCGCGTTTACAGTGGACGAGGCCACCAAGGCAGCGGAAGAAATCGGCTACCCCGTTGTGGTCCGCCCCTCGTACGTTCTGGGCGGCCGGGCAATGGAGATCGTCTATGACCGGGCACGACTCCAGGAGTTCATGAAGACAGCGGTACACGTCTCGCCGGGGCATCCCATCCTGATCGACAAGTTCCTGGAAGACGCCATCGAACTCGACGTAGATGCCATCAGCGACGGAACTTCCACGGTTATCGGCGGAATAATGGAACACATCGAGCAGGCCGGAATCCATTCCGGCGACTCTGCGTGCGTCCTTCCGCCCATAAGCGTCTCCCGGGAAACCCAGGAGGAAATCAGGCGCCAGACCAGACTCCTGGCTCAGGAACTCGGCGTCGTCGGACTCATGAACATCCAGTATGCCCTCAAGGACGGCGTGGTATTCATCCTGGAGGTTAATCCGAGAGCATCGCGGACCGTTCCTTTCGTCAGCAAGGCAATCGGCCGGCCGCTGGCAAAGCTTGCCACCAAGGTCATGCTCGGCAGGTCGCTCAAAGAACTCGGGTTCGATCGCGAAATCCAGCCCCCTCATATTTCCGTAAAAGAGGCCGTTTTCCCGTTTTCCCGTTTTCCGAATGTTGACACCCTGCTGGGCCCCGAGATGAAATCAACGGGCGAAGTGATGGGAATCGGCGAGGATTTCGGGATTGCTTTCGCAAAGGCCCAATCCGCGGCAGGATACGAACTGCCCGTCCGCGGAACGGTTTTTATAAGCGTTCACGACGACGACAAACCAAAAGTCCTGCCGGTCGCCCGGGCCTTTATCGAGCTGGGCTTTAGACTGGTTGCAACAAAAGGTACGGCCGCTTTTCTGAAAAAGAACGATATCCCTGCAGATCATGTATATAAACTGCAGGAAGGTCGCCCGCATATAGTGGACAAAATCAAGAGCGGCGAGATACAATTAGTGGTCAACACCAGTCTCGGAAAGAAAACCACATCGGATTCATATGACATACGGCGTACGACCCTGATCTACAATATTCCGTACGCAACTACCATCGCCGGCGCCAAAGCCATTGCAGATGCGGTTCGTGCTCTGCAGAAGGGCGACTGGGATGTCAAGACTCTCCAGGAATATCATCGGGGAGCTTAGGGCATCCGCCGGAATTTATGTTCAGAAACATTTCGATTCTATTCCAGGCCGGGTGGCCGCATGGCAGATTTTCCATTCCGGCAGATGGGGACAAGGCTGATGCCTGATCATACGAAATCCATAATTACCCCGGGTCATCCCGGTATACTGACTCCCTTCACGCCCAATAAAAAGGAAGAATGCGGCATATTCGGCATGTACGGAAATCCGGATTCCGCAAAACTTACCTACTTCGGTCTTTACGCCCTGCAGCACAGAGGCCAGGAAAGCGCGGGAATCGCGGTCGGCGACGGCTGTCAGATAAAAAGCTACAAGAACATGGGGCTGGTGAACGAGATCTTCAAGGAAGATACTCTCAAATCCCTTACCGGCCACATAGCTATCGGACATGTCCGATACTCCACCACCGGGGCATCCCATCTCGCCAATGCGCAGCCGTTTGTCGTCTTCCACGGCAACGAATATTACGCCATTGCCCACAACGGCAACCTGGTAAACGCTTACGAACTCCGCAACGAACTCGAGACCCAGGGGGCCATTTTCCGATCCACCATGGATACGGAAATCTTCATGCACCTCCTTGCAAGAAACCTGGTCTACGGGCTCGAGGAAGCACTCGTTTCAGCGCTGACACGGGTCCAAGGTGCATACTCGCTGGCCATGTGCACCAAGGACAAGCTGATCGGCGTACGCGATCCGAACGGATTCAGGCCTCTTTGCCTGGGCGAACTCAACGACAGCTACGTGCTTGCATCGGAAACCTGCGCCCTGGACCTGATCGAGGCAAACTACATTCGGGACGTCGAACCGGGCGAAGTCCTCATCATCGACGAAAATGGGCTGCACTCTCTGTTTCCTTTTCCGAAACAGCGCCATTCCCACTGCATCTTCGAATTCATCTATTTCGCAAGGCCCGACAGCAACATCTTCCGTCAGAATGTATATATGTTCCGCAAAAGACTCGGGCACCTGATGGCCAAGGAGAATTCCTCACTTACCGCCGATATCCTGATGCCGTTCCCGGATTCCGGAAACTATGCCGCCCTCGGTCTTGCAGAAGCAACTCATATTCCGCTCGAAATGGGCGTTATAAGGAACCATTACGTAGGCAGGACCTTTATTCAACCGAGCCAGGCGATGCGCGATTTCGGAGTCAGAGTAAAGCTGAACCCGGTGCGTGAACTGCTCGATCATAAATCCGTGCTGCTGGTGGAAGACTCCATAATCAGGGGTACGACAACGAAGACCAGGATCAAGGCGCTCCGGCAAGCCGGCGCCAAGGAAGTGCATATGCTGGTCAGCTGTCCCCCGCACCGCCATCCCTGCCCCTATGGAATCGATTTTTCGACCAAAGGCGAACTGATCGCCGCCTCCCACTCCATAGAGGAAATCAGAAAGTATATCGGCCTCGATTCGCTCAACTATCTGAGTCTCGAAGGTCTGCTGGAGGCTGCGGGGGCCACCGTGGAACGGCACCCTTTCTGCCTCGCGTGTTTCACGGGCGAATATCCCGTCGAATTCCAGGACGAAGTGCGGAAGGATTGTTTCGAGGAGAAATCGAAGAGATCGTGAATCACTACTCCCGGGGATCGTCGACTTGCCGAAGATGAGAGCAAACGAACGACCTCGCTCATGATCCGAAAGGAATACGGTTAAGCCGCACGATTGCTCTTGAGCAACGGCGGCTTTAAAATTTCCCTATGTATAATCAGCTGATCTATTTCATCGTCGTTCTTCTGCTCTTCAGCCTCCAGAGTGCACCGGGCAAGGCCGTTCCACCTGTTTCCATTCTGGATATTCTGTACTCCGCGTCCTTCTTCCTCGTTTTCAACCTTTATTGCCGGTCCTCCTTCAGAAGGATCCTGAGGTCGGCCGCCGCCGGATTTTCGACCCTCACGATAACTCGCGCCTACCACCGCACCCAGGCCTATCTCTCCGTCTTTGCGCTCGTGTTCCTCGTCGCCTACCTGTATGCATTCAACATGAGGATCTATTTACGAGCCATACCCGGCTTTGACAAATTTACGACCATATCCGGCCTGACCGGGTTGGTCATTTACGCCATACACCTTGCTGCGATCTGGTTCTGGAGCCACCCCGTTTACCAGGCCATATACGGTTCCCGCGTTCCGCGGCTCAACTTCCTGAAAGGGCAGATCGCCTTTACATCCGTTATCCTCATTCCATGGTTGCTCATCTCCGCCGTAATGGACCTGCTCCAGTTCATCAAGATGCCGTCCTTTATGGCTTCCGATGGCGAGTTCCTGATGGTGGCGGCCGTTCTTGTCGTATTCATCCTTGTCGGACCATGGCTGGTCGTGCGCCTGTGGGGGTGTGAACCGCTGCCGCCCGATCCTGTGACAATGGAACTCGAATCCTTCTGCAGACAGCATCGTTTCCGTTCGGGAGGTTTTCTCCTGTGGCCGCTGTTCGGGGGTGAAATGCTCACAGCCGGGATCGTCGGCATTCTCCCGGCCATGCGCTATATCCTCATCACTTCAGGGCTGCTGAGAATCCTTGACGTTTCCGAATTGAAGGCGGTTGTTGCCCACGAAATGGGACATGTGCGCAAAAAGCATCTGCTCCTCTTTGTGGCGCTTTTCATTCTCTTTATTAAATTCGTTTACGATATCGGCGAACCGCTCGGCGACGTCGTTATGTTCCTCTCTGT
>JAEZHY010000095.1 GCA_023416335.1 Pseudomonadota bacterium | reverse complement strand
GTCGTGAAGTTCGAGAAGGACAAGGGAGTTGTGACCCTGATCCGCGATATGAAAAACGATTCCCAGAATCCGGATTACTCGCATCTTCCGGCACTGACCTACGCGATGCCGAAAGACCCCGCGGATGTCGGACCTGAGCCGAAAGCAGGCCTCAGAATGAAGCTGGACACCAAGAAGAATGAAATCGTAATCTTCGATCCGGCAGCCCAGAAGCTCAAAACGATCCAATACACGCTGATCGATCAAAAAGAGAACGTGGACAAGAACGATCCGCTGGTCTACGATTCCGCACAGAAAAAAGCGAAGAAATTCCCGGTCGTAGATAAAGACAAGAAGACGATCACGATCTACTCCGGAAGACAGAAGATCCTGACCTCCTTCTCGCTGCCCGAAGAGTATTTCAGCCTTCCCGAGTCCACCTGGGATGCCGGCGACGAAGTCCGGATCTATTACAAGGAAGAAGGCAAGGCACTTCGCTTCATGAACGTCAGCAAGACCGATATTTACAAAAAGTAGGGCGGAAAGCTTGCTCTCTTAGCCAGACTTCGCCTCCGTGGACCTCGTCTCCGGAGGCGAATTATTTCCGTTGACCTTTCAAGAGCAAAAATTATAGAACTCCCGGGAAACGCAATCAGCCTGCACTGGAGATTCGAAGCAAAATGAATATTCAGCAGAAGATAGCAGTAGGAATTACAGATATCGCGGTCCTGGCGGAATTGTCCGTGAGCCTCTTCCTTGCCAATAAAGACCTGGAGAACTTTTCCTCCATTTTCTTCAAGTACTTTTTTACCATGCTCGTACCCACGCTAATCCTCGCTTTCGTTTCCATCAGACGGCTTGGTACGGCTGAATGCCGAGCCCAAGAATGAACCTGGACGAAATCACTGTATTGAAAGGCCGCATTGCCAAAGCCGCGGCAGTCTTGTGTGTCCTTGCGGTGCTTTGTGCGCTCGAAGGGTCGGCTGCTTTCCTGCGCGAGCCCTTCAATACCTTTCGGATGGTTCCGGGATCCGTCGAGAGACTCACGGGGCCCATGGCGCCAAACGTCGCCGACATTGCCGGCATGACCTCGGAGAGCACTTCGGACTCTGTTTCACTGTCCCTGGACGAAACTCTTTCCGGTTTCTGGATGGGCGGAAGGATGTGGAGAGGGACCCTGAAGGTTGCTCCTGATGCCCGGCCCGAGAAGTATGTTGTATCCGTTTACGGCAAAGAGGATCAGAAGAAGGTCGGATCCAACGTCTTTCAAATCATCGTCTATCCCGACCGTTCCGCAATTCTTGCGGATTCCAAATCCTATATCCAGCGCTATTCGGGATTTTCTCCATGGATAATCGCAGGTTTTCTCTTATTTCTAGTGCTGCTTGCCTGCGGGAGTCTCTATTTGCTTTCCAGCAAGCGCGACAGGATGATGGCGGATCGGGGTGAAGCGGAGGTGTTTCATATCACCAAGGATGCAGTTGGTGTCTCTGTTTACTTCGGCCTCGGCAGCCGCCACGGCATCAAGAAAGGCTCGAAGCTGATTCTCATGGAGCCCGACGGACTTCCTGTAGGTGAAATCACAGTGGAATCGGTTTCCGAGTCGGACGGCCTGGCGATTTTAGGGCCGCAAAGCGAGGTCAGACCCGGATATCTCGTGAAGAAAATTCAGTCGTAATCAGAAGTGATATCTCTCTTCCACGAACGCCTTCGCCACGGCTGCAACCGACGCTTCCGTGGTCATCAGCATGTCCAGCTGCCTTGTAAACTGGAACAGCCTTCCAATAAAGTCCAGCTTTTCCGTTATGATCGAAGCCTCCAGCTTTTGAAGCTTCGCATCGACGCGGTCCGCCGTAACTTCAACTCTCATCCCGAGAGACTCCAGAATGAGTGCAATGGCACGTGCCCGCCTGTTGCGCCTCGTGTCGTCGGCAGCTCCACCCTTGAATGAGAAAGTGATGTAGTTCTTGCTGAGAGTCGTCCCGCAATACGCATCCAGCACGCCGTAGTGATATCCGACGCGCGAGCTGAAATTGAGGTACTTGTCTGAAATAATGGCATAGCTGCGGTCGCCAAAGCGCTCCGACCCGATATGCGGGTTGAGCATCTGCTCACTCATGACGGACAGGAATCCCTTGAATTCAATCGGGCGCGGGCGATTCAAAATGAGTTCTTTATGAAGCATGCCTTTCAGCAAAGCTTTGAACGGGACCGACGAGATACGTTCATGGCTCACTTTGCGGGCATTGGCGGGCGCTCCCGAAATGCCTCCTCCCAGATCGATGAGATAAAGATCGAGAGGAATGGGAGCGATCAGCTTGACGGCGACTCCCTCGTTGTTGGAAACGAGGTCGCTTATGCGAAACATTTCCGAGTAGGAAAGTTCGTGGACATAACGCATTATATCGTGCAGGGACTTGCAGTTTTGCGGCAGGAATTGTGACGACTTCGGGTCAAAGAGTCGCAGAGGCGTGATCAGTGCGGCCACGCGTTGCAGATTTTCGTAAACGGGAGTACCCGTCATGTAAGCAGCCGGCTTCTTTTGAAGTTCCAGCAGTTCGGGAACAACGCCCTCGTATACTTTGCCGGAAAACGCATCGACGGTGATCTCCATGCCGTCCTGAATAACGGAGGTGGCCTTCTCGGTTGCGAGCAGGGTCGGTATCTGAAACTCCCTTGCAAGCGAAGCCATGTGCCCGGTCACACTCCCGAAATCAGTCACTATCGCTCTCGCTTTGGGCATGATCACCATATACTTCGGCGACGGCTGGGTTGCGACAAGAATGGCTCCATCGGGAAAATCGGGAATGCTCTCTTCGGATTTGATTCGAAATGCCTTTCCGCATCCTACACCGGGAGAAGCAATGGCGCCTTGGTCGAGAAGCACCGGATAAGGTAAATCGGGTATCCTGGCCATCTCGCCCTGGCACTGAAATCCTTTGCACAGCGGGCGGCTCTGAAGGATCAGAAGCCTTCCCTCCCGATCCAGGGCCCACTCGATGTCCTGCGGCGATCCGAAGTGTGTTTCGAGTTGGAGGGCATAACGGGCGAGCGTCTTTATACGGTCGTCGTCGAGACAGGCAGCGGATTGACCGCCTTCCGGAACAGTCTCTTCGATAAGACCGCCATCGGGGTTGCTTACGAGCTTTACATTCTTCCTGGAAACTTCCTTCTTAATAATTTCACCGGCCCGACTCACTGTGTAGCTGTCCGGAGTGATCTTTCCGTCCACAGCATAGGGGCCGAGTCCCCACACGGCTGAGATGATGACGTTCTCATCGCGCAGTTCGAAAGGGTGCCGGGAATACATCACGCCGCTCGCAACGGAATCGATCATGCGTATGCATGCAACGCTCATTGCCGCATGCTCGTCGGGGATTCCTTTCAGGAGCCGGTATGAGATGGCACGAGGAGTAAAGAGGCTTGCCACTATATAGGTATATGTCCTCAGGATTTTCTCTCGGGGTACATTCAGCACGGAAAGATATTGGCCCGCGAAAGAGAGTTCGCTGTCCTCTCCTATTGCACTGCTGCGCATCGAGATTCTCGGTGCCTGACCGGTGCGGGCAGATTCCTGCGCCATGCAGTCGTAATTGGAAAGTATCGCCTCTTGCAGGGGGGCTGGAACGGAAGCGGATATAATCAGCCGCTGGATATCCTCACTCACGGAATTGACGGATTCCGGATCGTTCGGGTCCAGAGTCATTTTCTTCATTGCAATTTCGTCGAGCAGGTCATTTTCACGCAGGAACAGCTCGTATGCCGTTGTGGAGACGGCAAAACCTTCGGGTACCGGGAGGCCGACGCGATTGTAGATCTCGCCGAGGTTTGCATTTTTACCCCCGACGGTGTCTACAAGCTCTTTGTTGACCATAGAATAAGGGAGGACGAGTTCCGAACCGGTTGCCGAACGCTCTTTTCTGGTGTGTAATTCATCCTTGATCAGAGAGTTGATTTCCTCGAATGCTGTAAACAGGGCCGGGAATCTGTTGCTGGACAACGCGTCGAAACTCCTGATCATCCGGAGAGTGTGGAATACGGCGCGCGCAGCCTGCGATCGGACATAGGACATTCCAAATACTTCGTGTCCCTGGAGTTTCTCTTCCAGCTCGGATATTATCTTCGACATCTCCGAGTTGGAATCCAGCAGCGATTTGAAATGTTCGTACTTGACGCGGAAAACCTCCGTCAGGACTTCTTTGGACCCCGAGG
>JAEZHY010000067.1 GCA_023416335.1 Pseudomonadota bacterium | reverse complement strand
CCTCGGCAGTCTCACGCCTGTCGCCGGTAATCATTACTACCTCCAGGCCCATCCCTTTAAGCCGGGATACGGTTTCCGCAGCCGAGGGCCTGATGGTATCGGCGAGTGCGATAGTTCCGGCGAACTTTCCCCCTTTTGCGACATAGACACAGGTTTTTCCGGATTTTTCCAGGTTGCATGCACCGTCGATTCCCTGCATCCCGATTTCTTCAGCTTCCAGGAATTTTCGGTTCCCGAGAATTATCGTTTCGCCGTCCACGACCGCCCGGGACCCCGAGCCGGAAACGGCTTCGAATTTACGCGCGTCGGCAGCCCGGATATCCCCGCTCTCCGCTCTTTTCACGATCGCCCTTGCCAGCGGATGCTCCGAAAGGCTCTCGACCGATGCGGCCAGGCGCAAAAGCTCTGTCTCGGAAACGCTCTCGGCTGTGACAATGTCGGTTACCTCCGGTTCCCCGCCGGTTATCGTTCCCGTCTTGTCGAAAACGACCGTATCCAGGTCGTGAGCGCGTTCCAGGCTCTCACCGCCCTTTATCAGGATGCCGTTTTCCGCTCCAAGCCCCGTTCCGACCATCACGGCGGTCGGTGTTGCCAGTCCCATTGCGCAGGGACAGGATATGATCAGGACGGAGACGAAGTTCAGAAGGGCACGGCTCAGGACGTGTCCGGGAGCGCCGAAGTACCATATGCAGAAGGTCACGACGGCAATGACTATAACCGCCGGAGCAAATATGGAAGCGACTTTGTCCGCAAAATGCTGGATGGGGGCTTTCGAACCCTGGGCCTCCTCGACCAGCCGGATGATCTGGGCCAGTGCCGTCTCGGCGCCCACCTTTGTCGCTCTGAAGGTAAAGCTGCCCGTCTGGTTGATCGTGCCGGCGAAAACTTCGCTGCCGGGGCCCTTGGAAACCGGCATACTTTCGCCCGTCAGCATGGATTCGTTTACAGCCGACTCTCCGGAGATGACCGTACCGTCTGTCGCAATACGCCCGCCGGGCCGAACCAGGATGGAATCACCGTGTACGACCTCTTCCACGGGGATGTCCATCTCGACGTCGTCGCGGATCACCCGTGCCGTTTTGGGAGTGAGCTTCATCAGCTTCTTGATCGCTTCGGAAGTCCTCCCCCTGGCTTTGAGTTCAAGCAGACGGCCGAGCAGAACAAGAGTCACGATCATCGCCGCTCCGTCGAAATAGACGTGCAGCTCCACTCCCGGTACGGTGAAGAAACCGGGGAAAAGAGTTGCCAGAGCGGAGTATATGTAGGCGGAAAGCGAGCCGATTGCCACCAGGGTATTCATGTCGGCCGTTTTTTGCCGCGTCGCTTTGATCGCACCCTTCAGAAAACGGCTCCCAACCCAGAAGACGGCCGGGGTGGTGAGGATGAGAAGCAGATAGTTCATAGCCCGGGCGGGAATAGCATGCAGGAAAGGAAACATGTGATGCATCGACCCGATCATGACCAGAATACTGAAGACCGCACCGGCCGCGACCTTGCGCTTCAGGTCGGCTGCTTCTTTGCGGCGGGCCGCTTCGGCCGGATCGTCGGCCTGTTCGTGGTACACTCCGAGATACTCGTACCCGGCGTCTTCGATGGCCTTTTTCAGCGAGGACCATTCCGCGAGTTGAGGGGAGTAGAGCAGGGTAGCGCGCGATGTTGCAAGGTTCACCGAAGCGTTTTCAACGCCGGGAACCGACTTCAACGCGTTCTCGACACGCCGCACGCATGCCGCGCAGGTCATACCCCCAACGAGGATCGAGGTTTTTTTTGCGCCCGTTTCCGGAGATTCGGCCTCGGCCCCGTAGCCGATATCCTCGATCTTGTGCCGGATTGATTTTTCATCGATCTCGGCAGGATTGTATTCAACCATCGCTTTGGAGGTTGCGAAATTGACCGCGGCTTCGGTTACGCCCTTGAGGGATCTAATGCCTTCTTCGACGCGGCGGACGCATGCCGCACAGCTCATCCCTTCTATGCGGATGGTACTCTTAGCCAATTTCGTATCCCGCTTTTTGAATCTTTTCCTTTACGACGGTGCCGTCGACAGGGCTTTTTTCGGTAAAGGATGCTTCTCCCTTCGCGAGATCGACGTTCACGTCCGCGATACCGTCTATTTCCTCGAGTGCCTTCTTGACCGCCTTTACACAGTGTTGGCAGGACATGCCTTTGATCTTGATCGTTTTCATAAATTCTGTCTCCCGGAAAAAAGTTCCTCTAAAGTGCCTGACTGCCGCTGCCGACAGCAGCAGTTTGGGATTTAACCGAAAAAAATAATCATCGATCAGGTCCGCCGGAAGTGAGGTTCGAGCAGCCTCAGGCACAGCCGGACATCCCGAAAAAACAAAACCTCGCCCAAGGGGCGAGGATGGAAAATCCGTCTTGAATGCAAGGCGTCAATAAGAGGCGATCCGCACTTCCAGGTACACGTCTCCGCGGCGAAGCGGGTTTTCGGGAAGGGCGTTGCCCATCTCTTTAAGACGCAGCCTGGTCCCGGTTTTCACTCCGGGGGGGATGCGAACGGAGACTCTTCTTCCCGCATCGATATGTGGGAGATCGACCTGCACAACCGTTCCCGTGATAGCCTGCCCTTCGGAGATCTGAAGGCGGTAGATGAGATCGGGCTTTCCGTCACCGACCGATTGACGTTCCTTATAATTCGACGGCAGCCGATCGACTCCGAGCGCCTTTTTGAGGAGAAACTCCCCGGCTTTCCTTCCTGCTTTTCCGATCAGGGAAAGTCCCGACTTGAGGAGCCTTCCGGGCCTGAGGGCATCCAGAGGCGTCTCGGGGCTGCTTGCGGTCCTTTGGGGGCGTCCGGCCCGCGGGTTGCCGTACCGAACGACGCGGATCCTCGTGGGGCCGAAAATCACTCCCTGGAAGAATATATTCTTCCCGCCGAAAAAGAGATTGTTTATGAAATTGGGATCGAACCTCATCCCCATGCGTTCAAATTCTTTTTGCATTTCCGAAAAGATATCCTGGGATTGCCTGTTCGTAAAAAAGTCCCTGAATATCTCTTCCTGCGAATACCCGAAGCCGGTTCCCTGCGGACCTCCCGGTTGGTAACCAAGCCGACGGTACTGGTCGTACTGGGCACGTTTCTGAGAATCCGACAGTACCCCGTAGGCTTCGTTAATCTTCTTGAAACGCTCCTCGGCACGGGCATCGCCCGGATTTCTGTCCGGGTGCGTCTCAAGGGCAAGTTTTCGGTAGGATTTCTTGATTTCCTCAACCGAAGCTTCCGATGAAACATTCAAGATTTGATAATAATCGAAATTCGACATCGACTTTCTTTCGTCCTCCGAGTCTGATAAGGCATGACCTTTAATTATATCAGACTACAAAGAATATAGATTTAATAATCGAGAATAGCAATAAATTCGGGATCACGCCGGGCATTTGCCTCTCGTTCCTCTTTTTCCCGTTTTTCCATGCCGTGCCGATCATTTTGGATTTCTTTCCCAATTAAATTAGGATATTGATTGCACTCTCAAATCAGAATCTTCTGAAAAGGACCATGTGATGAAAAAACTCCTTTTGACACTCATCTGCCTCTGCATAGTGCTTGCCGGTGCATACGGCGGCGCGAGTTACTGGTTCGGAATGCAGGCGGAGAAGCAATACGATCTTCTGCTCCAGCAGATCTCCAAACCGAACCACGTCCTGGCTGAAAACAAGAGCTACGAACGCGGCATATTCAGCTCCCGTGCTATAACATCGATTACCATAAAAGGCACGGGATCGGACTTCAGGTTCGGAATAGTCAATTCCATCCAGCACGGTCCCATCACGTACGTTACGGACCCTCATCTGAAGGGGGGATTTCAGCCCGCTATGGCCGTGATCCGGGCAGGCATCGCTCCGGGGCAGGACAGCGGACAGGAGATCAAACAACTGCTGGAGAAGTTCCCCGAACTGGGAGCCTCCACATCTATAACCATCCTGTCCCTGGATGGCAGCGGCGAATCCTTTCTGGAAGTCCCTGCCTTCCGAAAAAAGCTGCCCGACAGCGAAGGGAAGGAAACGGAAGTCAATTGGGGCGGATTGACCTCCAAGACCGGTTTCGATATAGGCTTGGGGGAAATTACCGGGATACTTGCCGCCCCGAATCTTGAGATCGCGCAGGATGGAGTCCGGTTTCAACTCCGGAACCTCAAAGGTGATTTCAATTCGCACCCCGGCATAAAAGGGGTCTCGGTCGGTTCCTTTGCTATCTCATCAGAACAGGTTGACGCCGAGGAGAGAGGGAGCGATCCTTTCTCCCTCGAAGCGCCGGGCCTGCAGGTCGAAACGGGAGTATCCGGAGAGACGATCACCAGCAATCTCCGGGTCTCTTTCAAGCGACTGAGCGCCGCGGGCGAGACCCTCGGTCCCTTTTCACTCGAGTTCGAGGCCCGAAAACTGGATCCCGAACTGATTATCCGATTACAGCGCGTGGCCGCCGGGCTTCAGGCGGGAATAGGGAGCGGAACCGACGATGAGGCTTATCAGGCGGCAGTCAATCAGTTGAAAGAACTGCTGATCCATATGCTCGCCAAATCCCCCGAGTTCGAATTGAAGGGGCTGAATATAAAAACAAGTATGGGCGACCTTGCCGGGAAAGCCAAGTTGACCTTTGCGGGCTCTTCCAATCTCTTCGCGAACCTGTTCACGCTGGCTAACGCCGTAAGCGCCAACGCCGATGTGACCGTTTCGGAAAAGCTCTTTTACCACCTGGCGGAAAGGAGCCTGGGGACGGCATTGGACACTCCCGGCCGGCAGGACGGAGAGCAAATTGACCAACTTGCCGGGGAGGGTGCTCGAAATCTTGCCGGTTGGCTGCTTGCCCAGAATTTTATGATTCGGGAAAACGGATCTTTCCGGTCGAGTGCGACCTTTAAGTCCGGCAAATTGACCGTGAACGGGAAGAAGGTGCAGGTTTCAGACCTGCTGAACGGAATGGCCGGGGAATAGGAAATGCCGAGTCTCGTGTAAGAACCGGATACATAGAATCGCCGGTTCCCCGAGGTTCGAGGCTGCCGCGATGATTTTGAGGTGTAGGCGCCTTAAGGGCTCCAGGGCGCCACACCCCCATTGAGAGACGGGGCACCAACTGGAAAAGGGCCGTAGGATGGGTGGGAGCGGAGCGGGAACCCATCGCTTTTGGAATCAAATCGAATCAATTAGCATTATGCTTAAAATGGCGCCTGCCCTTACGCACAGAATACCTTTCCCTGGCTGTTGCGCGATCTCCCGACCGGCCATTTTCTCGGTTCCAGGCCGGCACGGTCAGGAAACCGTGCCTCAACTCAGCGGGAACGGCGGTTTTTGGCTCTCGTTCCGCTGGTTCCCAAGGTCCGCCTCATATGCATCAACAACTTAGGCCAACCGCTGGTTCCTAAGCTCCCTGCTTGGGAACCCCCGTTTGGGAAGCTCCGGCTTCCTCTCACAAAGCTGCGCCTATTATTCAGATTTTACCTTTCCGACAGAATAGCGAATTGATTTCGGTGGATTAGATTTGTTTGCCGCTTGGTTGGGGAGACGATCTGCGGGAAAATGACGGGGTGGACGGGGGCCGTTGCGGGCAATTCATCGCTCCCGGGGCCGGGGTTCCCAAGCAAGAGGGGCTGTTGCCCAAATCAGTGCGGCAGCCCCGAATGGCTCGCAGAGCCCCGACTCGTCATTCCGATGGACATCGGAATCCAGGCCTTTGGGGAGGATTAATAGTGAATTCAAATTCTTAAAAACTCTGGATCCCGACTAAGAAGCACTGCTGGGATGACGGGTTGGGGAGCTTGGTCGCAAAATGCCCGCTAAAGGAGCCCATCTCCATTCGGACAACAACCCCGGGAGCTTGGGAACCAGCGATTATTCAGTACCTTCAGCGCAGAGCGGGCTGCCGCGATGATTTGAGGCGATGGGTGACAACCCATCGTTTTTCAGAACGCCCGGGAATGATTGGCCGGAGAGGCATTAAGTCGGTGCCTGGAAACACGGGAAGTCGTCACGCGGAAAAAAGTCATATTCAAGAGTCTCTGAGTTTCCCGGCAGCTGTGAGGGGAATGAACCCCAAAAAACGATGGGTTCCCGCTTCGCTCCCACCCATCGGCCCTTTCGATTGGCGCCCGTCTCTCAATGGGGGCCGCAGCTCCGCTGTTGCGGAAGATTCTCCGGAGCCTACGACGCCTTCTGCAGGCATTCGCGGGCTTTTTGATCGAACCCGCGCAGTTTATAAATGGAAGCCAGGAACTCCCAGCTGCGGGGCTCCAGGTCTCCGAACCGGACTGCGGTTTCCAGGGCGAGCTGGGCCAACGGCATATTCTGCGACACAAACGCTTTTACTCCCATCCATTCCCAGCTTCTGCCGATTTGGGACTCGTCCGGAGCGGATTTTCGGATAAGTTTCAGGGCGCCCTGCCGGTCGTTTCCGCAGTAGAGACTGTAGGCCATTTGAAGGAGCAATTCCTGTTCGCCGGGCAGCGCCTGCGTGGGGAACAAATTGGGAGCATAGTTCTTTCCGGTTACCTTTGTCAGGCACGCAACCGCATCGGCATGCCTGCCGAGTCTCTGGTAGAGCAATCCCACCTGGTAGTTGTGAAGCGGACTTCCATTTATCAGGCTTCTAACCTTGGTCAGGTACCTGAGACACTTGTCCCGGTCGTCCATCTCCAGAGCGACTCGGGCCAGGAAAAGATAGCCCTCGGGTATGAGGTGGCTGTCGAGGTTTTCCCTCTGGATGAGATCCAAAGCGGTTTCCATGCAGCGGATCGCCTCGTCTTTGTGCTCGAGCGAGGCATGTGTCAAGGCAAGGTAGAAATGGAGACTGCCGTAGTTGGCGCCGTTTTGCCTTTCTCTTTCAAGTATTTCGAGATTGCGGGCAGCCTTGGCCTTCCGAACTTCCAGGGTCATGTACCCGGTGTGCATGATGGCGATGTCGGTTGTTACGAGTTCCAGCCGCTGCCTCACCGCGCTGGGGAATATCTGCTCATGGATGCGACCCTCGAACTTCACCCCTGGAACCAGGGGAATGCACCGCAACTGCAGGCAGGAACTCACCGGAGAATCCGCCTGATGGTTTTCTAGAACGAAGTAGAACGCCTTCCTGCCGTCGAAATGCGATTTGAGGGAATTAATATGCGCCTGGTTTGCCGGTGAAATTCTGTCGTCGGCATCGAGCCAGAGCTGGTAGCTCATACGAGCCCTGGAAATCGCGAAATTTCTTGCGGCCGAGAAATCGTCGACCCATTTGAAATCGAAAATGCGCTGTGTGAATCGGGCGGCTATCTCTTTCGTGTTGTCCCGGGATCCCGTATCGATCACCACGATTTCATCCGCGAAAGATTTGAAACTGGCCAGTGCTTCCGCAATGTTGTCCGATTCGTTCTTTACGATCATGCATACGGAAAGGCCGGACTTCTGCGCCATTATACGTCTCCACTCATCCCTGAATTGCCTGGGCCGGGGTTACCGGCGGAATATCCGTCAAGAATCTCTGAAGCTCATTCGGAAAAGTCGATCGGAACGCATCCAGCTTGCTCATGAGGCAATCCGACAAATAAGGCCGAAAACCGTCCTCGTCCGCCATGGCCTGGATCAGCTGGAAAGCAACCGCTATTGCGTTTTCATCCCTGGGGAGGGCATTGCGGAAGTATTCTCCCGCACGTTCGAAGTCACCTGTTCTGAGACATGTGAAAGAAAGGGGGAGGGCAAGAGAGTCGAAAGGAATTCCCCCTGCACGAGCTTTTTCAAGATATTCCCTTGCTCCCGGATAGTCTCCTGCATTGAGTAGGCAGATCCCGGCGCGTTCGGAGATCGAGGGATCGTCTTTCATCCGGGCTGCGAGTTTGAGGAATGGGATCGCCTCCGCGTATTTGCCGGTTTGGGCAAAACAGACACCGATCATTTCGATCAGGTCCTCTTTTTGAATGTCTTCTTCGAGCAGAAAATCGCTCCCATGCTCCTTCGAAGCGAGCAGGACGGACCTGTACGATTCGAGCAGCACAGGCAGGGCTTCCTCATAGGCCTGCATCCGGAACAGGGCACAGCCTGTGAGAGGCCGGGAGATATCCGGCACGGGATCGACAGGGACCGGATCGGCGGGAATTGGATCCGGGGCACAGGCATCGTTGCATTCCCCCTGGAGCATATGCCTGAGGAGGTGCAGCTTCTCCGAATCCGCGGATTGATGCTTCTCGGCTTCATCCAGCAGTGCCGCGGCGCACCTGTAATCTTTGAGCTTCAGGCAGGCCATTGCCTTCGGGAGTGCAATCTCGCAAATCGGCGTTCCAAGTTCCTCGGCTTTTTGGAGATATCCCAGCCCGGATTCATAGTCGCCGGAATTCACGCAGAGAATTCCGAGCCGTTTGATGATCTCGGGATTGCGTCCCCCCAGATCGAAGTATCTTCGCAGATGCGAAACGGATTCGTCCATACGGTCCGTTTCGGACAGGCAGATGCCGAGGAGCTTATTTAATTCGTGCTCGTCTACGAAAGCGTACTCCTGGCTCAGAACGGTATGTCGCTTCTGGGGCGGAAGCTGCAGAAATTCGTAAGCCCGGGTAAGCAGCGGCAAAGCGGCGCGGTAATCGTTTTTTGTGAACTGCGCCAGTCCCGCGAGCAGGTAGGAAGTGTTCTGACGGGGAGCCAGCAGGACAGATTTCTCGGCTAGCGCAAGAGCCTCATCGGGGTTGTTTTCCCGCAGGCTGAGATAAGACAGGAGATTATAAACAAGCGCGCGCAAAACCTGGGGAATATTCTCCGTTGCGAGTGCGCGCATGAAAAATTCCCTGCTCTCCCTGTTTTCTTCCAACAGGAGCAGGGTAGCCCCGAGAAAATAGAGGCAGTACGGGTCTTCAGGCGCCCGCTCCAATTGTTTCCTGGACAGCAGAAGGTTTCGCTGCAGCTTTTCTCTCATCAGGTCCGGTTTCACGCCGTACCCGAAATGGTCTATGGCGAAAGGTGCAATGGCAACTTTCGCTCCAATCCGCGCAAGTGCCGGTTCGACTCTTTCGTGGACTTCGTTCTCGAACCGCACTTCCGGTAGTTTTCTGAAAAAGCGGATATTCAGAGAGGTATCGAAAGCCGTGGCCTCGTATTTGTAGTTCCGGATATAAACCGACCACGCATCGATCATTTCGTTGGAGGCGGCTTCCCTCAAGCAGTCCGGATGCCCGTTCGGTTCCAGCCGCTCGTCGGCGTCGAGATAGAGGATCCAGTCTCCATGGGCATGGTCCAGGGAGACATTTCTTGCCGCTGAAAAATCGCCCGGCCAGGCAATCGACACGACTCTTGCACCGAAGGACTCAGCTACGCGGACCGTGCCGTCTTCCGAACCCGTATCGACCAGCACTATTTCATCCACCAGTCCGCCGACACTCTCCAGGCATCCCGGGAGATTCTTCTCCTCGTTTTTTACGATCATGCAAAGAGTTACTGTCGGTTTATGCATATGCCGGTCTCTATCCGGAAAAAGCAGTTTACTCCGAGCCGGAATCCAGCGGGGGGCGGTGCATCTCCCGGATGCGGTTCGAACGAGAATATTAACTGCCATCTCTTTTGAGTTGAGGCACGGTTTTACGATCGTGCCGGCGCGGTCGGGAAACCGCGCCTCAACATCTTCGCGCCTCTCAACCTCTTTGATCGAAGCTACGTAGAGTGGGCGCCCGGTTTTTCGGGTGTCCACCGTTCCGGCTTCAGCATCTTTGACTGAAGTTTTTTATAACAGCCCTGCCGCCGCGCTCCGCTCCTCCGCCCCGACTTGCTCCAGCGATCTCTTGAGCGGTCACCCTGGCAGTTTATGTGTCTATTGTCTTCTCATCCGCCCGGGATGCTGTCAGGCCGCCGCACCGTTCCCGTTTCTGATCGCTTTGAGCATCTCGGCCCCTGCAAGGTGCGATGGGTCTATCAGAAGAGCCTGATTGAGAATCGCTTCGGCATCTTCGACCTGCCCGATCGCATTATGGAGTGAAGCCAGGACCAGGAGTGCCTCGATTGCCTCCGGCCTGATTTTGAGCGCCTTTTCGATTGCGTCCGCCGCTCCCGCAAGATCACCGGTGTCTTTAAGGCGTTTTGCGACATCGATGTATATATCGGCCACTTCTTCCGTAAGTCCCTCTGCGCTCCACTTGGGGGCTGCACTCGTTGCGATCAGGGATTCATACTCCTCCCACGCGCCGGTATCTCCCGGGGAGCGGGTCAGGTATTCCCTGTAAACCTGGACGGCCGTATCGGATTCCCCTGCCTTTGCAAGGGCACGTGCACTGTTCCCGAGTACTTCCGGGTCCTCGGGATTGAGTTCCATGGCCTTGTAGAAATGTTCCAGCGCTTTTTCGAGATTGTTCCCTTCCCAGTAGATTACTCCCAGGCTGTTGTGCGCCGATGCCATTCCGGGATCGTTTTCGATGGCCATTTCGAAGCAGGCCGTCGCATGGGCGAGGTTGCCGCGTTCATACTGGATTTCACCCTGCTGCTTGAAAAATTCGGCGACCGCAAGGACCTGGCCCGTTTTCTTCGCCTCGTTGAGCGATTCGACCTGCGAACGAACGACATCGTCCAGCGGATTACGATCCAGGTAAGACTGGAGTACTTCCATGGCGAAATCGCTTTTCCCGAGCGCACTGAAAAGGCGGGCACACTCCGTCACGGCTTCCCTGTCGTTTGGATCCAGTTCGAGTGCCCTGGTAAGGCTGTTCAGCGCATCCTCCGTTTTGCCCTGTGCCCAGTTGGCTTTACTCAATGCCCTGTGGGCCTCCGCACTGAACGGGTTGTCTTTCAGAACCATGCCGAAAAACTCCGCCGCTTCGGCCGCTTTGTTTCCCGAAAGAGCCTCCTGCCCTTTCCTGAACCATTCCTGAGTGGAATCCTGCCCAAACCCGGCTTGCCAACCTGTCATCTCCATGCCATTCTCCCTCTATCCATCTCTCCGAAATTTTTGTCTTGCAGCGGGTCTGCGAAAAAATTGAAATTCGAAACAGTCTTTTTCAACTCTCGTATTTGAGCCGCTATGTCCGTGTAACACCCGAAAGCTTCCAGCACCTGTTCTTTTTCATCGAGAAAACCTGCCAGACAGGTCCGCAGGCCCGATACTGCCAGAAGTTCCATCCACCAGGTCCACATTTTGAAATCGAAATTCCGGATCTCCAGCTCGTTGTTCACCATGTAGGTCTGCCAGGCCACCAGGCGGGGATCGAAACGATCCATGTGGCCCAGGCCGGCTACTTCGATCCCGTTCGATCGATGTTTTTCCCACCTCCTGGATGCCTCCTCTTTCCCAACCGACCTGAGACCCCTGCCGGATACATTCACCCGGATTTCAGAAATCCTTTGCACCAACTCACATGCACGGTTGTCATAAGAATGTCCGGCAATGACATGCCGCAGGTCCTCCTGTGCTTCCCGTTTCCTGCTCTCGGACCATTTCCCGACATATTCGTCGATCGTTTCCTCCAGCCGGTCGTATGCGAGATAATGCTTGCCCGGGAAGAATCCGAGCATATCCAGTTCTTCTATATGCGGGTTCAATACCAGGGCGCCGCACGCGAGCGCTTCGAAAAAACGCATGTTGATTTCACAGCGTATCGGCCTGTTGAATACCAGAGTGGACCTGTTCAGCATCATGGCGTATTCCGGGCCGAAAATATTGGTCGCGATATGGACCCGGTACCTTTTCCCGAGGCGGGCGAGTCGGTACAGGAGTGCTTCGCGTTCCTGCTGGACGGAATGGTTCAGGTTCCCGATAAAAAGGACGTCGTATTCCTTCGGCAGGCCGTAGTCGCGGTGGACTTCCGGATCGTACCCATAGAGGCAGAAATATTCGCAATTCCGGAAACCCAGCTTGTTGAAAATCCTTACACCCTTCAGATCGCAAAAGAAGTGATCGAAGGCTCCCATTATCGGAAGCATCTGGTTAAAGGAAAGATTGTAGTCGCCCAGCAGACAGAAGACGGGTTGATCCGCGGTCTCAAGCCCCGGTGGAATCGGATAATACTCGGAGTCCCGGATCAGGACGGCATCCGGATTCCATCCCGCCGGGAGCCTGCGGAGTACGGTTTCGAAGCAATCGTGCGTATGATCGAAAATCTTTACATCGGCAACCTTCCTGAGTGCTCTCAGGAGGGGCGCTTCGCTACGGGTTGCGTCATAGAGGCCGGGACCGACCAGGAGTTTGAGCCGGGGGAGGGGGCCGGGAATTGCAGCCGGATCGGAACGCGTTGCTCCCGACGTTCCATTGGCGCCGAAAATTGTGCGTCCTGCCGTGACGGTACGGACCTGATCGAGCAGGAGCCTCGGCGGTTCATAGTCCGGGTGGGCTGTGGCGAGTTCCTCCGCCATGGAAAGTGCTGCTTCGATTTTTCCCTGTTCAAAAAGGCAGGAGGCGAGAAGATATGAAAGCTCTTTCGCCGCCGGGTATGTCTTCAGGAGTTCTTTGAGACACGTTTCGAGCAGGTCGTATCTCCGAAGCGAGTACGATTTCCGGACAAACGATTTCAAATTCACCATGTCGATCGGAACGGCCGTTGCCAGCCGGTAAAGCGACTGCAAACCGCCCGGATCGTCACTGTTCCCGGCAGACGGGGAGGACCCTTCCGAATTGTGCCCTTTAGCGGGGCCTGCGAAATTGTCTCTATTGGACATGATGATCATATTCCTTTGGAAACCCGCCGATGTGCTTCTGCTTCGCCAGTTTTTTGACGTTTTTCCCTCCGGGACTGTTCGGAACAATACAGACGTCCGTCAAAATTGGCTCGGCGCAGCCGGAGGCTTCTGCACTCGGAAAGAGAAGCGCCGACAGGGACTCTCCAAACGCTTTGGGACGGATTCTCCCGTCGAGCGGCGGCATATCACGCATTCCGCCTCCCGGCATGTTTGCCGTGGGCGCCGTGGAAGGAGCAAAAGTGAATTCCGAAGCCGTCAAAACCTCTCCTCCAGAATGCATTGAGATCGTAGTGTCGGAAGATTGAGAAACCGAACACTTGCTTTCTTTGCAATATGTTGGCCAAACTCAAAACGGGCGGGCAAAAATAGAAAAGTTAGGTTCGAAGTCGGATGGAGAACCGTAGTTTGGATGAAAGGGTTTCGGCCGCTCTTTTTCGCAAATGCCGCGGTCGGGAAACCGCCGCCATAACGCAGGGTGCGCCGGCGGCGAGTGCAAAATCCGGCCGTCGGGCACGATAATGCCGGCGCTCCTCCACCGCAGGAATCGCGGGCATCCGGGGGGGTATGGCCGCCTCGACCTTCTCCGGGTCGAGAGTGTAATAATCCGGCTCTATGTCCACGAAGATGCCTTGTCCGGAAAAGAGCATGAGTGGTCGCTACGAAAGCGTAGGGGTGGTGATGACCTCCCCCGAGATCTCCATGCCCTGAAGAGCGATCTGGAGAGCAAGCGTGCCGTTGTTGAAAAGGCAGAGATTTTCCGTTTCGAGATAATTGGAGAGCTCCTTCTCGGAGCGCCTGACCACCGGGCCGTTGTTGGTGAGCCAATGGGTTTCCCGGATTTCCTTCAGCCCCCCCGCAGAAGTCTTCAAGACTCGGCAAGCAGGCCGCGTAACGTATGCGGCTTCTCGAGAGGAGAAGTCATTTTCAATACTTGCTGAGAGACAGATTCTTTATCAGGGCGATCGCGGCACTCGAGTACGTCCACTCCGTCAAAAATCGACGGCTTTTCTCGTGCCGACCTCATGCCACCATTTGCCGCCTTCATCGGGACTATGGCTCTCTTTCAAATCCGGCAGGGAGAAATATGCCCTGTTCTGGTCGGCGGGCGACAGTCTGACGTGATACCCGGCTTCGATGGGTGTTTCGGGGGCAATTCCCCATTTGTCTTTAAAAAGTGCCCAGTTTCGGAACATCGCCCTGTTGAGGTCGATGTTCGATCCTTTGAAAGTCTGGCTTCCGGTATGGTGAACGAAAGCGTCTTTCGCGATCATTGCGCCGTATCCGAACAGGGCCGCTCGTATGCAGAAGTCGTCGTCCTCGAAATTTCCGCTGCCGAACCGTTCGTCAAGGCCGCCGATTTTCTCGATAACCTGGCGCCGGACGAGCAGGCAAAAGGCGACCAGGCGCACTTCGCTCTGTATGACCTGTCCGGCGTTCTCCGCCGACCAGCGCGCTGCAAACGCCTCCATTTCGGGCAGGCCGTGATAGGAAATACCGGGGATAAGTTGCGGACCCGATACGTAGTTCGACATTGGGCCGACAAGACCTGCCTCGGGATGGCGGTCGAATACGGAGAGCATGCGTTCCAGCCAGCCGGGCGGAACCACCGTGTCATTATTGAGCAGCAGGATGTTATTTCCCCGCGCCAGCGCCAGCCCCTGATTGTTCCCCGCGGCGAAACCGCGATTGGTAGAATTCGCAATGACCCGCGTATTTGAATGCGCGGCCGCATACTCGCGCAGGTAGTCTACCGTGCCGTCGGTGGACCCGTTGTCCACGATAATGAGTTCGTGCGGAAGGGGGGTACACCGTTCGATGCTCTCCAGGCACAGGCGGGTGTGCTCGAGCTGGTTGAATGTCAGGATGACCATCGTGGTCAGCGTCGGTTCGGAGGAAGCCGGGATCGGCCGAAGACGAGCGTTTGTCGGTTTGAAACAGTCTATCCCCCACAGGTCCATGGCGGTCGGTACATTCCCCTCTCCGTAGTGCCTGACGAGTTTTTCATAAAGGATATTCGAGCTTTCCTCCATAATCCGGTCGGCGGTCGTTTTCTCGGTGGATTTGAGGCTTGCGTTCCCTTCGTGGTGGACGAAGACGTCCGCAGCAACGAGGAGTTTGTAGCCGCGCATTCTCAGGCGCCAGGATATGTCGAGGTCATCGTCTCCAAAGAATAAATCGGCGTCGAGGAGGCCCATCTCGTCAAGAATATGACGAGGGAAAGCGATGCAAAATCCGATCAGCAACTTGGTCTGAACTGACTGGCCCCGATTCTGGCTGGCCAGCCTTTCGGCGAGATCGATCTCTCCGATCACGGGCGGAACATTGCCGCGCAGGTAGAAACTAAGTTTTTGAAGCCCCATTACATAATTCGAAACTGGGCCGACAGCCCCCACGCCCGGTCTGAAGTGGGCCAGCATGCCTTCCAGCCAGCCGGGGGTCACCACGGTGTCCGGGTTCAACAGGACAACGTATTCTCCGGAGGATACCAGGATCCCCTGGTTGCAGGCGCGGGCAAAACCGGTATTCCCCTCGTTCGGAATGGTTACGATCCGGCTGCCATAGGCCGCGAGAATAGAGCGGGTCTCATCGGTGGACGCGTTGTCGAGTACGATGATTTCCGCGGAAGCCGAAAACTGGAGTACGCTATCGAGACAGTTCCTCAGAGTGCGGGCCGAGTTGCGAGTGACTATGATGATGCTTGCCCGCGGCCGGGGCGGTTTCGAACTCTGACCCGCGCGGTTCGGCAATGTCGGAGTGTTTGCGTACCCTCCGTTCCTGGATTGGAGAAGGGCATTCAGAGGGGTTGCATTTATTCGCACCGGCTGTTGGGGATTAAACAGGCCGAACCTCATTCCATCAAACCTGTGCTGCTGCCACGCCGCGGTGCCCGTTTCTACCGCGGCCTGCTGCCGGCAGGCCTGGTCCGGATGAAGGCGGAAGCAGCTTAGACTCTGCGTCAGGTAGATCGCATCCCCCTTGCTCAACAGCGTCAGCCACATTCCCTCTATATTGCATTTGGTGGAGCGGCCCCCAAAGCTGAAGATGTCCGGCCTTGTGCCTGCGAGGTCGCGTTTCCGAAAGAGGGTGGTCGTGGGCTCGCCGATGAAATTGACCTTTGTGGCCAGTAACGCGTTTGCCAGGGAAGGACCGTCCAGGAGGCAGTCCACATGCACGGGCCGCTGTGTCGAAGTTATGTCCTGCAGGTATTGACCGTTTTCATTTATCAACTGCCGGTGAGATGTCGCGAGCGTTACGTCCGGAAACCGCTCGAGGCATTCGACCATTCGTTTGAGGCAATCAGGGTGCAGACGGTCGTCGTCGTTGAGGAACTTGATATATTCGCCTTGTGCCAGATCGAAACATTTCAGGCGATTGTGGTATTCGCCGAGACGTTTTTCGTTTCGGAAGTACTTTATCCTGCGGTCCGAAGCCGAATACCGGGCCACCAGTTCCGAAATGTCGTCGGAAGGACAGTCGTCGCAGACGATCACCTCGAAGTGTGGGTAGGTCTGATTCAGCGCGCTTTCAATCATCTCCCTGAAATATTTGGAATTGAAGGCAGGTATGAGGACGCTTGCCAGACCGTCTCGTTCCGAGCGGGGCCGTGATTTGACGAACTCGAGGATGAGGTTCGACTCTCGGCGGTGCTCAAGGCCCCGGAACCTGGGGTGATCGCTTTGCCCGAGGGCGCAGCGTTTCACCGGGGTAAGTCCGGCCAGAGATGCGAGCCTGGTGAGTTCCGCTTCATTGTAGAGCCACTTGTGACCCCATTCGCGCATGGAGATGTTCAGCATCTCGCATCGGTTGTCGATCCACTCCAGACCAAACCGGTGTATCCAGTCCCTCTGGGACCATGTATTATCCACGTAGGCCTGAACCGCATCGTCCAGGTCCGGCATGGCGACGCGCAGACGCCCGTTCCCGACGAGCACTCGGCGACATTCGCGCAGAAAGGCCACTCCTTCGGCCTGGGTCAGATGCTCCATGAAATGTTCATTATAAATGCCCTCGGCGGTGTTGCTGCCGAACGGTAGACCCTTTCTCACGTCCGCCAGTATGTCTGCGCCGGGGGTACTGTCGATGTTGATGAATCCGGGAAGCTTATGATCGCCGCTGCCGATGTTCAGATAAATGGGGTCCGCCATCTTTTTCCCTTTACTTGGCCTTCTATCGCCGCCTGCCTGTTCGTTTGCCGCTTTCTAAAATAAAATTGAAGTTCACCGCCCGGCGGACGGCCCGGCTCATCCGGCAAATGTTCACCTCCTTTTGTATGCATCTTTCGGGCCATGGTTTTGCCCGGCGGTACGCGATCCGGCTCAGGTCGGGATGTTTGGCTTCTGTTCGTGGGCTTCTGTACTACTATCAGGCATTTTCTTGCTTTTTGAACAAGATTTCCATGCCGACGATTTTGTAAATCGTTTGACATCAACCTCTTAGACGCACGTAGAGCCGAGGGGAACTAAACGGCATTTTCGTGAATTTCGTACTCGTATCGCTCATCCAAGAACGATGGGTTGTGCTCCGAGGCTGTGTCGTAACCGACCGGGGTCGGGCTGGTTTTCATCGACAACAACACAGTCTCTCCGCTCTATCCATCCTAGGCCTTATCCTATTGTTTTCTTTCGTGATTTCCGTGTATTTCGTGGTTAAGGGGGTTTGTTTTTGAATTTTGGTTGTGGCTATGCTGCCCTGCGGGGGGCGGAGAGGCATATCGCAAAGGTCTGGGCTCTGAGCGCGGCATTCCAGTCAAATTATTGACCGGTGCCTGCGATTCCGCTCAACGGTCTTCGATATCTTTCTTCATCCTCAGAGCTGTCTGGTACACAAGCCGGCGGGGCAGGTTAAAACGGCCTGCAATTGTGGAAGCGGCTTCCTTCGAAGAGATCCCCTGCTCCAGCAGGGAACGCAGTTCGTCCTCCCAGTTGACGGGCTCAGCCTGGAGCGACTCCTTTGTGCTGCCTTCTACGACTAGGGTCAATTCGCCTTTGGGTTCGTTCTCGAAATGTTTCATTGCTCCCGAGACGGTGCCGCGGAAGATCTCCTCGTGAATTTTGGTCAACTCGCGGGCAACCGCTATCCGTCTGTCGCCCCAGGTATCGGTTATGTCCTGGAGAGTCCTGGCCAGTCTTTTGGGCGATTCGTACAGGATGCAGGTCATCTCAAGAGCTTTATACTTTTCGAAAAAGCGCTTCCGTTCCGTTCCTCTGGCCGGAGCAAAGCCCAGGAACGCGAAAGGATGCGTCGATAATCCGCTTGCTATCAGTGCCGTTATGAGCGCGGTGGGGCCGGGAATCGGCACGGGTTCGATGCCCTGCTCCAGGGCTGCTTCGATCAGCAGCATTCCGGGATCGGATATGCCCGGGGTCCCAGCATCGGTAACGATCCCGATTTTCTGCCCTTCCCGGACCTTTTCGAGCAGTTCGATTCCTCGTTGCCGTGCGTTGTGCTCATGATAACTGATAAGCGGTTTGTGGATATCGTAATAGGAGAGAAGTTTTCGTGTATGGCGGGTATCTTCGGCGGCAACCAGGTCAACCGCGCGGAGCGTTTCGAGTGCTCTCAGGGTGATGTCCGAGAGATTTCCGATGGGAGTCGCTATGATGAAGAGTCTGCCTTCCCCCTCCCTTTCATTTTTTTCAACGGCCTGCTTCGAAGGCATTGATCATCCAGTTGATTTCCGGGGTTTCGCCCCTCCACCTGATTGCCACGACGTCAAAGCGGGCAGGGCAGTCCAGATGTCCGTGCTGCTTCAGGAACCACATAGCGGCCCGGGTCAGGCGTCGTCGCTTTGTTGCGGTAATGGATTCCTCGGGGCTGCCGAACCCGTCGGCCTGCCGGCTTCGGACCTCCACAAAGACGATTGTTCTTCCGTCTTTCGCTATGAGGTCGATTTCTCCCGGTGGGCAACGGAAGTTTCTGTGCAGGATTTTGACCCCGCTGCTCGTCAGGAAGTCGGCTGCCGCGATTTCCCCTTCCCTGCCTTTATAATAACGGTTCCTCATCATGATCGATACGGCACTCCGTACCTGCAATCACTCCGCGGAAACTCATTCGATGGAGGGGGCAGGGGCCGTACTTGCGGATGGCTTCGCAATGTCTGGCGGTTGCATACCCCTTGTGCACATCGAAACCATATTGAGGGTATTTCTCGTGGTATTCGCACATGAGCCCGTCCCGATATACCTTGGCGATAATCGAGGCCGAGGCGATGGAAAGAGAAAGGCTGTCACCCTGGGGGATACCCTTCTGTTCGACTTCGAGCGGCAGCTTATAAGGGCCGTCTATGAGAAGAAAGTCAGGCTTGAGCCCCATCTGTTCGATTGCCATTATCATTGCGCGGAATGTCGCCTGGAGGATGTTGATCCGGTCGATTTCGACGTTATCGACCACGCCGATTCCGATGCCGGCAGCTCGGGAACGGATCTTTTCAGCGAAAACGTCTCTCTGGGCTGGGGTGAGGCACTTGGAATCGGTGACTCCGGGGAGACGCGTAAGTCGGGGGAGGATTACCGCTGCAGCCACGACGGGACCGGCGAGAGGACCGCGGCCGGCTTCGTCGATGCCCGTGATTAAACGAAAACCCCGCCGGTAGGCCTCTTTTTCATAGAGGCGCATATCAACAGCCACCGCCGGGGTTTCGAATAGTTTCTGCTGCATGCGTTCTTCCCGAAGACTATCGTCCGCGCACGAAGATATTCGCAAGCGGCAGGCGCAAATTCAATGTGCCGATCCGATAAACAAAGCGACTCCGGTCATTACACCCGGAACGGGGCGCTTGCATAGCCGGAGTCCGCTCGATCGGTGGAAACCCGGTCGGGTTTCCCGCACCGCTTAGTATGGAGCAACGGGCCTTGCGGGCTCTAGCCCTTGGCCGGTTCGCGCTTTTCCCGAATTCTTGCCGCTTTTCCGACACGCTGCCGCAGGTAGTAGAGTCTCGATCTGCGAATACGTCCGCGACGCAGGATCTCGATCCTGTCTATCTGGGGGGAATGAACGGGAAAGATACGTTCGACTCCGACACCGTAGGATACCTTGCGCACTGTGAGCGTGGCGCCCATCCGGCCTCTGTGGGTACGGATCACCAGGCCTTCGAAGATCTGGATGCGCTCCTTGTCTCCTTCGCGAATTTTAACGTGCACTTTTACGGTATCGCCGATCCGGTAAGCCGGGATATCGAAGCGCATGTGATCTCTTTCGATCATCTCAAGCATGCTAATTCCCATAACATTTCCTCCATGACTAATTATAAGGCAGGGAGCGAAGCGGAATCACCCCCTGAAATCGTGACCGGATCAGAATCAACCCCGGCTGAACAAATCAATTTACCTTTTTCCGAGCAGCCGGTCCAGCAGGATCGATGCGGCCGAACGGACCGAAAGATGATTATACCTGTTTGCCCCGGGAATCGGTTCGAGCACGCCGTCCGTTTCGTCGAATACCGCGGGGGCCAGGCCCCAGCCGGTTCCGAAAAGTAGCAGGACGGGCCTGTTTCCCTGTTCCAGGGCGGTCCGCGCATCGCCGTGTTTCATTGCGCCCAGGCCGTTTCTTGCGCTGGTTGCCCATACCACCGGCTGTTCACCGGTTCTGCGAAGTATATCCTCGCGGGCTTCGGCCAGGGTCTCGACCACCTGCAGGATCTTCAGTGCTTCACGCCTCTCGGGCAGGATCTCGCCGCCCCTGCCGTCGATCCAGTGGGACGTGAGCCGGTGCGCCAGAGCCTGCTGGTCTTTAAGCGGCGTGACTATATAGCACGCAGAGACCCCATAAGTACAGCACGACCTCGCAAGGTCGTGAAGATCCAGGTTCGTTATCGCCGAAGCGATGATGTCGCCCATCCTGTTCAGGACGGGATAGTGTATAAGCGCCAGGTACAAATGCGCCATTTTCTCTTCCGGTTGCCGGCGACGAGCGCCGGTTATCCTTCTTCCCGTATTTCGTCCTGAACTGCCTGAAGCAGGGCAAGATCATCGGAAGTAAGGTCAAGACGGGCAAAAAGGTCGGGTCGGCGTAATTTCGTTCTTAGCAACGCCTGTCCTCTTCGCCAGCGCCGAATGTTTTCATGATTTCCGGAAAGCAGGATTCCGGGAACGGTCATGCCCTCGAAATCTTGAGGGCGGGTATACTGAGGATATTCCAGGACCGTTTCGCTGAACGAGTCCGCTGAAGCGGAATCTGCATTTCCCAGGGTGCCGGGGATCAACCGGGTGACCGCATCGACTATGATCATCGCTGCCAGTTCTCCCCCCGTCAGAATATAGTCCCCAACGGATATCTGGTCGTCGATGAAGTGTTCCGCGACCCGTTCGTCCACGCCCTCGTATCTTCCGCATATGAGGATGAGCCGTGGAAGCCGGCTCAGTTCCTTTGCGATATCCTGGTTGAAAAGACGCCCCTGAGGGGTGAGCAGGATCGTCCTGGCCGGCGGGTCGTCTTTTCCGATGGCGCGCAGAGCCCCGACTATCGGTTCGGGCTTCATCACCATGCCCTCTCCGCCTCCGAAGGGACGGTCATCGGTCATCTGGTGCTTATCCGTCGCGTAGTCCCGGATGTTGTGCATCCGAACCGAAATGAGCCCGCGCTCCATGGCCTTTCCCACTATGCTTTCTTCCAGCGGTGAAGAGAACATACCGGGGAAAATCGTCAGTATTTCAAAGATCATCTATTCCAGACCTTCCGGCAAATCTACTATGATTTTTCGATTCAGGAGGTCGATGTTGCAGATCACGTCTTCGATCGCCGGAACGAGGAGTTCCTTCCCCCCGCAGTCAACCACGTAAACGTCGTTGCCGCCCGTTTCGAAGATGCCGCAGAGGGTGCCCAGGCTTTCCCCTTCTTTTGTCTCTACGGAAAGCCCGATCAGCTCGAAATGATAATACTCCCCCTCGGGCAAAAGAGGCAGGCGGTCCCGGGGGATAAAAATCTCCCTGCCCGCCAGGGGTAAAGCGTCGTCCATACTGTCGATTTGGTCGAACTTGCCTATCCAGCCTTTTTTCTGAGGGCGAATATCTGTCGGCGTGAGCTGACGTTCCGCATTGCCCCCGGAATCGACCAAAAACAGCTTCTCTCCGGGTTCCAGTTCGCCCAGAGTGTCGCCGTAGGCTAATATCTTTACTGCGCCCCGGACCCCATGCGGCTTGACGACGCGCCCGATGGGAACCAGACAGGGTTTGTCCATATCGCTATTCGATTATCTCCAGAACTGCTCTTTTCCGAATTTTCGTCGATGCAGCGCTTAGAATCGTTCTCATGGCGCGGGCTGTACGTCCCTGTTTGCCTATAACTTTTCCCAGGTCTTCTTTGGCCACCCGAAGTTCGATAACGGAGGTCTGTTCGCCCTCTATTTCGGACACTTTGACTTTATCGGGGTTATCAACCAAAGCACGCGCCATAAACTCGATCAGTTCCTTCAACATGATTGCCTCCGGTATATATTGCGCTGCGAGTAGTCCTCTGGATTCTTAGCTGTCCGTTCCCTGTCCGTGCTTGTGAATGAGATTGCGAACGGTATCGGTGGGCTTGGCCCCCTGCTCAAGCCAGTACTGGAGCCTTTCTTTGTCAATTTGCACTTCCGTGGTCATCGGGAGGGGATTATAGGTCCCGATCCTCTCGATGAAACGGCCGTCACGGGGCGCTTCCGAGGAAGCGACGACGATCTTGTAAAACGGCTTCTTTTTTCTTCCGCCACGAGCCAAACGAATTTTTACAGGCATTCCTTGTAGACCTCCTGATGATATCGGGCAAAGCCCAAAAGATTTCTTCCGGCAATATTTCGGCCGATTGCTTCTCTCTGCCGTGAAACGCTCGAACCCGATTTGATCACCCTCCGGGACCAGTTCAGGTTAAGCATTCTAATCCTACGGTAAAGGGAAGAATTTACAAGGCAAAAGAGCCGAAATCGCGGAAGAAACGGCCCTCTCGCGCACTGCGTCGAATAATTCGACGGTGAAATCCCCCATATACCGCAACGTGGCAAAATTAAAAAGGGAAAAATGACCCTTTCCTGCGAATTTTGCCCTTCTTTTTCTTTGCTCCGCCGACTCCCATCATCTGCCGCATTACCTTGCGGGAATCCTCGTAGCTCTTGAGAAGCCGGTTTACGTCCTGTACGGTCGTTCCGCTCCCGTCCGCGATGCGCTTCCTGCGGCTCGCGTTGAGAAGATCCGCGTTCTTGCGCTCAGCCATCGTCATGGAGTTTATGATGGCTTCCATGCGCACGAATTCTTTCTGATCGACCTGAACTTTCTTCAGTTCCTTGAGGATCCCCATTCCGGGCAGCATGCCCAGTATCTGCTCGAAAGAACCCATCTTCTTCATCTGGCGGAGCTGTGAACGAAAGTCCTCCAGAGTGAAAGTGTCCTGCCGGAATTTTCGGGCTATCTCCTGGGCCTGATCCGCATCGAAAGCTTCCTGCGCCTTCTCGATCATGGAGAGGACATCGCCCATCCCCAGGATTCGGGAACTCATCCTGTCCGGATGAAAGACTTCCAGGGCGTCCATCTTTTCGCCAACGCCGATGAGCTTGATCGGGCATTGCGTAACCGAACGGATGGACAGGGCGGCACCGCCTCGGGCATCGCCGTCGAGTTTTGTCAGGATGACGCCCGTCAGGCCGAGCTTTTCGTTGAACGAACCTGCAACCTGGACTGCATCCTGGCCGGTCATGGCGTCGGCGACAAGGAGGATCTCCGAAGGCTGGAGGATGCCCTTGAGTCGGGAAAGTTCGTCCATGAGTTCGGTATCGATGTGAAGCCGGCCTGCAGTATCCACGAGAAGAGTATCGCAGTTTTGCTGCCTTGCATAGTTGATTGCTTCTTTGGCGATCTCTTCGGGTTTTTGTTTGAACGAAGACGGGTAGACGGGAAGATGCAGCTGGTTGGCCAGCGTGACGAGCTGGTCGATTGCCGCCGGCCGGTAAATGTCGGCTGGAACCAGGCAGGGGCGTCTGCCGTCGCCTGCCAGTTTGCGGGCGAGTTTTCCGGTACTGGTCGTCTTGCCGGACCCCTGGAGCCCGACCATCATTATTGCAACCGGGGTGTGCCCGGTCAGTTTTAACGATTCAGCCTTACCGCCCATGAGCTTGGTAAGTTCGTCATTGACTATCTTTATCACCTGCTGCCCGGGGGTAAGGCTCTGCATTACTTCCTGGCCGACGGCCCTCTCGGAAATTCCGGCTACGAAATCCTTCGCCACCTTATAATGCACGTCGGCTTCGAGGAGCGCCATGCGAACTTCCCGAAGCGCTTCCTTGATGTTGGATTCGGTGAGCTTGCCCTGGCCCTTCAGGTTCTTGAATATTTTCTGAAACTTGTCGGATAAATTGTCGAACATTGTTCCCACCGGTTCAAATAGGTGATGAGTTAACTTGCATTTTTAACGCATATATGCAAATTCTTCAAGTGAGCATATGATGAAGCATCATTCCAGAACAATTTCCCGGAAGTCCGACGGGTTTGAAATTTCTTCCATTCCGGCATTCCCGGCCCAGGCCATCGTGAATTCCCGAAAATAACTTACAACTGAAATATTGGTCCTGAGCTTCATACCGGCTTTCAATTCTTTCAACCCGAACCATTTGGCAGGGAAAAACGCCTCAACCGCCATATGCGGCAGCGATTTCTCGAGCTTTTGCACATGGCCCGCGACCGGCAGTTTTTCGGAAGTCTTGCCGTTTTCGATCCTGCGGAGTTCCGGCTCGATTTCGAAGCCGTCCGGATAGGCGGGGTTGTTCTTCGGAACCAGGAAAGCTGCAAAATGGTTTCGATTTTCGTCCGCGTCAACCGTGAAATGGAGTTGAAAGGCTTCGGATAGCGGAAAATTGCCCCGGTAGTCGAGGAAGTTCGGGTCAACGTATGTATCCGAGAGGCTGAAGAGGTAAAAGCCTTCAGGGGTCCACGCGAGGTGCACGTCGCCGAAGGGAACGTGCGGAGCGGGCGTGCCGAACCCGGAGAGCAGCGTTTTTTCTTTTTCCCATTCTATCAGTGACTGGTCGGAGGCATCGATGTGTCGATCGGCGCGGTGCACACGGACCGGTTCATTCAACCCGTTGCCGGCCTCCTCCGCAATGCGCCGTGCACTCGCCGCGTGCACGGTCTCCAGCGTGGAATTCAGTTTTGCGAAGCTTTCCGTCAGTTCTTCATAGGGCCTGTTGGCCGTGTCGATGAGGCCCATATTATAGTCTTCACCGTCTTCGCGTCCTCCCAGAGGCTCATCACAGTACTGGAACCAGTGTGCGCCGACTATATTCGGAAACTTTGCAAAGTTGAGCAAAGCGTTGCTTGCGCCCCACGTTCTCTGGATCTGCGTGCCCACGGTCATCAGGTGGCCGGGTTTTGCATGAATGTTTCTTGCGGTTTCGTTGCGATTGCCGCTCCTGTTCTCCTGGGCGGCAAAAAAGAACTCCGTTACCAGCACGGGTTTTCGGCTGAGCTTTCTCAGACCGTCGAAATAGTATGGTGCGACCCATCCGTCCGGAACGTCCACATTATAATTAGTGGAGATAACGTCGATATTGTCTCCCATCGCCAGGACGGCATCCTGATGATAATAAAGCGGCAGGCGGTCGCCGAGGAAGAGCGCTCCGGGATGAGCCGAGTGAATGGCTTTTGCCATCAGCTCGTAGTAGTGCCGGGTACAGGCGCTCAGGAATTTATCCACAAGCCGAATGCCGTTGCCTTCGGGCCGCAGCTTGAGTGCGGCCCCGGCATTCTTTAGACCCTCGAACCCGTCGATTCCGCCCTGAGGCACCCAGTCGACAAGGAGCCTTTCCCAACTGCCTTCGTAGTGGTCGTAAATCATATGCCACAGGAACTGCTTGGTGTGATTCTCCCATGCAGCCTTTAGAAACCAGGTAAACAGAGGCGAGTTCCACCAGCCCACTTCATTGTCGCTGAAATAGCCGATCAGGTAAGGCAAATTACGATAGGGAGCGGTGAGTTCCTTCGCCGTGTCGATGGTTGTTTTCTCCATCGCGGGATCGAAAGGGTCGAACCAGTGGAAACGCGAGTTGCGGCCCAGTTCGAGATCCACTGTAAGGGCAAGTCCGAGGCTGGATCCGCTGTCGGACCATCCCCCCAGAGTATTGAAACCCCAGCCTTTGAGCTGACAACCCACCTGAGCCCGCCAGTCGTCGAGCGAAGGATAGAAGTTGTTCCAGCAATATGCCTGCCGTGCCCGGCTTTTCTCCGTGTCCCTGCCCGGCGTGACGATGTTTACTCCTTTTGAGTAAAAGGGCTTTCCCGTCGAGTCAATCAGCCACTGCACACCGTTGATCTCGGCGGTGCTCCAGTTTCCCCTCGGGGCCTGCTGCTGTGCGAAAACACAGGCCGGAGTCAGAGCCAGCGTTATCAATAGAACCAGAACACGATTCATGACCTGTAACGATCCTTTTCGGAAGACCATTATGAATGGAATAGTTCGAGGAAAATAGCTTATGTTTTCAACTTTAGCAAGGCGGGCAAAAGGCAAAGTTTTCGACAGGACATCCAAAATACAGAGACAAAACCCTTAACCACGAAATACCTGGAGCAGCATAGCCGCAACCAAAATACAAAAACAAAACCCTTAACCACGAAATACACGAAAATCACGAAAGAAAACAATAGGATAAGGTCGCTGGGTGGAGCGGAGAGACTGTGTCGTGTTGGCGATGAAAACCAGCTTAACCCGGGTGGGTTACGACACAGTCTCGGAGCGTAACCCATCGCTTTTTGGATGAGCCACAGGTACGAAAATCACGAAAATGCCGTTCAATTTCCCCTCGGCTCCAGGTGTACCTAAGAGACCCGCTGGTTCCCAAGGTCCGCCTTGGGAACCCCACTCCGGCAGGCCGGATAGTATCCGGCACGTGCTGCGCCGCTCAGGGCAACTATCGCAGCCTCTGCGGTTCGCACCCGCAACCAAATGCAAAAGCAAAGGCTCTAAACCACGAAAGGCACGAAAATCACGAAAAAAACCAATAAGGTAGAATCAATGGTGCCGGGACTGCGGTAGGGTGGGGGAGCGTAGCGCGGTAGTCTTATCGTCAATATTGTTGCTATAAGGAAATACGCCGCTGGTTCTCATACTGGAGGGGTTGTTGCCCAAATCGAGATAAACCTTCTTGCCGGGCATTTTTTGACCAAATTCCCCAACCCGTCATCCCGGCAGTGCTTTTGAGCCGGGAACCAGAGTTTTCAGGGTCTTGAATTCACGGTTAATCCGCCCCAAAACGCATGGATTCCGATTTGAACTTGTCCTGATCGAAGAGAATGGTCGGAATGACGAAGCAGGGCTCTGCAAGTTATTCGAGGCTGCCGCTGAGGTAGGATGGTGACAACCCATCGCTCTTCGGAACGCCCGGGAATAATTGGCCGGAGAGGCATAAGCCGGTGCCTGGAAACACGGGAAAGTCGTCATGCGGAAAAAGAAGTCGTATTCGACAGCCCCTGAGCTTCCTGGCAACTGAGAGGGGAACGAGCCTCAAAAAACGATGGGTTCCCGCTCCGCTCCCACCCATCCTACGGCCTTATCGTATTGTTTTCTTTTTATTTTCGTGTATTTCGTGAATTTCGTGGTTAAGGGTTTTGCCTTTGCATTTTGGTTGCGGCCCTGCAGCCCCAAGACTTTACAGCACTTTCGTGTGTTTCGCGCTCGTATCGCTCATTAAAAAGCGATGGGTTCCCGCTCCGCTCCCACCCATCCAACGGCCTTATCGAATTGTTTTCTTTTTATTTTCGTGTATTTCGTGAATTTCGTGGTTATGGGTTTTGTTTTTGCATTTTGGTTGCGGCCCTGCAGCCTCAAGACTTTACAGCACTTTCG
>JAEZHY010000050.1 GCA_023416335.1 Pseudomonadota bacterium | reverse complement strand
CCTTCTGCTCGACTATGTATTCGACCGGAATGTGCTCGTTTGTGCGCATTATTACGGTCTTCACTTTTACGTATTTGCCTTCCGGTGCTTCTTCGGGGTATTCGACGGTTTCCTGCTTCAGGAAATTCAGAACCATCCTGGTATAGGAGTCCTGAAAAAGCCCGGAGAAGAGTTCCTGGTACTGTTCGCGCTGCTTGGCATTGAGCTTGTCCCACTGGTCGTGGAGCGTCTCTCTTGCCATTTCCGCGGAGAGGAAATTCTCGGCGATCAGTTTCCTGACCTGGACGGACCTTTCCTTGCGATGTTCGACTCCCTGGAGTTCGGGTTTTGTTTGGATCTCCATGGCCTTTTCGAGAACCGCCCTCACTTGGGCTGTCGCTCCGGATTCAGCCCGCAACGGGGGCGTTGCGGCCCAAAGAGCCGACAAGGAAAGGGCGAATAGTAAAATAGAGGCCTTCTTGAACAGCATATCCTAAATCTCCTTATCAACTGCGGGTGGTGGGGCCTTTATGCATGACAGAATTGCAGGGAGGACGAGCAACGCCGAAAGCAAAACGCAGATGCTTCCAACCCATGCAACGAAACCCAGACTGAATATGCCCCTGTGGTGCGAAATCATCAGGGTGCCGAATCCAACCGTCGTGGTCAATGCCGCGAGGATGACTCCCTTGCCCGTGCTGTAAGGAAGGCGGCCGTAGCCGACCCGTCCCTCTCTCCACCTGTGGAGTATGATCACTCCGTATTCGACTCCCGCTCCGACGACGAGCGGCATAAAGATACTATTGGCAAGGTTGAAATCAAAGCCGGCGGCACCCATAATCCCCACTGTCCAGATGGTTCCTGCTGCCAGCGAGATTAAGACTATAAGCATAAGCCTCAAGCTGCGGAAAGTAAATGTAAGAAGAATGGAAATAGCGATAAGGGCATAGACTGTGGCCGCAATTGACGCTCTCTTAAAGGCTGATGAGAAGACGAACAGCGAAACCGGATCGCCGACTATATTGGGGTCTACCGAATGCAGATCGCTGACAAAGCGCGTCAGAGCGCCCTCTTCCCAGATGGATTCTTTCGGGTAGATGCGGATGAGGTACTGGTTTCCCTGCAGGAACTGGTCCTTCAATGCCGGAGGTATGTCCTCCACCCGCATTGGCGGGGCTGACGAGCTTTCCCTGAGCAGAGTCCACTTGTCGATGATATCGTTGCGGAAGCGATGACTGTAATCTGAAAGCTTCAAGACTGCATCCGGAGAGGACTGAAGAAGCTGAACTATTTCCGATACGGACTGTCTCACCTTGACCATTTGTTCGACCATCGGCCTGGAAGCTCCCCACTTTTCAGCCTGATCATCCTGCATCTTGAATCGCAGCCTCTGGAGGATGTCGATGAGATCGGACTGATTTCGCGAATGGAGGGCCGGATCGGTTTTCGTGTCCGTACTTGCGTGGTTGGCGGCGTGGGCAGAACCGGGAAGTGAAAGCCGCAGATCGGGGACTGCTGCCAGAATGGACCTGAGAACCGGGACCTTCGACTCCTGATCTTCGGGCAACAGAGTGAAGATGTTGTCCACGTCCAGCACACTGGGCAGCGCTTTGAATTTGGCCGAATCGGAGATGGTTTGTTCCGGAGAATCGCTGAATGAGGCGGCTGACAGGACGGAGTGCTCGGAGTTCTCCACCAGCACTTTCTCCCAGTAGACGGCTTCTGCATCTTTGGACTGGAGAGCCAGCGGATTGAGATCGAATTGCACGCGTGAGGCGCCGTAAAGACCGACTCCACACAATATCACGGTTATCGCAAGTATTGCGGCCACTCCCGGTTTGCCCAACCGGAGCATGTACCTGTTGTCTCCTCCGTTGGCGACTTTGCGAGGTTTGCCCGATGCAAAGAAACGGCTCAACGACGGAAGGACGGTGAAGTCGGCCAGGAGAGTGAAGAGTATTCCCATTCCGGTTATCATTCCCAGTTCCATTAACCCGCGAAAGCCCGTCAGAATGAACGGCAGGAAGGAAAATGCCGTGCTCAGGCCGGCAATCATAATGCCGGGGCCGGAGCGCTCCATGACCCGCTCGATGACGGCGGAGGTGTTTCCTGTATTGAGGTCTCTTTCTTCCTCGAAGCGTGCAAACCAGTGAATTCCGTAATCTACGCCGAGGCCGCAAAGCATGGGGGCAAATACGATCGAAAGGATATTCAAATGTCCGATGAAGATTGCGGTCCAGCCAAAAGTCCAGGCCAGACCCACTGCCAGGGAGACGGTTATGATGATGGGATGGCGAAAGCCTCTGAGAAAAAAGACAAGAAGGAGCATTACTCCCAGGAGCGAGAGCCATGTAGCAAGAGTCATATCGTTCATGGCCGTGTTCATTTCATCGTTGTTCAGGGCTTCCTGCCCCGTGACCCCGGCCTCCACATCAGAAAAAGAAGTAGTCCGCAGTTCGCGGATATATGCTCGCAGCTTATCGAGGGAGCGCTGCGTGATGCTGACGCCGTCTTTGATCTTGCTGGGCATCACCGCCGCAATGAGAAATTTCTTCCCGCCTTCCCATAAGTATCCTTCTTTTTCGAGGTCCCAAGCACCGCTCTTAAAGAAGGCGGACCATGGTGAAATGTACATGGGAGTTCCCGAGAGGTGTTGCGAAAGGCCGTCAAGAACCTTGATCAGGAATTCGAGGTCCATGGGCTCAGTATCTTTAGCGGTATCGTTGGATGAAGCGTCATCATCAAGAAAGCCCGTGAAGAACTCTCCGACCATCCGGGAGGACATTTCCCGGTTCACAAGGGTGAAAAAATTGAGCAGGTCGGGATCCTGGGCCAGCTTTTGGACCATATCCGTGTTCTGTTCGATCCTCTGCTGGATCTTGACCAGTTCCTCCCGATCGAGGTAATAGAGCACCCATTTTTTGAATTGTTCCGGATCGATTCTGTAAAAGACGTCCTGAAAGTGCTCGGGATCTCCATGAATTCTATCCACAAGCGCTTTCATGAACTCGATTGCGCGCTCCGGTCTGGAAGCGCGAACCACAACGGCAAAAGTGGTTCTCCCGCTGAAGTTAAAGGGTTCGAGCTTGTTGGAAAGGGCAATGAGCGGGTGACGTGTGGAGATCAGTTCAAGTTGATCGGTCTGGATTTCGATGCGTAGTGAGGCAAGTGCGAGAGAAGCTATTACGGTGAGAAGTGCAACCCCCAGAACAAAACGTGGCCTGGGGAAAACCCAGGCCATCAATTTTTGCAAGAACGTGGCTGGAATGTTCACCTGCTGTCCTGGTTGCCGGGCAAGGCACAAGTATATTAAGTACTTATCCCATTTATATATCCGTTTTCAGACCGATTGCATAGTTCAATCTGGCAATCGCGACGTGGTAGTTGTAGAGAGCGCGAAGGTATTCGCCCTGGTTCTTGCCGTAGCGATCTATGGCATCGAAGATATCTCGGGCCGTGCCGACCCCGACGTCAAAATTCGAGAAAGCAGTAATTATCCACCTTCTTGAAGCGATCGCGGCCTGTTCGTAGGCGGTGAAGCCCTTCTGTGATTCCAGGGCGTCGTTGTAATATTTCATTACTTCGAGGGGGATGCTCTTTTCAGCAAGTTCCTGAGCCAGGCGCGTCTTTTCATATTCGACTCTGGCTTTGTCCAATTTCCCCTTTCCGATTCCAAAATCGAAATGCCATTCAGCGCCCGCAACGAATCCCGCGTACGCGTGGTTAAAATCATCAGGAAAATAGGAATTATCGAAATTCTGGCGGTCGGGTGCTCCGGCAACGGATCCAACGGCAGCCGCAAAAAATGAGGGGTAGAGGTCGGCTTTTGCGGCTTCCACGAGCTTTCTTCTGGCGTCAACGCCCTTCTTAACCTGGGTGAATTCCGGACGTTGTTCCATGGCCTGTTGTACGTACTCGCCTTCGGGAGCCAGTATTACGGGTTTCTTCGGCAGCTCCGAAATATCAAGGCGGAATTCTACGGTCTGTGGGACTCCAATCGCCCGCTTCAGGGCGGCGTAAGCCATCCGAGCGCCGGAATCGGCCTTGGCGGCGAAACTCTTGACCTCTGCGGCAAAAGCATCGAGCCGGTACAGATCGCTCGGTTCGGCATTCTGCGCCTTCAACTCGATAAGGTTCTTTATGCGCTTCCTTGCATCTTCGATGAATTCGTCAGTTTCGCCCGCTGCTTGTTTCCCCTGAGCTGCAACCAGGTAGGCGTAATAGAGTTCCTTGACGTTCAGAATGACTTCGTTTCTTTTCGATTCTCTGGCGGCCCTCTGTGCTTCGACTCCCAGTTCTGCTGCGTCTTTGCGGTTGGATATCTTGCCGAATGTGTAAAGCGGCTGAGTTATCGTAAAGTCGAGCCTGCCGAATATTCCCACGTCATCTTCATCATGAGAAACCAGTCTCCCAACCATAGTGGTGGGATCGACCTGGACTGTCGGTGTCCGCGCGTCGTTCACCGGACCGGTCATGGCTCTAACGTCCAGTTGCGGCAGCATACCGGCTTTTGCCATTTTAAAATCGGTCTTCGCCGACAGAATTTCCTGGTCCGCCATCTTCAGTTCCGAACTGGTCTCAAGCGCCATCTGGATGAGTTGATCCAGCTTGTACACCTTCTGCTCCGCGGCAATCGCCGGAGTGCCGTTTAAAAGAAGGCACAGGAAAGAAAGCATGACCATCTTGAGGCAGTTGTCGGGTGTGAAGCTTCTTCGCATCGCGCAACCTTCCTTGAAAGAATTAATAACCGGATTCCGGGAGATTTTTATACAGTACCTGCCCCCGGATTGAAAGCAATAAAGCACCCGTGAACTAGTTCGGCTAAAAGGGAAAATTCTTTAATGCGGAAGCGACTGGTGCATCATAATCATCAATCCAATGGTATCAATATTATTGTGCGCGGGAAGGGTAAGAACTTGACATTCCGAACCATCTCTGGTAGCGAGCGTCGTCCGTGTTTTTCTAAGAATGTGCGAATTTCAGAAATATCCGGTGCAGGAAGAAATGAAAGAACGCAGGCTAATCATAAACGCCGATGATTTCGGACTGACTCGGGGCGTCAATCTTGCTATTGCGGATTGTCTCGAATGCGGTGTACTTCGGAGTGCAACTCTTATGGCTAACGGGGAAGCATTCGATGATGCCGTTGCAGCTGCAAAAAAACATCCGAACCTGGGGGTCGGCATCCATTTCGTGCTGACCGGTCTGCCCCCGTTATCGGCACCGGAGAGCATTCCTGAACTCCTTGGGGGGGAAGGATGCCTGCCTGCCGGCCTCGGTTTGCTTATAAAGCGAATGCTGACTGGAAGAAAAAACATTCAAAACGAAATCAGGAAAGAGCTTTTCGCCCAGGCCGAAAAGGTGTTCGATTCGGGGATAGTACCAACTCATTTCGACTGTCACAAACACGTGCATCTCATACCGGCCGTCCTGGACGCGGTTATCGAAATTGCGCGGCGCTATTCCGTAAAGTGGATACGAACTCCTTTCGAAAACCAGAGTGCATTGAGCTTTATTTCAGGTATCGAAAAGGATAAGAAAAGTATATTCTTGAAGCAGTTTGGAGTCGCCGCCGCAAGCAGGTCCGTTTATCCGTTTTTCCGGTCACGGGTCTGGAGGTCCGGGATCAGAACTCCCGACCTCTTTTTCGGAATTGCAGCGACGGGTTTGATGAATGAAGAAGCATTCAGGATTATTTGCCGGAAGCTGAAGCCTGGAGTCTCCGAACTGATGACTCATCCGGGTTATGTCGATGAGGATTTGATGAGCGTAAATACGCGGCTTTTGGAATCACGCGACATGGAAAGAAAGCTTCTGGTCTCAGAAAACGTGAAAGATATTCTGGTTCGAAACCGGATTATTCTCAGCCATTTTGGAGAGGTAAATCAGTGAGCGATCTGGCCGTATTGGATAGGGGCATACGACAGGACAAGAATCCCATAATATCCGTGGTAATACCGCTTCATAATGAAGCAACCACTCTCGATGAACTGTATGATCGGGTGCGAACCGTAATGGAGGACCTCGGGCGTTCGTGGGAGCTGGTGTTGGTGAACGACGGAAGCACCGATGAAACCCCTCGGATCCTCGATTCACTCTACAAGCGGGACCCCAGGGTGACCGTCGTACATCTTCGGAGGAACTACGGCCAAACTCCGGCCCTGATGGCGGGATTCCATCATGCCCGGGGAGAACTTATCGTCTCTCTTGACGGGGACCTGCAGCATGCTCCCGAAGAGATTCCGGATTTCATCAGCAAAATAGAAGAAGGCTACGATATGGTCTCCGGTTGGAGGACGGCACGCTCAGATGCGTTCCTGACACGGACGTTTCCCTCCCGGATCGCCAATTGGCTTATCGCGAAAGTATCCGGTGTAAACGTGCATGATTTCGGGACGACCTTCAAGGCGTACAGGAAGGAAATACTTGCCGATCTGCACCTTTACGGAGATCTTCACCGTTTCGTTCCAGCGCTGATCGGGCTCAACGGGGCTCGCATCGTTGAAATCCCGATAAAGGACATGGGAAGAAATACCGGGAAATCCCATTATGGACTGGGCAGGACTTTCCGGGTCGCTTTCGACCTGCTGACGGTGGGATTCCTGCGGCGCTACATGACTCGTCCGCTGCACTTCTTCGGGAAGCTGTTCCTCGGTTTTTCGGGACTTTCGGCCCTGATCGGCCTGTTCCTGGTATATCGGAAGTTTCTGATGGGAGTCGATATCTTCCAGGCGCATGGACCGCTGGCGCTGCTGGCATCCGTTCTGATGATTACGGGAATACAGTTCCTTGCCGTCGGTCTGCTGAGTGAAGTTCTCATACGGATCTACTTTGAATCGCAGGATAAAAAGATTTACTCCGTAAGGAAGGTCTGTCGTTTGGAGTAAAGCAGCCCAATCCGGAAATCCATATCGAGACGCCTACTCTGTAGGATGTCTCGATATGACGTCGTATTCGAAACAATTTCTTTTTTCCCGCTCGGTGACGAAATTCCGATCGTGAATGGCGCCAAGCGGGCAAAGGTACTCTTCTCCCGTTGGATCGGTGACTCTTTCGAGGTCCTGTTTCTTCGGTCCTGATGAGCGGTGCTCGTGCCCTCCGAAAGTCCTGGTCTCCTTTTTTGAACTTGTAAGCCGCTCCATCAGGAAACTGAACATTCCCAACGTGTTTGCGATCATCTTCTTAAATGTGTCTTTTGAACGCATTCTTCACCTCCCGGTAGACGGCATCGTACAAAAAATTTAAACATTTCAAATGGATTAGCCATTACCGGGAGAGATAATATGGAATGAGTGCGCGGGACTGCACAACGTCCGTCAAGGATGCTCGAACGGTTTCAGATGCACGTGTTTGATCTCCTCATTCAGGAAGAACCTGCTTTCCTGGACCTTTTTTTCGAGCATGCCGGTTGTGAGGATGATCTTGTGGACGGCGGCAAAGCTGTTCAGGCTTTTGACCGCGGCAAGCGTTACGAGTGTGTCTATGGAAATCGCGTAGACTATTTCATTGTCATTATTGACGGCGATGATATCCACAGGCCTGTCTGCTATTCGCGGAGGCATATAATCCGCGACTGTCCTGAAACCCTGCTCCTGGAGCAGCCTGTATAAATGGCATTGAAGTGTCCTGTGGATGCTTCTCTCGCTCCGGAAAGGTTTCGGAATGTGTTGCCAGGCTTTTTCGAGTTCGTGTTTCCAATTTTCCAGGTTCCGGTCCAGATCTTCAGTCATTAGAATCCTCCAATCATTTCAACGGCGCCGGGAAAGCGATCGCCGGCACTGCAAGGGATGCTCGCTTTTCCAGTATTCTGATGCCGCCTGTATTGCCCGTCCCGTATGTCGAACTGCGACCATTACGGAAGGTGCGGAGGAGCATTCTACACTATTACGAGTTCTTCGGTTGCTGAATTCAGCGATTCGATGCCGTCGGAAGTGACAAGATACGAATTTTCGAGGCCGGCAATGCCTTCGTCGGGAATAATGACCTTCGGTTCGAAGGCAAAAACCATCCCTTCCTGAAGAGGCATCTTGTGACCCTGGGCGATGAAGGGAAATTCGTCAACTTCAATACCGAGGCCGTGGCCGACAAAGGTAATTTTCGGTTCGGCATGCCCCATGAACCATTTTGCCCAGCCGGCCTCTTCGGCCCATTTGAGGGTCTGCTGATACAACTGTCCAGTGACGGCTCCGGGACGGGCCATATCCCGGAAGCGGACATGGACGGACTTTACGAAATCATAGGCTTTGCCGAGCCTGACCGGCGGGGGGCCTATGCAGTAATTGCGGGTCTGGTCGTTCATATAACCGCCGGTGCAGGTCATGATGTCAACGCTCACGATTTCCCCCGGCTGGATTTTCCTTTCTCCGGCACCCTGTCCGAAGGCCGTCGAGAGTCCGGGTCCTCCGGTGGGGGAATCCGTATAGGAGGTAACTGCTGCATTCGGGCCGGAGAGTATATGGCCGAAACCCATTTCGAGATTGAAGGACCTGATCCGGAGCATACCGGTGTTTCCGGCCTTTCTCGCAATGCATTCGAGTTCGGCAGTAAGTTCTAGTTCCGTTTTACCGGGCTTCAGAAGTCCCGGTACTGATTCGGCCACAATCCGGGATATCTCTGCGCTTCTGCGCATGACATCGATTTCCCAGGGGGATTTGATCATGCGGATTTGGCGTATCAGGGGGCTCACGTCGACAATCTGCTGCTTTGGGAAGATCTTCTCGTCGTAGGTGAAGAACATATTCGCAGGCAGCACGTCCAGTTCGAATCCCAGGACTTTCGCATCCGGACACGCCGACAAAAGGGCGTCATGCAACTCACCGAGTCTACCCATGGGAATGACCGGGCGTATTGGAGATTCGGCCTCTGCGCGCATGATGCTTCGCCGCACCATGAGAACCGGTTGCCCGGTTGCCGGCACGATGAGATGGGAGTCCTGGACTGTCCCTGTAAAGTAGAAGAGGTCGGCATTCTGGCGGATTACTGCCGCATCGATATTACTCTTCTGGAGGAGAGCCTGCAGAGTAACGATGCGATTTGCTATTTCACTTGCGGGTACTGTCTGCAATTGATTTCTCCGAATTGACGTCAGTGCATTCCTCCACCGGGAGGCACGCCGGTGCGGCCGCGCCTCAGGAGAAAAGTGACCGGGATCAAAATCGCGGTCGCGATGCACAGAAGGAAAAATGTGTCGTTGAATGAGAGCATGCTCGCCTGGCGCATTACCTCCTGGTACCAGTAGACGAGCGCACCGGTTGACTGTTCTCCTCCGTGCTTTTGCTGGAGGAAGTTCATGACGCGGTAATAGTTTTCCTGAAAGGCCGGATTGAACGGCGTAATCCTCTCAGAAAGAAACGTCTGATGGACCTGTGCCCGCTGAGACAGAAGAGTCGTGCTGAACGCTACACCGAAGCTTCCGCCCAGGTTCCGCACCAGGTTGAAAATTCCCGATGCGTTGCCGGTCTGTTCTCTTGGGATGTTGACATAAGTAGCTGCGGACAGCGGGACGAAGAACAGGCCCAGACCGAAACCCTGTACAAAGCGCGGCCATGCAATGGAAGCGAAGTCGGCCTGCAGGTTGAATTGCGCCATGAGCCATTGGGAGTAGGCCGTCACAGCCAGGCCGATAATGAGAAGATATCGCGGTTTTGCTCCCTTCCGCATCAGAATGCCCGCAACAGGCATTATAAAGAAACTGGCAAATCCTCCCGGCCCGAGAACCAGCCCGGCCCACAGCGCAGTGTATCCCATGAGCTGCTGGAGGTAGAGCGGCAGCAGAACGATACTGCCGAAGAGGCAGAAAAAGCCGAGAAACATAATGACTGTCCCTGCCGAAAAGCTCTGGTCTTTAAAAACCCTGAGGTCAACAACCGGGTGCTCGGACAAAAGCTCCACCACAACGAAAAGCGTCAGCGCGGTTACTGCCAGAATGCTCAGTATAATGATGAAATCAGACTGGAACCAGTCCTCCCGCTCACCTTTGTCTAGAACGATTTGCAGCGAGCCGAGGCCGACGGTCAGGAAGAAAAGTCCCCACTTGTCGATCTTGAACTGGGTTCTTTTGATGTAGGCCGGATCCTGTATAAAAAAGATCGACATGAAGACGGCGAGTATGCCGAGCGGGAGATTGATGTAAAAGACCCAGCGCCAGGACCAGTTGTCGGTTATCCAGCCGCCCACGACAGGACCGATGATGGGAGCCATAACGACTCCCATCCCGAATATGGCCATGGCCATACCGTGTTCCTTGCGCGGGAAGGTTTCGAGCAAAATTGCCTGAGAAAGGGGTTGTAGCCCGCCGCCTCCAAGGCCCTGAAGAATCCTCGCGAGGATCAGGATTTCCAGGGAAGGGGCGGCACCGCAGAGAATGGAACTGCCGGTGAACAGAAGCAGGGAGAAAATGAGGTAGTTCTTTCTTCCGAAAACACTCGCCAGCCACCCTGTTATTGGAATGATGATGGCGTTGGAAACGAGATACGAAGTGAGGACCCAGGTGACCTCATCCACGCCCGCATTCATACTTCCCTGTATATGCGGAAGCGAGACGTTGACGACGCTCGTGTCCATGACCTCGATGAAGGTCGGGAGCATGACCGTGAGCGCTACGATCCATTTATTTGCTTTTGGTTTGTCTTCCGGTTCCGGTGTCATGGCTTTTGGGCAGGCACCGGCGGGGAAGAAGCCGGTCCGGCAGAGTGCAGTTGAGGACCGTTCCGGTTCGAAGTATCTATTGTCACGTCCAGCGACGCTCCCACCCTTAGAGGATGGTCGGGAGGCGGCTGTTGATCGAGTTCAATTCTGACCGGGATGCGCTGCACAACCTTGATCCAGTTGCCCGTGGCATTCTCCGGTGGGATCAGGGAAAAAGCCGCTCCAGTTCCCGCCCTGATACCGGTGATTTTCCCCTTGTATTCGTAACCCGGATAAATGTCCGCGGCTATCGATGCCGGTTGTCCTATACGGACGTCGGTGAGCTGCGTTTCCTTGAAATTTGCCTCGACATATATCTTCTGAAGGGGAACTACGGCCATAAGTGCCTGGCCGGGTTGAATCCTGTCGCCGACCTGGATGCTTCTCTGCGCAATAAAGCCGTCAAGCGGAGCGACTATGCGGCAGTAGGACAAGTTAAGATTTGCTGCTTCGAGATCCGCTTTCGATTTGTTGAGTTTGGCCCTGAGCGATTCAACTTTCTGCTGCTGAACGTCCACATTGGAGCGCTCGCTCCTGACCGACTGAAGTTGCGCGCGTGCCCGGCTGACCTGTTGCGAGGCGGCTGAGAGGGACGCCTGAGTAGCGGCGATCTGGGCATCGACGGCGTTGAGCTGCGCCTTTGTCCTGTCGAAAGTCGTTTTTGCCTGCTCAAGTGCACGCTCGGTTCCTGCGCCGGATTTGAACAGACCTTCGAAACGCCTGAAGTCTCGCTCAGCCTGGCTGAAATCGGCAGCCGAGGCCACCCGGTTGCTCTTGAGTTGGTCGAGGTTGTGGCGGGCCTGTTGCTCCGCGTCCTGCGCGGCCTTCAGGGCAGCTTCGAAGGCTTCAACCTGTGATGAGGTCTGCACGTTTACGGGAGGAAGCTGGATTTCGGCTGCGCGAAGATCGGCCTCGTCCTGCTCCATTGCGGCCTTTGCGCGATGGAGTGCAACCATGTAATCGGCCGGATCAAGCAGAAGCAGCTCCTGCCCCGTTTGAACAAAATAGTCGTTATCGACGAGGACCTTCACGATTGTCCCGGCAACGCGGCTGCTAATCTGCGCACTGTCGGCGCGCGCATAAGCGTTATCGGTAGAGACGCGGTTGCGTAAGAAAAACCACCAGTAGAGAAATGCTGCAAGCGCCAAAACGAGCACGATGAGTACCGCTATCCTGATGCGCCGGGTTTTTTTCGCGGCCTCTATATGCTCCGGAGTTGCTTCTTCTTGATTTGCCATGAGAGTAGTCTTCAATAGATTTGTTATTGGTTAATCTGCATCCCGATTGCCCGTTCCAGTTCGGCTTTGGCTATCTCGTATCCGTAGACGGACTGGAAGAAATCGGCCCGGGCCTGAGCTAGAAAAACCTGGGCGTTCAATACTTCTAGAAAAATGACCATCTGTTCCTTGTACTGGACAGTGGTGATTCGCTCGTTTTCTTCCGCCTGGCTGAGAGCCACCCGGGTTGTCTCTATATTGGCCTTCGCGACTTTAAGCTGCTCGAGGGCATTTTCGACCTGGAGGCGGATTTTCTGCCGAAGGTCGTCGCGCCTTTCTTCAAGACCCCTTATGCGGTATTGCCATTCAAGTTCCGTTGCTCTGGTCTTCCCGCCCTCAAAGAGATTCCAATCCATCCGGACACCAACGGCCGCATTCTCGCTGTTGGTGTAGGGGTTTTTATCCGCTGTGAAATCCTCACCTTCCCTGTAATACTGGGCAAACGCGGACAGCTTGGGATAATAACGACTGCGGGCCGCCGTCTTTCCATAGTCTGCCTGTTTGACGGCGGCGATGGCGGCGAGATACTCGGGACGATTACCCTCGGCCGTGCCGTAAAGATCGTGAAGATCCGGAATATTATATATTTTTTCCTCAATATCTTCGAGTTTTACCGCAGCCTGCAGGTCGATATCCAGTAGCTGGTTCAGGGAAGACCGCAGAACCGTGAGCTGTTTTCTCGTGCTTCTCTCGCGCTGGACTGCTTCAGAAAGAGCAACATCCGCTTTCATGACGTCATTCACTGCGGCAACGCCGTGCTTGTAATTGGCTTGCGCATTTTCCTTCTGAACCTGAAGGCTCGAGACGTTGTTCTGCGCGACTTCGAGCAGCCTGGCGCCCAGAAGGGTCTGGAAGTAGGATGTCTGAACGTCGCGAACGAGGTTGAGCCGGGCTTCATCTCGCTGGTATTGGGATATCTGGTGCCCCACTTTGCTCGCCTTGTACTGCGATTCCAGTCCGAAGCCGGTGAAAAGAGGCTGCACCATGTCGACTTCCCACCTGTTGCTCCGCTTGATGCCGAAAGGGAACCACTGGCCTCCTCCGAGTGAGGCTATAGGCTGCTCGGACAATTGCGAGAAGGCATAGGATCCGTCGAGCTTGGGAAGAAAATCTGCGCGAGCCTGGTTTACCTTCTGGCCGGCAGCATCAACGTCCGATGTAGCTGCCTTATAAGCACGGTTGTGCGTCAGGGCGTATTCCACGGCTGTGCCGATGGTGAGAGGCTCCTGAAGAGAATTCCGACTGCCCTGGGCCCATACTGCAAAAGGGAGGGCAGCCATGGCGAGACAGGAGACGGTAAGCAGGCAGAGTGCTTTCATTGGCTCTTATTCCTTCTTTTCCAACAATCCGGCCATCTCCGCAGAATTGACGGCGGCGAGGGATTCGACGACGCAATCTGCTTCGAAGAGCTGTTCGCGCGAAAAAGAATTGGTGACTCCAATAACGAACAGACCAGCGGCTTTTGCCGAGCGAATGCCGGCGGGGGTATCTTCTATTGCGATGCATTGCCGGGCATCGTCTGCCGCCCAGCCTTGAGCTTCTTTGAGCCTGTCGAGTGCCTTCAGATAAGTTTCCGGGTCCGGCTTGCTCTTCTTGACGTCATCTGCAGCAACGATGACGCGGAATGCCCCGTTCAGCCCGAGGGACTTGACGAACAGGATAACCTCATGCCGCAACGCACCGGACGCAACGGCGAGAGGGATGCCTTCTCCGTGAAGTTCCCGAACGAGATCGACCACACCTGGGAAAGTTGGAACACCCTGCTCTATAAGGGTTTGGAGAGCATGCCCCTTGGCTTCGACGAGACTCTCCAGGGTGAGCGAATCGAGTTGCCTCCCCGCTTCATGGAATGCATGCAGGAAAGCATCCCGGTCGTCAAACCCTATGAATTTGTCCATGTAGTGTTCGTAATCGTGGCCCAACCCCAGCGGAACAAGTACCTTCTGAAAGGCGCGGTAGTGCAGAGGCTCGGTATCCACGAGGATTCCGTCACAGTCGAATATTACTGCCCTTATGGTCGAAGCGGATAGGCGACCGGCTGTCATGGCCAATTTACAACTCCTCTTTGCGGGAAATTTGATTGCCTGTTTACCATTTTTCGAGTCTCCTGAACATTCTTTTCATTTTAAACAACCCACGGTTCCTGTATGAATGTGTGGCGGCTACATTTATAAAACGACGGGAGAAATGAAATTTTCGAGAACCGACGTTAAAATAGGTTCATAAAACTTCCGTTCAGGAGAACATTTTTGCTGACAGTCAGTGCTGTTTCGAAATATCTGGGCAAGAAGGAACTTTTCAAACATATTTCCTTCAGTGTCCTTCCCGGAGAGAGGCTGGGGCTCATTGGACCCAACGGATCCGGGAAATCGACTCTTTTTCATATCGTTCAGGGTGAGGTTGAACCAGACTCCGGTACGATCAGCAAGACCAGAAACATGCGGATCGGCTACCTGCCTCAGGAATCGATACCGGCGCTCGACAAATCCGTCCTGTCCCGTGCCATGGACGTCCATGATGAAGCGGAAGGACTGAGGGCGGAACTGGAAGCGATTCAGCGCGAACTGGACTCCGAGACGGACCCGGATTTGCTCACTGCGCTCGCATCGAAGCATGCGAAGGTGATGGAGCATCTGGAGCATCTCGTCGGATACGATTTCGAGGCCCGGGCCGGAAAGATCCTCGAAGGCCTTGGATTCAGAACGGATCAACTCAATACCCTTGTGTCCGAACTGAGCGGTGGATGGGTGATGCGCCTCGAACTCGCCAGACTGCTCCTCTCCGAACCGGACCTGCTCCTGCTCGACGAGCCGACCAACCATCTGGATCTCGATTCCCTGCTTTGGCTCGAAGAATACCTTCTCAGCTGCTCCTCGGCCTTTATACTCGTTTCGCACGATCGTGCATTTCTCAATCGCATTGTGCAGCGGATACTGGAAGTAGACCAGGCGGGACTGCAGGAGTATGCCGGAAACTACGATTTTTACCTGGATGAAAAAGCGAAGCGTCAGGAAATCCGCCAGGCAACTTACAATAATCAACAGGACAAGATAAAGCAAATCGAACGGTTCATTGAAAAGAACCGGTACGACAAGAAGACGGCTGCGCAGGCTCAAAGCAGGATCAAGATGCTGGAGAGAATGGAGAAAATTGAAGCGCCTTCGGCTTCCGAGTCCGAGATACACTTCACTTTTCCTCCTCCTGCGAGATCCGGTAAACGGGTCATCGAACTAAACGGTGTCGGAAAATCCTACGGCGACCATTCTGTTTACAGCGGGATCGATCTGGTCATCGAACGGGGCGACAAAATTGCATTCCTGGGGCCAAACGGCGCCGGCAAAAGCACCCTTCTAAAGATCCTCGCCGGGGTGGTTCCGATCAGTTCGGGAGAGCGCACGACGGGATATCACACTTCGACGGCGTACTATGCTCAGCACCAGTGGGAACAGTTGAACCCGGATGCCACGATATTCGATGAGGTGCTGTCAATCTCGGGAGATATGCTCCAGACGCAGTTGCGCGGGCTCCTGGGGGCATTTCTCTTTCAGGGCGACGATATTCTTAAAAAGACCTCGGTTCTGAGCGGTGGCGAAAAAGCGAGGCTTGTTCTCTGCAAGCTGCTCCTGCAGAGGCCGAACTTTCTGCTTCTCGATGAACCTACGAACCACCTGGATATCTCATCGCGAGTCGTGCTCGAGAAGGCCTTGGGGGATTTTCCCGGAACGGTTTGTTTCATCAGCCACGACCGAAGCTTCATTAATGCGGTTGCCAATAAGATACTCGTTGTGAAGTCTGGAGAGATTCACCTGTTTCCCGGCAATTACGATGATTACCAGCGCATATGGAAGTCGCGGCTGGAAGGTGAGCCGCAGACGGAGCAGCGGAATCGAGCAGAGCAGGACGGCGCGGGTGCCAGGGCACGGCTTCAAAAAAGAGTTGAAGCCGAAATGCGCAACGAACTCTTTCGGTTGAAAAAGCCCGTGCAGGATCGCGTCGAAAAGATCGAGCAGGAACTGGAATCATGGCACACCGAACTTGACGTCATAAAGGAAAAGCTTGCCGATCCGGAAACTTACAAGCAAGGCAAGCTTGCCGTCGAAATCCAGGCGCAGTATAGGGAAACTCAGGAAAAAATACGGGTTCTGACCGAGCAATGGGAGGAAAACGTCCTCAGGCTCGAAGAAATCGAAGAGAATTTTCGAAAAGAAAAAGAAAAGCGGGAAATGGCCGTTTAGGGCGAATACATTCCGGGAGGCTTTGCCGAGAATATGGATATCCACAGACTTATGGTCTTCTGCAAGGTAATCGATCTGCAAAGTTTCACCAAGGCAGCTGAAGCGGTTTGCCTCACGCAACCGACGGTCAGCGAACACATCCGCGCTCTGGAGGACTCACTGGGCGAGAAACTGATAGACCGGCTCGGGCGTGAGATTTTGCCGACACCTGCCGGTAAGGTCCTGTACCAGTATGCACGCGAAATAATCCAGTTGCGCGACAAGGCCGTACAGGCCATTGAAAAATTCAAGGGGAACCTTTCCGGGAGCCTTCAGATCGGGGCAAGCACCATCCCGGGGACGTACATACTTCCTCGCCTTATCGGGACTTTCAAGGCGACGTATCCGTCCATTCAGATCACTCTCAAAATAGGCAGCAGCGGAGAAGTGGTCCAAAAAATCCTCGACGGAAGCGTCGAATTCGGAATGATCGGCGCCAGATGGGATGAGAAGAGAATATCCCTTGAGGAAATCTATTCGGACGATGTGATCCTGGTCGTGTATCCCGGACATCCCTGGGTGGGGCGCACGGATGTCGATGTGGAAGAGCTTGCCGATATGCCGTTCATCCTGAGGGAAAGGACCTCCGGAACCCGCCTCGTAGCCGCGCAGTCACTGGAATCAGCCGGCTTTTCGCCGTCCCGTCTGAATGTCGTGGCTGAAATGGGAAGCACCGAAGCCGTCCGGCAGGCCGTAAAAGCAAAAATAGGGATAGCGATCATCTCGGAGCATGCAGTGAAGGAGGACATCGAGCGGGGAACACTTTGCACGGTCGGCTTGAAAGGAACCAGGATTCACAGGACTTTTTACCTCGCGCAGAGAAAAAACCGCGAACTTTCTCCGTTGAGCGTGGCTTTCCTGGAGCACCTTCGAATGGATTTTGTGAAGAATACTGAATAAAAGCGGACGCGATCGGGAAACCGCGCCCTAACATATGAGGCGTGCAGGCGTCTTAAGAGCCGGGGCCGCCACACCCCCAGTGTTTGGGGGCAATGTTGTTGCTTTAAGGAAATACGCCGCTGGTTTCCAAGGTCCGCCTGATATGCGTCAACTTGAGCGAGCCGCGTTGTTTATTGCGCTGAAAGCGCTAAATAATTTCCGCTGGTTCCCAAGGTCCGCCTTGGGAACCCCGCCCCGGCAGGTCGGATGGTATCCGGTACGTGCTGTGCCGCTCAGGGCAACTCTATCGCAGCCTCTGCGCTACTGTATCTGCACCATAAGCATGTAATTGTCTGCTGCCTTATCGATTCCCTCCCACGGACGATAGAGCGAAAGCCTCAGCTCCGTCTGGCCCTTGCCCACAGCCTTGAAATGCCATTTCTTAAGAAGGGGGCCGCCAAGAATCGGGCCGCTTTTGACAGGGGTGCTGCTGGAGTCTATCAGCTGAAGTCGGGATTGGTCCAGATTAACGACTTCCCATGAATATCCGGTTGCGCCCGGTTGCTGCAGCTTGACTTCGAGAATTGCACCTTCCGGGATGTTTATCTGTTCTCCATTATTCTCGGTTCCCACCGTCGTGACCTTTGAATTCTGGCCGCCTCCTGCCGCCAGGACGGTACAGGGCAGGAGAACCAGAGCCATGGCAATGAATAATTTCGAAAACACCATGTTACACCCTCTCTTTCGCGGCGGGCAAAATGGCCGGGCCGCAGCTAAGGAGCGAGATCTTTTATTTACGCTTCTCCAAAGTAAATTCGGAGCTGTAGGCGGAAACAAGGCTGCTTGTTTTACTGCTAACCCTGATCCGGTAATTTCCACCTGACTGCAGATCTCTTGGAATCAGCAGGCGAGCGGAACCCTTTCCGGTTTCGCCTGCTGAAACTGATTCGGCGAGAATGCGGGTGAGGTTGTCTCGAACCACTTCAATTTTCACAGTTGGGCCGATATTGCCGGTATACTTCCATGAGATCTTCTGTTTCGTACCGAGGGGCACCTTTGTCCTGGAAGGGTCCCCCACGGTTATGACCGGCAGCGAATAGGCAGCTGAAACCGCGCATGTCTGAGTGCCCTTTACGACGACCTTTTGACCGGCCGGGCAGACCCAACCGGAGAGGTCTTCGTAAGATACAGTATACGATCCGGGATTGAGTTTGACGGATTCTCCGCTCTTGAGCCATTTGCCGGGCTCAACGCTCCATCGGGCATCAACGGTCACGGTCTGGGGTGAAAGCGTCACCTGCAGTGTTCCGGGCGGATTGGAGGAGTAATCGGCGCTTGCCTGGGCTGTCTTGTCCGGTTCGATCTTGATCTTCTGCGGCACGGGCTTTTCCCACCCGAGGACGTTGTTGAATTCTACCGTGTGATTTCCGGCCCGGACGCTCGTAAGGATAACGTTCGAATCAAGCCAGCTCTTGCCGTCTACGCGCCATTTGGCTCCGGCCGTGACGGCGCTTTCGGGAGTCAGCTTGACCTGCACGTGTCCGGTTCGGAATCTCTGGACGGGCGGAGTCATGGTCACGGGAGCCTGTTGCACGTTGGGTGTCGTTTGATTTCCAGGTGACGCCCGGTCCGCAGCAGGCCCCGGGCTTGTGTCGGGTGGTGGCTGGGAGCCGTATTGCCCGGGGTACCCACCCTGAGTTGCCGGTTGGCTAGAGGTTCTCTGCTCGGGTGTCCTTCCCGAATCGGATGAACTCGTGGAAGAGATCGAGCGGTCTCCGGTGGAGGAACTATAGTTTTGGCCCGAACTGAATGAACTCGAAGAATAATCCGACGGATAAGAAGCGGAGCCGTAAGTCCCTGCGGTATTGAGGGAGTATGTTCCGCTAAGTTTCGTTGTTTGCTGGGCGCTGGTAATGTTGACTGTCCGCGATGAAGGCGTGAACCAGCCGGATGCGTCTTTGAAGCGAATGGTGTGCACCCCCGCGGCTACATTGGCATAAGAGTCGCTGCTTCTCCAGAGACCACCGTCAACGTTCCATTTTGCGCCCGAGTAGTTTGCGTTATCCGGATAGATGGTCACTTTCAGGTTTCCGGAGCGATGATAGGCGATGGCGTATGTGCCGAATTTGGTGTCTCCGCTTACTTCCGAATAGGCGATTCGGAAGTAGCCCTGTTCGCCCCAGGAAGTTCCCCAGTCGTTCTTGACGATGAAGCAGGAATTGGCATCATCGTAGCCGATTATCAGAATCCCGTGCATCCCTTCGTTGCCGCCGGACTGATGGGTGTAAATGCCGCTGGAGTAATAGTAGTAATCTTCATAGGTGGTCATCATGGCGACGAGGGGGCCGTGTGCATAGAGAGCATTCTTGAGAGCGCCGACATCGGGGGACTGACCCGCTACGAACTCCCAGCTCGCAATCTGGTACGGCACGGTCTGGTAATAAGTGCATTGGAGCGTGCACGATCCCGGGGTACCCGCGTAGGACAGGCAGGATTCGATTGGAAGACCGTAATCGCGAATATAAGTGGATGCCGTTGCGATATCTCCTCCCGAGCAGTCGCCGCCGCCGCTGCAGGAGAGCAGGACCTGTTCGGATAGGTCCAGGTTCTTGTTTTCGACGATCAGCATTTGGGATTCCAGGGCGGCGGTTGTCGAAAAAGCCCAACATGCGCCGCATTTACCCTGATCTTTTACGGACGTAACGTAGTTTCTCCCTCCCATGTTCCGCCAGTCGAGGGTCTGCGGAAGGGCATCAGCCGAAACCACAGGCTGCGAAGCGGCCGTTTCGAGCATGGGCTTCGCTGCAATTGGAGGGACGGACCCGACCATCCGCTGCCTTTGGTCCGGCGGCAGCTGAGAAATCGGATTCTCTGCGGCAACCCATTTCGCGCCGCCGCACCAGATGTCCAGGTTGATCTCATCGGTTCTCGATGCGCAGGCGCAGGAATCACAGAAAGCGAGTATACAAAGGAAAGTGGCGATAATAAGCTGGATGCGCCGATGCAAAAGTCTCGGGGCCATAATTTTTGACTTTCGAATGAGAGTGCCTTTCAGCATATAACCGGAAAACCAGCAATCCTGCGCAACATCACAGGACAGGGCATCCTTTTTCTTTCCTTTATACCAGATTGCGACAGATTATGGAAATTTCAAGCCCTCAAACGGCAATTTACCGTCTCAAGCTAAGGGGAGCAGGTGCAGTAGAGATGAATGTTCGACGAAGCTAATCCGTTCGCTCATCGAGGGTTTGCAGGCACCATCGTGCCGCTTTTGTCGAGCCGAAATTTCTTCCCCCTCCATTCGACGGTCTTACCGAAAAGTGCGGTGCACCATATGAGAAAGCTGAAAAGGTCCCGCAAGGGCAGGAGGTGAAGGTTTCGGCGCAAAATCTCGTCTCTCAGGGTGTGGATTCCGACCGCCTTTGCCATGGCAAACCTCATGACAATTGCCGCGAGGAAGACAGCCCAGCCAAAAGCCGAAAAGCCGGAGAAAATCAAATAGAGAAGGCCCAAGACTGTTCCATTCGTAATAATCGAACCGGTATGCCCCCAAGGGTTGCAGGCGCGTATGCCTCTCGACCATCGAACCTGGTGTCTGAAGAATTCTCCTATTGTGAGCCTGGAGAGGACCGTTTCGACTACATACCGGGAAAGCCCGACAGGGTGGCCGGCTTTGCGGACCAGATTGCCGATCATGTAATCATCCGCAAGGTGGGCGGCAATGGCCGGAAATCCGCCGATGGCTTCGAAGGTTTCTTTACCGATCGCGATTGCCGCACCGAATGCAAAAGAAATCCCACCGCCTGCATTGGCCACGAGGACACCGGGTGCGAATTCGGCGGAAATGCCGATCGCTTCGAGCGTCGATGGAATTCCGGGAGCTTCACCCGCGCGGTAGAGACACGTTACGGCACCGTCCGGGTTTTGCAAAAGTTCTGCAATGACCGTTTTGAGGAAATCGGGACCGAGGCGGATATCGCTGTCCAGCAGCACGATGATGTCGTGCCGGGTATGCGGCAGCATATTATTGAGATTATTTACCTTTGGGTTGGGGCCGATTTCCTCGCCGCTGACAACCAGGTCTATCGGTATTTGGGGAAAATCGGCCTCGAGCTGCCGGACAAGATCGACGGATGAGTCCTGTGCGTCGCGCACTCCGAAAACCATCTGGAACTCAGGGTATTGCTGGCGGCAAATGGACGCATAGTTCTCGTAAGCTTTGAAGTCGGCACCGCAAAGCGGGATCATTATTGAAACCGGTGCATAGTTGACGGAAGGCGGGGGCGATGCAGCAGAGAAGAAGCGCCTGGCAGCCAGAATGCTGAAAATGAAGTAGCCGATGGACGCTGCCGTGAGGATGCCCAATATGATGCGTATAACCGTGAGAACCATGCGAAGAGACCAGGGGAATAGGGACTTCAGGGGATGCAGACCAGTGCGACCCCAAAACAGACCAAGAGTGTTCCCGCCCAACGCAGACGGTTGATTTCTTCTTTCAAAATGAATTTCGCGCCGAGAATTGTAACGACATATACGATAGACGTAGCGGGCACCACAAAGCTCAGGTCGGCCCAGGAAAGAACTGCCAGAAAGGAAAAGAAGCTGACTGAAAGACAGAATACTCCGAAAAGGAAGTTCCTGTTGGTCAGGATTCTTTTCAAAACCCCCAGGAATTGCATCGGGCTGATTGCCGAAACGTCCCCAATCTCCTTCATGCCCCTGGTGAGGTAAACATCGCCGGCGGCATTGGAGAAAACAATCAAAAGGACCATAAAAGCGGTCAACATTAAATTCCCCTCCCTTCCGATTTCTCCGGAAGTTCTTCGGAGTGAGTCTGCGAAGCCGCGCTTGGTCTGTTCGACCATGCGACAAGAGCTATCCCGCCGGCAATCAGCGCAGACCCGAGCCACCGTGCCGACGAGACTGATTCGCCAAGGAAGTGATTTGCAAAGAAGACGTTGATTATATATCCGGACGCGGTTGCGGGGAGCACGAAGCTCAAGTCCGCCCATGAAACGGCGGAAAGAAAGCATGCGAAGAATACGATGAGCAGGATGATCCCAATCC
>JAEZHY010000196.1 GCA_023416335.1 Pseudomonadota bacterium | reverse complement strand
GCTCCTTGTTCACAGCTTTCCACCTTCCCATACCAGAAAAACTCGGCCGTGCCCAGCATGAAGTGCAATTTTCGGCCAAGATCAAGAAAATTTTTGAGAGTATGTAGTACCCTGTGATTAGTTACGTCGGATCGATTACATTCAGGTTGACCCCGACCGTTCCCATGAACTCTATCGTCCAGAAATTGACCTGATAGTCAAACCAGAAGCTTGTGATATCTCCGGAGATAATGAAAGACTGGCCACTGGTGCCCACAATGTGTCCATTTTTGGTGAACTCGGCCAGTAAAGCTTCCCTCACAATCTGCGGAACCGGTTTCTGCGTAACTATGTCGGCAGTATTCTGGCCAAATCCATTCCTTTTGTACCCAATCCTGAGTTTCTCCGGCCTTTTGTCCACAAACTCCTTCAAATCGATTGTTGCTGGTTTCAATGAAGCAAGCGGACCGATACGGGAGGTTTCGGAGTCGTATTTCACGTTCAGATTGGCCTGTGTGAAGGCACAGCCTCCGGAAACCAGCACGAAGATAGCCAAAAGCACCTTGCAAACAGTTTTCGTCATCTTATCCCCTTATTGATAGATCAGAGAAACCGCCATCTTCCGCCCGGCGTTTTGCATTCCCTCTTCCATGTCTTTTTTGAACAATTCACGGTCGGACTGGTAACTGGAAAGCGATTGCCGCCCATGACCAACAACAACGTCTTTCTCATCCCACAGTTTCTTTCCTTTTGAATCGATCAATTGAGCGTGTATCTCCATGAAAGGCTTCAAAAGGTCTCCCTGGGAACGCTCTGCTACTCTGAGCCCCCAGTTCAAAATCTCAAAACTCACAACCGCGTCGTAATTCCCTGCCTCTTCAGGTTTGGGGTTCTGGTCGAGAAAAACCGCATCAGTGAACCGGTTGTACTCGATAAGAGAATTCTTGAACGATTCTAGAAAAAGGGGTTTGCAGGACAGGGTCAATTGACTGGAGAAGCTCTTTGCCTTCTCCGAATCGGCATGCTGATTGTATGCGCTTGCAATCAGCGCCCCAGTGAGACCAAAAAGAACTACGGCAGTGTCGGTTGCCTTGGCTCGATTGTCTATCACGGTGAATTGGCCTTCCTGATGGATAACAACAGCCAATCTTTGGATTCTGCCGACTTCCGCAGGTGTGGGTCTGATCGCCTGGTTTACTGGGCCGCAACCGGTAAGGAACACGAATACAACTGCCAGCATTGCGAGCGTCTTCATTGAAAACTCCAGAAAGAGGTAAGGGAAAAACACTTTTATTTCATATTTCCAAACTGAGGTTGGAAAATCAATAGTAGCATATGGAATAGAAATCAAGGCAATTCAGGTCATACTCGTAAACATGGACTACTTGTCTCGACTCATGTGTTACTTACAAGTATCAGAAGAATACAGGTCCTCGGTTGGAGTCCCGGGAACCCGCGGAGAGAGTACTGATCCCCACTCAAGGATGCTTTGAGGAATTAGGCATTACATTAGTTGTCTTAAAGAGAATTCACAAACTCCGTGACTTCCGGCAGCCAGTTGCGAATATCGTCTTCTGATTTCGTCATTCCGGTGGAAACCGGAATCCTGGCTTTGGGGCGGATTAATCGTGAATCCAAGTCCTTAAAAACCCTGGATCCCGGCTTAAAAGCGCTGCCGGGATGACGAGTTTGGGGGCTCGGTCGCAAAATGCCCGCTAAAGAAGCTTTTTCTCCATTTGGGCAACAGTCCCTGGACCTTGGAACCAACGGATACGGCGGCTAAATACCGCTTTGATGGCCCTTTCAGTTCACTGCTCACTGCTCCGCTCACCGCTCACCTTCTTCGCAGCTCGTCGTGGAATCACATATGGTCCTTCCGGTATGACTGCAACAGGACCGACATCGGGTCCGGCGACCTTCCGGATGAAGTCGATGGGCGAGATTCCCGGTTCGGCGCAATGCACGCCCGTCAAAAGGAGGTCTTCCCTGGACAGCCCGCTCGAATAAAGATGAATGTTGCCGATTCTCATAGGCTTGAGCTGCATCTCCGTTTGCCATTCGTCGATTGCGGCCCGGGATTTGGTCATGATCGATTTCAGGAATCCATCGACTCCGAGCTTGACGAGCAGCCTCTGTGCCTCGACGTATTCCTTCGAACCCATGCCTTCCGAGCACTCCGAAAAAATGATGATGTCTCCTCCGCGTGCAAGCAAATCCATCGCCCCAACCATTCCCTTGACCGTCTGGTAGTAGGTCTTATCGAGCGGGTAGCCGCCCCCGCTGGTAACGACCGTCCTGAATTGGGTATGCACGGGGATCTCGGCATAGCGGCTCATGTAGGCGACTGCTTCCAGGTGGCTCGCTTCGATTTCTCCGAAGTTGACAAATGAGAGATTTCGCTTGTCGTCTATAACGGTATTGACGGCATAGACCTTTCCGAGCATGCGGAGGATTTCGAGCTGTTCTTCGTGAAGCGGATTGCAGTCGAGATTGCAGTTCGCAGCACACGGGTGTTCCATGAATCCGGCATTGTGGAAGGTGGTGATGGTATCCTGATGGGCGATCCCCGGAGAGATCACTTTCCGGCCTCCGGAGTAGCCAGCCATGAAGTGTGGCTCCACCAGGCCCGTGGCTATCTTGAGGTCCGCCTCGATGAACCGGCGATCGAGCCTTATGGGAGTACCCCGTGAGGTCTTGCCTAAAGAGACGTGGTCGTCGTCATTTCGGGCGAAATGGTTGACGACTTTCACCGTATCGAGGACCCAGTCGCTTCCGACAAGTTCCCGCAGTTCCTCGCCCTCGTTGGGACGGTGCAGGCCGGTCGCGATCAGGACGGTGATGTTGCCCGGTTCGATGCCCGCCTGAATGAGCTGCTGAATCAGGGGCACGAGAACGGCAGAATTGGGCACCGGCCGTGTAATGTCACATATGAGTATACAGGCGGTCCGGCACCCGGCCGCGATTTCCGTCAGAAGACCGCATCCGACCGGTTCGGCGAGGGCTTTTGAGACGGCTGCGGCAGCGTCTGCCAGGACCGGCATGGCTTTTTTTTCGATCACCGTGACGTCCCAGGATTCCGGGAAATCGATACTCAACCCACCTTTGCCGTAGTTCATTTTTACTCGCATGCTCAAACTCCACGAACTGGTGAACAGGGAAGGGCATACCGAAAACGGCCGAATGCCGCGGGACGGCGGTAATAACAGTCCTACCGGCTTTTCACCTCAATTACCGTCTGCGACATCTGTTCTAGTGCAAGGGTGAGTGCCTGGGTACCGTTCTTGCCATGCCCCTGTGCCTTGACTGCAAGATAAAGCTGATGCACCAGCGCCAGGCCGGGAAGGCTGAGTCCCATGCGTGAAGCTTCCTTCAGCGCGATACCCATGTCTTTGATGAAGTGATCGACGAAAAATCCGGGAGAAAAATCCCTTTTGAGAACACGGGGGGCGAGATTTGTCAGGGACCAGCACCCGGCGGCGCCGCCCTGAATCGAACTCAGCATCGTCGGAAGGTCCAGTCCGGCCTTGAAGCCGTAGACGAGGCTTTCGCAAACCCCAACCATGGTTCCCGCGATAACGATCTGATTGCACATTTTCGTATGCTGCCCGGCACCCTCGGGGCCCTGGTATACGATGTTCTTCCCCATCGCTTCCAGAATGGGACGAACGGCATCGACCACTTCCAGATCTCCTCCGATCATGATCGAAAGCGTTGCATTGCGGGCACCCAGATCGCCGCCCGAGACCGGGGCGTCGATGGCATAAACGCCGCGCTCCTTTGCGGCGTGATAGATTTCCACTGAAAGAGCAGGGTCCGTGGTGGTCATGTCAACGAGGATCAAACCCGGCCGTGCCGCTTCCAGAATGCCGTCCTTCCCGAAATAGACTTCCCGTACGTCGTTGGGGAATCCTACCATGGTGAGGACCACGTCGGCATTTTCGGCAGCCTCGCGAGGAGAGTCGGCCCAGGTCGCGCCTTTTTCGACCAGCGGGAGTGCCTTCTCTTTCGTGCGGTTATATACCGTTGTGCCGTACCCCTTCGCCATGATGTGGCCGCACATGGAAAAGCCCATCACCCCTGTCCCGATCCATGCGATGCGCGTTTTCGGAGTAACACCGGGAATACCCTTAATGCCTGACATGGAATCTCCTCCTTGGAATGAACGGATTGGAATGCCGACCTCAGCAGTCGTCCATCGCTCGCATACTCATAATATATATGGATATATAGGCTAAATCTCCCGTGCGGGAATCGGGATCTTCCCCGCCGCACGGGTGGTATCGGTTTGTTGAAAACACGCAATGACTCAGTACTAATTATTATTGTCACACTTCACCGAGACTGTAAAGGAAAGATCATTTCATCATATCATTAGAGGCTGCTCCGTCATTGACAGAGATGCTGAAATGTGGTACCGAAAAGCCACTGATAATGAATTTCTGGACCTCGACAAGACGTATATCCAACACGGAATTTAGAGCTTCGGACGGTCGGTGCGGCCGACGGGCTTTATATACATAGCAAGTGCCTGCCTGTGTAAATCGACTGCTGCCCGCTTTGTATGTGGGCATGCGTTGTGTTCGAAGGCCTCATTTGGCCGATACCGCGATTTGGGAGCATGTGAAGGCTCCGGGTAGAAAGTTGCGCTGCAAGGAGGAAGCAGGTCGTTTGCAGCGCGTGCGAACCTCATCAGGAATGTGCGCCTGGAAGATAGTGTCCGGGGGCAGACCGTCTGCCCGGCAACTTCTTGGGCGCGAGTCTCTCTATTGTGAAAGATACTGATTGAAAGCTAACGTCGTGGCGAACACGGATCGACCATGTATCCGGCTGCATCCGGACGACAGCGTGGTGGTGGCTTTGAGACCGCTGGGCTGCGGGATGCGGCTTGAAGAAGAAGGGACGGTCCTGCGCGACGACATCCCTGCCGGGCATAAATTCGCTGTACGCCCCATTCCGGCAGGGGCCGCCATTATAAAATACGGCCAGATCATAGGTTTCGCCTCATCCGATATAGAGCCCGGCTGTCATGTTCATACGCACAATGTAACCCTGCACGATTTCAACCGCGATTATGCTTACGGCCTGGATGCCCGGCCGACCCGGTTTTTCGACAAGAACGAATGTCGCACGTTCGAAGGATTTCCGAGGCACGACGGCTCGGTAGGCATTCGAAACTATATCGGTATTCTCGCCACGGTTACGTGTTCTCTGGGAACGGCGCACCTCATTGCAAAGCGGTTCGGTCCTGAGGTTATGGCCCGCTATCCCTATGTGGACGGGGTCGTCCCTTTGGGGGCAAACAGCGGCTGTTGCATGACTCCAGGCGGAGAAGCAGTTACCTATCTTCAAAGGTCCCTGAAAGGCTATGCCCGGCATCCGAATTTCGCCGGCGTGCTGATACTCGGGTTGGGCTGCGAGCAGAACCTCGTGGAATCCCTTCTGGCTGCGACCGATCTGACCCCGGACGAGCGGACCCGGATTATGGTCATCCAGGACGAAGGCGGCACGAACGCCACGGTTGAGAAAGGTGCCGCCGTGGTGAGGGAACTTCTGGAAAAGGCCGATCAGGCCCGGCGCAGCCCTTTCCCCGCAAGCCGGCTCAAGCTCGGGCTGGAGTGCGGAGGTTCGGATGCCTATTCCGGAATAACAGCCAATCCGGCTCTCGGGGCAGCCGCCGACCTCCTCGTTCGTAACGGCGGCACGGCCGTCCTGAGCGAAACACCCGAGATATACGGCGCCGAGCATCTGCTCACCAGGCGGGCGGTCAGCCGCGAAACAGGGGAGAAACTCGTAGCCCGGATTCGCTGGTGGGAAGACTATACCGCTCGAAACGGCAGCCGGCTGAACAACAACCCGACTCCCGGCAACAAGGCGGGCGGTATCACTACAATCCTGGAAAAATCTCTCGGGGCCGCAACGAAGGGCGGAAACACGAACCTTGTGGACGTGGTCGGTTTTGCCGAACCCGTGCAGGGGCCCGGCCTCGTCTTTATGGATACGCCCGGCTTCGACCCCGTTTCTGTTACAGGCCTGATCGCCGGCGGGGTGCATATAATTGCCTTCACCACGGGGCGCGGGACTGTACTCGGTTCCATTCCCGCTCCGACCATGAAGCTGGCGTCCAACAGTTCTTTGTACGGCCGGATGCGGGATGATATGGATGTAGACTGCGGACAGGTCCTGGACGCAGGCCTGAGCATCGAAGAAATGGGAGCGCGGATTTTCGATCTCATCCTTGAAACCGCCTCCGGGAAGAAGACTGCGAGCGAACTGGCGTGCCAGGGCCAGTGGGAGTTCCATCCCTGGTACATCGGGGTTGTGGTTTAGAGACGGCGCGGAGATGGAGGAATCGCTCTTACGGTCGAAAGCGCTGTCGCAAGGTCAGGTCCGCCCCGCGGGAAACATCTGATGATAACAACTTTTTGCCCGGACACTTTTAACTTTTCACGCGAAGGCGCGAAATCCTCGCCTCGGCTTTAGCGAAATAGAGGGACTTAATTGGAATTAGTTTCCAAATATTTCTCACGCTTCTCGTGAGACTTTTTAGGTAGCGTTGTTGCAAAATCCTTTATTTGGTAACCGGCAGCCGGAGGAGTTTCGGCGACCGGCCTGGTGTCAAAACCTTCAATCCAAGAGTGGGCGTACTGCATGCGCGGCGGCCCCGGAAAGCGTGGAGGCAAGATGACGATGCGAAAGGTTCTAACAGTACTGGCGGTTTTTGCCATGGCTCTGGCGCTGGGTGTCGTTCCTGCCCTGGCACAGCAGAAGGTGATCAAGATCGGCGCGCTCTATCCCCTGACCGGCAACCTTGCGGCCACAGGCATGGATTGCAAACGCGGCGCCGACCTGGCGGTTGAAATCATCAACGGTAAATTCGACCTGAATCTCCCTATGGCCAAGGACGAGGGCATCCCCAACCTCGGCGGGGCCAAAATCGAAATCGTATACGCCGATACCAAGGGCGACCCCAAGAACGGTCTTGCCGAAGCCGAACGCCTGATTACCCAGGAAAAAGTTGTAGCCCTTATCGGTGCCTATCAGAGCGCCGTTACCAAGACCGCAAGCCAGGCATCCGAACGGCTGAAAGTTCCGTTCGTCTGCTCGGATTCTTCCTCGCCGACTCTGACCGAACGCGATTTCAAATACTTTTTCCGCGTTTCGCCCCACGATGGCACGATGGCCCGCAACCAGTTCGAGTTTCTGAAAGACCTGGAGACCCAGAAGGGCCAGAAAGTCAAATCCGTAGCTCTGATTTATGAAAACACCGAGTTCGGCGCCAATGTCGCCAAAATGCAGCAGCAGTACGCGAAAGAATTTGGCTTCGATGTCGTGGCCGACATTGCATACCCGGCAAACGCGAGCGATGTGACGAGCGAAGTCGGCAAGCTCATGTCCGCAAAGCCTGACGTCATTATGCATGCCGCCTACATCACCGACGCAATCCTTTTCACCAAGACCTTCAAGGAAATGAATGTAATGCCCAAGGGCTTCCTGAACATGGCGGGTTACATCGAATCCGACTACCTGCCCACGGTCAAAGCCGACGGGAATTTCTTCTATGTTCGTTCGACCTTCGCACTCGACCTTGCCAAAAAGAAGCCCATGGTAGGGCAGGTTGCCGATCTGTATCAGAAAAAATACAACATCCCGATGGGCGAGAACACAGCCCGCAGCTTTACCGCTCCTTTCGTGCTGGCCGATGCCATCAACCGCGCCAAATCGACCGATCCCGAAGCCCTTGTAAAAGCTCTCGAAGCCACGAACATCCCCGGTGACCAGATCATCAATCCGTGGAAGGGCGTCCAGTTCGATCCCAAGTCGCACCAGAACGTCCATGCATCGGCTATGCTGGTTCAGATTCAGGATCAGAACTATTACACGGTATGGCCGTTCGATGCCGCCAGCCGTGACCTCGTATGGCCTTTCCCGGCATGGAAAGACCGCAAGTAACCGGGCTGCCGGCCCACAATCCTGAGCGCAGTCGGAAGCGACTCGCCTCCGGCTGCGCAAGGCTCGGAGTTCGCTCATGGATCAATTAGCGCAGCAACTGGTCAACGGCCTGCTTATCGGTTTGGTTTATTCACTGTTGGCCATCGGCCTCACCCTGGTCTGGGGGGTTATGAACGTGCTCAACTTTGCGCACGGAGAATTCCTCATGATCGGTATGTTCATTTCCTACTGGCTTTACGTGATGGCCGGTATCGACCCCCTCTTTTCGATACCGATCAACGCGGTGGCGC
>JAEZHY010000154.1 GCA_023416335.1 Pseudomonadota bacterium | reverse complement strand
AGACCGCAGATTGGACCAACTGAACATGTTTTAATAGTCGCCACCTTTTAGGTGGCCAATGGTTTACAACCGCTTTGAGCGGTCCACGGTTTTACAAGCCTCCGGCTTTGCCGGAGGTACATGACTACCAGATCTCCTAGATAAGCAGTTACAGAAAAATCAATTTGCCCATCGATTGAAAGACTAGTTATCTGTTTTGGTGTAAGATCCTGAACAATAGAAAATCCTAGTCCATAACCAGATTCATGTGAATAGACGTAAGTGTAGTAATAGTTGTATTCATCTACTCCCAACAAATCATTATGCTTGAGATACTCCTCATACAACAAAGTTGACGAGGTGTTACGTTCATAGGCACCTGTAGCTCCCCAAGAAGATAAACCTTCTGTATAAACTCTTACAGCTTCCTCTGGGTTATAATAGTCATGGGATTGAGTTCTGGAATAATAATGCACATATCTTTCATAACCGACAAGGTATTGCTGTCCACCGACGCTCATGTAGATCGGATTAGCATAACGATCATAGTCATGGGTATAATAAGATGTGTAGGGCCATAAATCCCGTAATTGCTCTCCAGGATTATCAGAAAAAGTAAAAGTGATTGCCGCACTTGTTATATTGTATGGCATTAGATAATTTATATTGTTAGGAACTTGTACGTTTATATTGAATGTTCCACTAGTGCCTGAGTTGTTGATATAAAGATTGTCGGTAATATTATCATCAAAATAGAAAGTCATAGCGTCAGAATTGGAATGATAAAGAATTGATAGAAAAACGAGAATAAGCATGGCCGATCTTTTTGCAGTATCAGTAGACATAACTTACCTCCATAAAATTCTAAGGTATGACCAATCAAAAATGCTAAGCGTGTTACATCTCTAGTAATATTAATATGAGTTGCTGATTATCTAATTATCAACTATATTACCTTTACATTTCCAATGTGGAACCGTTTCTAATATTGAACAATCTTGTACATATGTATGTGGATCTGCCAAAGTTCCATTCATAACTCTTGTTTATCCCCTCTCTCCTTCTTTTGTTTTTTGTCTGAGTCAAGGATCATGCCGAAGCAAATAGAACTATAAGAGGGGATCTATCAGGTTTATATTCCTGCACAAATTGAACCAATTCCTAATTACATTTAAATGTCAGACGGTTACGAAATTCAATAGTTCTCATGATTATGTCATTTTGTAATCTTTTCCGTACAAACATATGAGTCCTTATACTGGAAATCCCCCGCCAGTAAGCCTTATATGGAGACAAGATTGTGTAAATAAATCCGACATAATTCTGGGTCTTTAGAGGAAACCCTGGATCAGTGTTTGGTGGCAGTCACCCTGCAATCAATCCAGACCCCTCTAAAATGCCCTACAATCAACGATCTTACGTCAGGACGGGTTGGGCATCATCCAGTTGGACTCCGTGGCATTCCTGATGTGGAGAACTCGTTTCTTACGCAGAATACCCCAGCTAAACCCCCATTCTAGATACGATCTCCCCCTACCCATATCAAACATCGTCCTGAAGATTTTGATGGATAAAACAGTAGGATTAGCCCATGCTCATTACGAATGCGGCGGGACTAGCTCAGGGCTAAGATTCAGAACAGATCCGGCTGCTTTCCATAGGTCGGTAAGGTTTCTTCTTTGTAGCATGCCATTAGTTGAATTAGTATCCTCAAGTTGCATAAAAAAGGCAGAGCCCTTAATGACCCTGCCCTACAGTTTATTATACGAATAAACAAAATTTAATTAATTTCAAGACCTATGGGTAAATGACACTAATCAAAATACAGAATAATTTTAAAGTCATTTAAGGGCGGATTGCTCAGCTGATAAGCAATTAACCTAACTATATTGGTGTCAACAGCTTGCATGTTTGTTAAGGGAGAGAGGTTAAAAACAGGATCTCCCAAATCATTGATCACATCAAAAAACATCGGAATACGTCCTTTCCCATGGGTTATTAGTATTACGTTTTCGAACGTATCCTTAGCAGCAGACCAGCCATTTGGAAGTTTCCATTTGTTATTTTGGAAATCACTTATATCTACGATATATTTCGAAAGCATTCTCTTTGGCCCGGAACCTACTTCACTTGAAAAGCTGATACGTAGAAGAAACTGATTACCAGTTCTTATTTGAACAAATGTCATCTGGTTGCTGCTATCTACAGACATGGTTCTAACCGGACTCCCTGTATTTATGAATGTACTTGGAGTCGCTTCAAGGTTAACACCGTTCCAACGAATCGGATTTGAATTCATATTGTGTGTCACTTGCAATGCTTCGCCACTGTTGACTTTAATGGCAGTCCAGCCATCTGGTAAGGTCCATATCCCGTTATCCCAGTCGAGAACATTAATTTCAAAAACCTGTTCATCGACAGGTATTATATTAGCTTGAGCCCCAAGTAGACTGTTGAGACTGCTCTGAAGAGAATCCAGATATACCTGTTGTGAAGAGTTCCACGATTGTAGCGCAGCGATCTGGTGTTGCAGGTCGGTTATATCCGCAGTTGGTCCCGGAGGTCCTTCAGGGCCGGTATCTCCTTTAGGTCCCTGTGCACCCTGCGGTCCTTGTGGACCGGTTGTACCCGTGTCACCCTTAGGGCCTGCTGGTCCGGTTGGTCCGGTTTGTCCCGTTGCGCCTGTAGCACCCGTATCCCCTTTAAGACCCTTATCCCCCTTCTGAGCAAGCATTGTCCATGCAGTTGAATTAACCTGCGGGACATTGCCGTGATTCGATCCGGCAAGACTGAACCAACTGGACCCGTCATAAAAAACAACATCTTTGGCATTGTAGGTAGTATTAGCATCCCAGTTCCCCCGAAACTGCATCGAGGTAATGGGGATCACAAAGAAGCCATCATCAGAATAAACCGGAACAGCAGAAGACAAAACCGCACACAACAAGGCAATAGACAAAAAGAACCTCATAAAGCTACCCCCTCCTCCTCTTGATCAGATTTGAACTGTCACCAACAACAAAAACAAAGGTTGAGCCGGTACACGTTATAGGTAGACGGCTAATCTTATTTAGCTACCAATTGTTTTTATTTGCAAGTGATTTTCAGTTGCACTCACAAACATTGTAGATGCCTAAATGGATATACCTGAATGCAGATGGCTGCCTGTTACAGATGTTGAATGGAATACGCGGACTGAGGAAGGTAGCGCGTAAAGGCGTTGTAGCTGCTGACGGATTTCCCGATGCTTCTGCCGCAAAGATGATTTGCTGAGTAAGATGCCCCTGTCGATCTGGGTGTAGTGCGTAAATCCCATTGAACCCACACGTTGAAAACCTGCGCCAAATTTTCAAAATGCGGTATCGAAATATCAATGGCTTAGCGATAGGCGGATAACCGTTCTTCAACTCCCGCCGCCTCCACCAAAATTCATCGTAATTTCAGCCAGTTACAAATTAGAACTGGGCTAAAATATTGGTTTGGCTATTTCCCCCGCCGTGTAGTCCTTTGCGTCAAATCCAGCACCCTTTCTTTGCCTTTCCTGCTCTTCTTATTTGGGAATCCCTACTCGGTTGTTGATAGATATTCCGGAGTACATCAGGTTTTACTCTGAAGTAACGCTCGAAGGCTTGGTTTGTGCTGTGCATGGTGGCAGGCGTTCAGAATAAGGACTTATACGTAAATAAGTTGCAGGTTTTTATGTGATCTGCTATGCTCTTCCCCACTGTTGGCTGATGTTACCATCCAGGGAGGGGGGAATGGCAAAGGTTCAGTCTTGGGAAGTATCTGACGAGTTCTGGGAGAAGGTTGAGCCCTTAATACCGGCTCCCACAAGAGATCCGAAGAAAGAATATCGGCGAAAACCGGGTGGCGGGAGAAAGCCCATCCCGGCCAGACGGATTTTTGAAGCCATTGTTTACGTACTGCGCACAGGTTGTCAGTGGCAGTCTCTACCTAAAGAGCGATTCGGCAGCCCTAGTGCCATTCACACCCATTTTATAAAGTGGCTGCGAGCTGGTTTCTTCTTGGAGCTTTGGAAAGCCGGACTTGCCGAATACGACGACATGGAGGGAATAGCCTGGCTCTGGCAAAGCATAGACGGCGCTATGGTCAAAGCCCCGCTTGCCCAAGAAACAGTTGGCCGAAATCCAACGGATAGGGGAAAAAAAGGGCAGCAAGCGACATGTTCTAGTGGACGGTCGTGGCGTCCCGCTTTCAATTGTCGTAACCGGAGCCAACAAACATGACGTTACTCAGCTTGAAATCGTTCTGGATCAGGTCGTTTTCGAGCGCCCCAAAGATATTGAGCAGAACCTTTGCGCAGACAAGGGCTATTCCGGTGAGCCGGCTATAAATGCTATCAAAAGGCGAAACTACGTTCCACACATAAAGCAGCGAGGCGAAGAAATCGAAGAGAAGAGGAACAACCCTGATTTCAAAGCTCGCAGATGGGTTGTCGAAGCAGCCAACTCATGGTTCAATCGTTTCCGAAAGCTCCTTGTCCGGTACGAAAAGCTGAACGAAACGTATCAAGCTCTAGTGCATCTTGCTGCCGCCATAATCGCGTTTAGAAAGGCGGGTGTTATTTACGTATAAGCCCTAAATCGTTCCTGATGGAATCAAAACTTGTGGGCAATCCGATCCCGAAAAATATGAGCTATAAGATTGTTAGCAAAAAATTCAGATTCTAGTAAGCACCAGATGGAAAAAGGCAAGCAAGGCGAAATAAAATAGAAGAATAATAACTGCTTCTGTTAATATTTTTATGAATGCTTTCCAGTACTTTTCAGTTTCCAGGCTCCAGTTCATTGTGATTGCCCTCAAGTCACATTGAAACAAGAAAACGGCCTAACCACAAACCATATTGAGAAGAAGAGTATTAAAACTGCTATTTGTACTCGGGTCATCAATTCAACACCAACCACCGCCGAATTTCTCCTTTGTGCCGGTCGAAATGTTTGGCAACTCATTCTTTTACGCGTCTGACGTCCTGATCATTGCAGTGTCTACCTAACGTTCTTTTTTAGTGGCAAAAAATATGCCAGACAGAAATTTCGTTGCTATTTAAGGATGCTATGAAAACTCCCTCTGATGAAACTTATGATTGATCGATTGTGGCGCCGTTGACAATATGAATCCATGTACCAAACCGTGTACTGTTTGTACCGGAAACGGTACAAATTGTTCGGCCGTGACATAGGAAAACAGCAGCATTGCAGATGTGGCCTGCATTCGTCCTTAAACGATGCGCGCGAGGGAAATCATTTGGTACAAATCGAACCCGCTAATACGGAATTGCGTTCAAGTTTGTGCCGATCAACATACACCTACGTCATTCCGGCGTAAGCCGGAATCCAGTCTCTCAAGAGCATCTGGATCCCGGAGTGAGCTTGTCCTGATCGAAGAGAAGGGCCGGGATGACGGCTTTGGTTTTCCATCATCTTGTATGAAACTTCATTTTTGTGCTGCCGTTCATGCTTCCCTTATAAACGACTCGGCAGCACAAGTGCTGAAGTTTCGTTCTCGATAAAACTCCGTCCAAAGACGGGGCGGCGCCGCTCTTATGAAACTTCAATCCGGAACCGGGTTATGGCGTGTTCTTCCGACGGCGACTTTTTCGGTTTCAGCCCGGCACGGTCAGGAAACCGTGCATAAACTCAACGGGGCTTTCCTCAAAAGCGAAGTTTCATCCTGTTCAAACCGCGTTCGGGAATGCGGCGGCTCCGCTTGAACGCAAATTGGTATAAGGTCTTTTCCGCGTTTTGATTCATGATATCCCGCCAAAGTTGAATGATTCTTCGTTTGGCATCAGCCTTGCTAAAAATGTGAAAAATGACGATTCCCACTCGAGTGGGAGATACGTCAACATCCCGGGGTGAGCGCATACCGCGCCGACTCGGGCGGGTGGGCATCACGGACTGCTGAACGAATTTTGGCAGGTCCGCAGTGGACCTATTGCCTTGCCATGCTTTTGGGAAAGCAGCAAGTTTGCTGCTTTTGGTCATGAGCATCATAGTATTAGTGCTCTTTAACCGGAAGAACTGGAGGAAGTTCTGAAGGGCTTGCTCAGTATGATCTCCAAACCAACATTGTCTGGATAAGATAATGTCCGAGGTTTGCCGTGAACGACAGAGAGCGCTTCATCGAAGAGATCCTGAAAATCGAACTGGCAATGTTCTTGACCATAAACTCACATAAACCGAGTTCCCGCCAGGAGTATCCAGAGTATTTCAAGCTGCACCGGTGCGCTCAATTTGCCCCATGGTCGGCTGAGGCCCTTGCGAGCTACCTCAATGATCTGCAGGAGGCGCAGAGGGCCGGGCAAAACCTCATGCGGCTGAAATACGCCCGCATACAGGGATTGATCGATAATAAGATAGACGATCCGAATATCGATGAAATGATTCGATTGACAATGGAGTGGCAAAAAGAGGTGTTCCGAAAGTATCCCGGCGTAATGAGAGGTGGACAACAACTCACCGAAGAAGCAGAGGCGGCCGAGATGGCCTCTTTTAAAACGTACGCCCGCAGTGAGTTGGGAACTTACTCTCTTCGGACCCTGAGACTACTCCACTCCGACATGATTCTCATGCAGAATCAGGGCGGAAGCTGGTCGGAGGCCATTTACGAGTCTCTGGTAAAAGGGAGCGGCTATCCTTCCCTTGCTGAAGCCGAGCGCTCCCTGAGGCGGGCATGGAGGATTCTTGGCGGCAGAAGAGGTCGAATCGTGTGACGAGTTCCGCGCACGAAGCGCACGGTGTGATCATTCCCGGCATTACAGAGGGGAGCCAGGGAGGAAATATGATATGTGATAATTTCGGAATCGTTCAATTTGATAAGAGCGGAAAAATAATCGACTGCAATGATAACTTCCTTGAATTGATTGGAACATCGCGAGAAAGCGCAATAGGCGGCAGCCTGCTTGCATCCATTGTAAACAAGGAAATGTGGTGGACTATCCTCTCTGCACTCTCAGGAAAACACGGATGTTACACTGGAGACTATCTGGCTGTCTCCGGGAACAAGAACCTGAAGTTGAAAGCCTCTTTCGCGAGGATAAAATCTCTGTCCGGGGAATTTATAGGAGGTTTGGGGATTCTTGAAGAGATTGATCGGACGGATGATGGTTCTTCAAGAAAGAGCGAATGAACGTGTTTATATAAATCGCGAGTGTGAATTGCAGATAACTCTGCGGACGCCTCCCCATTCAGGGCTTAAGGCGGGCTCAAGATTTTTTGAGACCACCCCGGTCAGGGGTGGTCTCGTGGAACCTGGGGATGGTGTTCAGATCTTCCAATCGGGTCAACTCAGCACAACCACCACAGGCATCTTGTTCTCATCCAGGGACACAGAGAAATTGCTGCCGTATGTGTCGACCAGATCCTCTGCGATGACGAAAGGCAGGGATTCCGATTCGCCTTCCACGTCTTCTTCTTCGCGTTCATCGATGCTCAGCCTGAGCACGACCTGGCTTTTTCATCCGGAGCCGCATTTGGTTTCGCGCACGCGGACGACAGCGCCCTCGTCTTCCTCGTCTAGAATTTCCCGCAGCCTTGCTGCGGCATCATCGGTCACTTTGATATTCAGCATAGGAGTCCTCTCGTGGTATGGCGCAAGGCGAGCGAACAGCCTTGCGCCATGGATTCCGTCTTACTAACAGGCAGTGGCGTATTGGGTACGCTTGATAATCTCGTTCTGGACGCCTTTGTCAAGACGTGTGAAATAGGCGCTAAACCCGGCCACACGCACGACCAGTTCTTTATAATTTTCGGGATGCTTCTGCGCATCGCGAAGGGTTTCGGTATCGACACAGTTGAACTGGATATGGCCGCCGCCCAGATCGAAATAGGTTTTGACCAGATTGAGCAGGGTACGCGCCCCGACCGGGCCTGCCAAGGCGGAAGGAAGGAACTTTACGTTGAAATGGTTGGCGTTGAAACGTACCGTGTCGAGAGCCTGGGCCGCGGATTTAATCAATGCGGTGACCCCTTCCACGTCGGTTCCCGGCATAGCCGACACGCTTGCGTCGGTCAATGGCTCGCCCTTCCTGCGGCCGTTGGGCAGGGCGCCGGTGAACGGCGCAAAATAGTTGTGGAACGACAGAGAGAACGCATCCATGCGCGGTTCGTATTCGAAGTAGTCCGTGCCCTGGGCGCGATAGATTCGTTCGAGGTCCCTGAAAAATCTGCGCACGAATGCATCCACTTCGGGGTAATCGTTCCCGTGCTTGGGTGCTTTGTAGCACATCTGCCGCACATCTTCGCAGCCTTCGAAGTTGGCCTTCAGGGCTGCAAGGAGCTGTTCCATGGTCAGTTGTTTGGTGTCGTAGACCAGATGCTTGATCGCATACAGCGAGTTGGCGGTATCAACGCCGCCCGTGGTGATGCATAGTGATTGTGCGTACTTGGGGCCGCCCTGTTCTTCGTAGAGGCCCTTTTCCAGGCAGCCTTCGAGGACGCAGGAACGGAATATGCTCGGCACGACCCATTCGCGTGTCGAATTGCCGAGATCGGTGATCCTGCGCTGCAGCTTCAGGCAGTAGGTCAAATGCTGCTTGAAGGCATCATACAGCTGTTCGAATGTCTCGAATTCCTCCGGCTTGCCCACTTTGATGCTCACCTGCTTTTTGGTATGGGGATCCCAGCCATCGTTCAGTGTGAGTTCCACGACCTTGGGGAGATTAGGCTGGCCTTCGAAGGTCACGTAGGAGCCCTGGCCCTGCTGACCCGTACCCACGCAGCCGAAAATGACGCAGTTGGAGCGGGCTTCTTCGATAGTGATGCCGCGGGAAGCAAAGCGGGACAAATGACGCTGGATCACCGCGGTGTTGTTCATAAACTGAGGCTGGCCGGTTCCGCCGCGAACGACCTCGACGGCCTTATTCAGGTAGGAGTCTTTCATTTTGGGGTGATAGAAGAGGGCCAGCGTTGGCTGGATGTTGTCCATGGCGATCTGGCAGTCCATGATTACTTCTTCCAGTTCCGTACTGGCGTCTTCGCCTTCGGCTGTGAGACCGCCGATCGAGATGGTCTGGCCAGTGTGGCCGGAAAGGGCAAGCGCATAGGCCGTGCCCTGGTACACGGCGATCTCCAGATGCTTGCACCACTGGAACTTGAGCAGGGTCAGCACCTGTTCGCGAGTGAGCGTCCCTTCATCGATGTCCTTGCGGTAGAAGGGATACATGTACTGGCCATACCGGCCGGGGGAGGTCCCGCATCCGGCCTGTTCGATTTCGGTCATCATATGGGTGAACCAGAAGGACTGAACGGCTTCACGGAAGTTTCGGGCAGGGAATTCAGGCACGCGCCGGCAGACTTCGGCGATTTCCAGCAACTCGGCCTTTACCTTGGGATCTTTTTCTTCCGCCGCAGTCGCTTCGGCCAGGTCGGCATACCTGTGAGAGTAGGTTATGACCGCATTGAGGGTTATTTTGCAGGCACGATAGAATTCCATTTTGCTGTAGTATGCTGCTTTTTTCGGCAGCGCCTGCAGCCGCTCCTCCACTTCTTCAAGAATGCCGGATATGCCCTTGTTCAGCACCTTGGGATAATCGCAGGCGCCTGAGCCCGTGCTGTTGTCATTGACGGGATACAGCCACCCGGACTTGAAGAGCAGCTCGGCATTTTCGCCGTATATTTCCTTATAGAGCTGGTTTGAGCGGTCGTAGGTGGTGCGGCCTTTCCACTGTTTATAGGTGGACTTGAGCAGATCCTGGGTCTCCTTGGGAATGCTCACTTCGCCAAGCGAAGACATTTTTACCATGTCCATTTCGTCTTTGATCCAGTTGACCTGCCACTCCGGATAGGGATATACGCCGGCACGGAAGCCGGAAATGGTGCCCACGATGGGGTTGTCGTCGAGAAAAATGTTCTTCTTTGTAAGTATACGTTCCAGGAGCTTTGCCCGGATAATAACGTTGGACTCACCCTTGCACTCGTCGTAGACCTCCTGGAGAAAGATCAGGCGCTGCGGGTCCATCTTTTGAGGGGCTTCCATCAGGAAAGCTTTGTGGTCCTTAATGCGCTGCTCGGCGGTATCCCAGTTCACAGCGTAGCCGGAACTTTCGTTTTGGGCAGTCATGTACATATGAATTTCTCCTTTGCATTGTAGAAAGTGATTTTTAACCCGCTCTTTTGATAAGCGGCAGGAAGCGCAGATTCTGCAGTTCTCCTTTTTCGACGTTTGATAATGTCGATGGCAAACAGCCTATAGCAAGTGGCGTGCCAACAAAAAATATTGTTGCTTTTCAAGGGGGTTATGGGGTAATTTGAAACCGAATAGTATGAGGGAATTTATAGCGCTGGTGTGGCGGAGATTGCCTGTTTGGGAAACAGGCTATAATAGTTTGGTATAAATGCGTCGGTGACATGTGCTGTTTGTACCGGAATCGACACAGTCTGTTCGCCGATTCGATTTTTCCCAATAAAATTGTCTTTAAATAGATTATGGTTTGAAGCCTCCCGGAGACTTATTTCTTATCCGCCCCGTCTCTATGGCTCGGCATAGATTGAAAGCAGTCCTGCGCGGGAGCATTTGGGCGCGTGCTTTCCTGATTCTTATGAGATCGCGACCAGTCTATTCCCGGTGATTTGCATTTTTTCGCAGAAAAGGTATTGCGGCCGGCCGGGGACTCGAACGGCGATCGTCCTCACTGAACAGCACGATTAGAGGCAAATGAGCCGCTCGTAACCACCACTGCAGAAAGACCCCATGCACAATCTCGAAACTCCCGAGTCGCTGGAAAAGCTTGCCGGAAGCGCGTATACCAAAGTATTCGAGCTTCTGCACACCGGCATTTCGATCGTGTCTACCGAAGGTGCTTTCCTATACTGCAACAAATCCTTTTTAGAGATGTTCAACCTTCCGGAAGATTTAAAAGGAAGATATGTCTCAGAATTCTTCCTCACGGCCGAGAGGGGCGTCATGGCCACCATCCGGACGCGGAAAATGACCCTGAATTCCAGTGTTACCGTAGATAACTCACAGGGGGTATCGTTTCGTTACCCCGTTCTGGATGCAAAGGGCAGGCTGCTCGGTGTGATCATTGAAAGTATCTCGACCAGTATCGATAAAGATAAGCTTTTGACTTTGCTGGACACGGTCCGGCACCTTGAGGAAAGGGCCGGTTATTTCGAGCGCCAGTCACAGAAAAAGCTGGGGATGCTCCACACCTTCGAAAGCATTGTGGGTGAAAGTGAGGCCATGCAGGCCATGAAAAAAAGAGGCCGCCGCTTTGCCCGGAGTAACGAACCCATTCTGTTGTGTGGCGAAAGCGGCACCGGCAAGGAACTGATCGCCCAGGCGCTGCATTCTTCAAGTCTGCGTTCCGGGAAACCTTTTGTTGCGGTCAATTGCGCGGCCCTGCCTCATGATCTTATAGAATCGGAACTCTTCGGCTATGACACGGGCGCCTTTACGGGAGCCAGGTCCGGGGGCATGAAGGGGAAATTTGAACTTGCCGATAAGGGGACCATTTTCCTTGACGAAATAGGCGAACTACCCCTGCCTATGCAGGCCAAACTGTTGCGCGTGCTGGAAAGCGGCGAAATTCAGAAGATCGCTCATCTCGGGCGGCTTCATTCGGATTTCCGACTTATTGCGGCCACCAACAAGAATCTGGCAAAGCTTGTGGATGAGGGGGTGTTCCGCGAAGATCTGTACCATCGACTGAACATACTTGAATTGAACATCCCCCCTTTGCGTGAACGCACCAGTGACATTCCCCTGCTGGCTCGATACCTGATCGAGCAAATTGTCGGCCACGAACGTGCCCGGGAAATCCAGGTTTCCCACGACCTGTACCGGGTATTCGGTTCTTACCCGTGGCGCGGCAACATTCGTGAATTGAAGAATGTGCTGACCTTTGCCATCTATACACTCGACGACGATGAAGACAGCGGAAAAATACTGACCATTCACCACCTGCCGGATCGCTTCCTCCGGGAACTACATAACGACCATCCGCAAAGCGGCGAAGCAGTTCAGCCGGGAGAACCGAATCTGGCCAAGGCAGGCGCCCAGGCCGAACGTAAGACCCTGCTGGCCGTCCTTGAGACGACGAAATACAACAAGACGCTTGCAGCCCGCGTTCTGGGCATTTCCCGCAACAAGCTGTACCGGAAGATGCGGGACCTTGGGCTGCATTCATCCCTGGACGACCAGTGATCCTGCTCCCCGGACCCGGGGCAGTCTCTTCAGCGCCATTGTGAATCTCTGAGAGCCATTGGGTCTGTTTTGCGCTCTACCCGGGTGATTTGTTACAATCCGCTCCAATTCTGGTACAGATTGTATCACGGTCAATCCCGCAAGTTACACATCCTCCTGTTCCGATCGCCTGGAGCCGTGAGAAAGGTATCTGGTCTCGCTTCCTTCTTCTTAACCCGGCCTTTTCCCGCCACTTATCTTCGATGTCCCGGGATTTTCGTTTGGCATCGGCCTTGCACTCTTCTCGAACGACAACGGCGAGAGTGCCGAAATCGAGATCGCGGCATCGCCCCGGCAGCGCATGCCTGCACCAACCCTGGAATGGGCTCTGGGAGCGGAAGTTGCCGACAAAACGAACAGGAACAAGGAAGCAAACGAATGCAATCAGGCATGGTCTACAATATTCAGCGTATGTCCGTCCAGGACGGCCCCGGCATGCGCACCACAGTGTTTCTCAAAGGGTGCCCCCTTCGCTGTTTGTGGTGCAGCAATCCCGAATCCCAGAGTTTTCAGCCTCAGCTTCTGGTTTTTGAAAATCTATGCCGCAATTGCGGAGGATGCATGGCGACGTGTCCCAACGGGGCGGTGACGAACGGAGGCGAACACCATAACAGGGACCTCTCGCTCTGCCGCAACTGCGGCAAGTGCACCGAGGTGTGCTCCGCCAAGGCCCGAGTCATGTCCGGCCAGGTCATGACTGTGGAAGAGGTTATGAAGGTTGTGCGCAAGGATGAGCTTTTTTACTGGAACTCGGGCGGCGGGGTCACCTTCGGCGGAGGCGAGCCTACCAGCGCGGGCGATTTCCTCATCGCGCTGCTCGAGGCATGCCGGGAGCAGGGATACCACACCTGTGTGGACACCTGCGGCTTCTGTGCCCCCGAGCTTTTCAAGAAAGTTCTGGGCCTTACGGAACTGTTTCTCTTCGATTGCAAACACATGGACCCGGAACAGCATCGCCGGCTTACCGGTCAGGACAACGCCATTATTCTCACCAACCTGCGCGAACTTTTGCGCTCGGGCGTGCCCGTCCATATCCGGGTCCCACTGATGCCCGGTCTGAACGATTCGGAAGAAAACATTGCCGCGATGGCCGCCTTGTTGCACGAATTCGGCAGGGAGGAAGTCGATGTATTGCCCAGCCATTCTTTTGGGAAAAGCAAGTATGCCGCCCTCGATCGGGATGTTCCCGATGTGAGGTCGTATGACCCGGCAGAATTGAAAGAAGCGCTGGACAGGTTCGCCCGGCATGGTCTCAAGACCTCCGTTGTCTAGATAGAGCCAACCTTTAGAACTCCGGCCAAGAGGGTATCCAGTGGAAAAAAGAGACCGCATCGTCGAGGCGATTCTGGAAATAGAACTGGCGATGTTTTTGACCGTAAACTCCCGGAAGACCAGTTGCTGTCAGGACTATCCGGAGGAATTCAAGTTGAACCGGCGCGCGCAGTTTGCCCCCTGGTCGATGCAGACCCTTTCGAGCTACCTCGAGGATGTGCAGGCCGCGCAGAGTGCAGGGATAAACCTCATGCGGCAGAAATACGCCCGCATGCAGGGACTTGCCGGGAACGAAAATTCCCACCCGATAATAGACGAAATCCTGCCGCTGGCGATGAATTGGCAAAAAGAAATGTTCCGAAAGTACCCCGGCATAATGAGCGGTGCACGCCCTCTTACCGACAACATGGAGGCGGACCGGATGACGTCCTTTGAGACGTATACGCGTGGCGAGCTGGAAACCTACTCGCTTCGGACTCTGAGATTGCTCCACTCCGATATGATTCTAATGCGGGAGCGGGGCCTCAACTGGTCGGAAGCGATTTACGAGTCTCTGGTTCAGGGGAGTGGCTATTCATCGCTTGAGGAAGCCGAGCGCTGCCAAAAGAGCGCCCCGCATTTCCAGCGGTAGCGGGAGGTCCGGTAAAGTCCGCGGGCGCACGAACTCCTCGGAGCCTGCAACCGGCTCGCGGACGCATCTCTAGTTGATCGGCAACAGCGATTATCTCACCATTCCGTCTCGTTCAGTATATCTCTGACAAGGTCGGCCAGTGCTTTCCTGTCTGGAGGTTTCAAAATGAAACCTTTGACCCCCAGGTCTTTAGCTGCTTTTTCCGTCACTTTCTTTGTATACCCCGTGTAGAGAATGATGGGCATGCCGGGACGAATTTTCAGGACTTCCATGGTCAGCTCAGTGCCCGTCATATGAGGCATCATGAAATCGGTGATGATCAGGTCAAACCGGTCAGGTTCGGAGCGGAAATATTCGAGGGCTTCGAGGGCATTCGTTCTTACGGCAACATGGTAGCCCAAACGCTCCAGCATTAAAGCGATCATATTGGCTACCACCGGTTCGTCATCGACCAGGAGTATGCGTTCGCTGCCCATTGGAAGGTGCGAGGCTGTTTCGACGGAATGCTCTCCCATCGTCTCCATTCTCGGTAGATACACATCGAAAGTGCTCCCTTCGTTCGGTGCGCTCTTGACCGTTATTACCCCTTCGTGCCGTTTTACAATGCCGTGTACGACTGCCAGCCCCAACCCGCTCCCCTTTCCCACCTCCTTGGTAGTAAAGTAGGGATCGAATATTCGCTGCATGGTCTCCGCATCCATTCCATGTCCAGTATCCGAAACACTCAGTTTCAGAAACGGTCCGGGCTTCAAATCCGTGGCGGTAAGGGAAGCCAATTTTTCATCGGTCAGGTCGACGCTCGTAAGGGTTACCTGGAGTATACCCCTGTCGCCCATTGCATGGACGGAGTTGGTACAAAGATTCATTAAAACCTGATGGATTTGGGTCGCATCAGCCAGCGCAACACCCCTTTGAATATTGTGCCTGATCTCGATAGAACTGGGCAATGATGCTCTCATCAGCTTCAGAGCTTCTCGAGTGATGGAACCGATTTCCAACGGGACTCTTTCCTGCTCCTGACCATGGTCGCTGACGGCCAGGATTTGTTTGGCGAGATCGTTCGCCCTGTGGGCGGCACTGAGGATCTGTTCGAGGTCGGTGCGCAAGGGACTCGGTTCGGGAGCATCATCGATAGCCATCTGGGTATAGCCAATGATGGGGCATAGGATGTTCTTGAAGTCGTGGGCAACCCCTTCCGCCAGGGTACCGATCGCTTCCAGTTTCTGGGCTTGCCGGAGCTGCGCTTGCAGTCGCTCTTTTTCTTCTTCAGCCAGCTTGCGTTCCGTCATGTCCACGAACGTCGAAATCAGGCACAGTTCACCCTTTACTTCGATTGTAGCGGTTGAATAAAAGGCGCTGAACTCCTCTCCGGATTTTCGTCGAAAACTTGTTTCCAGGTTATCGATTGGTCCCGATTCCTCCAGTGAGCCGATCAATACGTCCCGCTCCAGAGGATCCGACCATATGTTCAGATCGACAGCGGATCTGCCGATGGTCTCCTCGCGAGAATAGCCGGTTACCTTCAAAAAAGGTTCGTTTACCTCAATGTATATCCCGTCCGACAGTCGGGAAATCACCACCGGGAAGGGGCTCTGGTGGAAGATCTGTGAGAAGAGCATCTCCCTTTCCTGAAGAGCGGCTTCCATCTTTTTGAGGCCGGTGATGTCGCGATTCAGACCTATCATGCGTGTCGCATTGCCGTATTCGTCGGATAAGACGATGGCATCGCTTTTTATTACCCTCACCGTTCCGTCAGGGCGCAAAATACGAAATGTAGTGTCGTAATCCTCTTCTCTCCGCAGTGCCCTTTCCAGTTTTTCTGAAGCAATGGCATTATCTTCGGGGTGAATGGTCCCTATCCAGCCATGAAGACATTTTTGAAAAGAACCCTCATCAAGACCGTAGAATTCAAACATTCGATTATCCCAGAGCAACACGTCGGACTTGATGTCCCAGTCCCAGATACCGAGGTTTCCGGAAGCGGCAGCAAGTTCGAGGCGCTGCTTGGTCTCTCTGAGAGCTTTCTCAGCCTGTTTTCGCTCGGATATGTCTTTGATCAATACGAGCATGCACGAGCATTCCCCAATCTTGATGTTGTCGGCGGAGAGCAGCGCGGTTCTGAGCCCGTTCGGGGTTCGCAGGCTCACTTCAAAATCCCTGACCCTGGCTTGGGTCTTGAAAACGGCTCTGAAGTTCGTTCTTTGTTCCTGGCTGTGCCATAGACCGAGTTCAAGGGTAGTCCTGCCGATAACATCCTCGAGGGAACATCCCATGAAACTCAAAAAAGCTTCGTTCACGTCCAGCAGGCGACTCTCTTCAAAAGAAGCAATTATCATGGGGTCCGGGCTATATTGAAAAACGGTCCTGAACTTGGCTTCGTTCTCACATAGCGTCTTTTCGGCTTTCTTGAACCTGGTAATATCGGTGGCTATGGTGATGAAACGGTCCCTGAGGGGGACCCAGGTGATTCGTAAGTGTTTATCCGAGCCGGGAGGAGGAATTTGCTCAAAGGAATGTGAAACCCTTTCGCTCATGATCTTTTGCACGACCGGCATGTAACGTTCGGTGGTTCCTGGTCCGAAGATTTCATCTGCGGTCTTTCCCTGAACTTCTTCGGACGCGAGCAGGGGGCAGGAATTGATAGTCGGCAGGTTGGAGTCCATCAACCGCCATGTCACGATCCGACCGGATTCGTCGTTGACCAATTGCCAGAAGTGAACCTCATCGGGCATGAGTTCGAAGATCATCGGGTATTTACCTTCGCTTTCTTTCAGCGAAGCTTCAGCCTGGTCCTGGTTGCAGTCTGCCCGGTTCTTCTCGAGTTCGGCAATCCGTTGACGAAATTCGTGCAATTCCGCCATGAGTTGCTTTTTTGTCTTGCGTACATCGTGCATTCCCAACTCCTCAGAATGGCGCAAACTCAGATCCCGTTGACCGGCGCAATTGTCCGGTCCCGTGATCAGAGGAGAGCACCTGAGAATAATCGGAAAAAGGCTGGGATAACTGAGTTAAATAAGTTCCGTCCACTCCTGACGCTCTCATATTACCATCATCGATCAACGGGAGAAACCCGGATTAGCATTTCGGCTGAAATGCAAGTCGATGCAATCTCTTCCGGCTCGGTGTCGTCTTCTTAAAACATGCCGGGACCGGGCTGTTTGTCGCGCTCGAAAATAACGGCCGGGCTTCAACCAAACTTTCCGCTTGCCGGGGTTAGACCAGGTCATAACACTCCATTTTTTGATTTCCCGGGACTTCCACTCCAGTTGGGCTGAATTCAACCAAACCGTCGAGCAACTCACATAACTTTATCGTCAATTGTTTGCGCTCTTCCAATTCCATCGCATATGAAGGCTCATCCGCTGCTGAAGCTATCCATAAAGGTATTTCCCGCCGTGCTGTGGACTCCTGTGAACGAAAATTATGAAAAATAACCGGATGCCGACGTGATGCGGGGAGTCTTTGTCGTCTGAAAAGGCTGAAATCAGCCATCTCAAGGGAATGATTGAAATTACATGCAAAACGTTCGTATATTTCCTGCTGAACCGGGGAACGGCTGGTTTATATCCGCCACCCCGTGCTGCCTCTGTTGATAAAAATCGAGTTATTTCAACAAATTTACCGTGGCATGAAATGCGCAATTTCCATTCGGCAAATAGAGGAATGACGAGGAGGCCCGGTTCGAGTCGAACCAGGTGTCCGAGGTTCAAGTGGGGAAATTCCCCTGTCTCTCAACCGAAGGATCAACAAAATGGAATACAAATTCATTCTTTACAGTGTGGATGACAAAGTCGCCACCATCACTCTTAACCGTCCCAAGCAACTCAATGCAATGAACGCTTCGGTCAAGCAGGAACTCAAAGACGCAGTGGCCGAAGCGGTTGCCGATGATGATGTTCGGGTAATCGTCCTGACGGGGACAGGAAAGGCTTTTTCTGCCGGAAATGATTTGCAGAATAATTACGAAAATCCGCCCCAGTGCATGGAAGACTGGCGCACACGCCTTCACCGCGAAATCCAGTTCTGCCTGACCTTCTGGGATTGTCCCAAGCCGGTTATTGCCGCAGTGAACGGATACTGCCTGGCGAGCGCGAGTGAATTGGCCATGTCGTGCGATATAACCATTGCTGCCGCAAGCGCCGTATTCGGTGAGCCTGAAGTGCGCCAGAGTTCCGGGCCGCCAATGCTGCTCGCTCCGTGGATTATGGGGCCGAAACGCGCCAAGGAAATGCTGCTTACGGGTAATATGGTCAGCGCGGAGGTTGCCGAGAAATATGGGATGGTTAACCACGTTGTCCCCGACGATCAACTGATGACATTTACCTATCGCATGGCGAAAAAGATTGCCGCCATCGATCCCTTTGCGATCAAACTCAGCAAGTACACCATAAACCGGGCCTTCGACGTTATGGGGTTCAAGACGGCACTCCAGGTCAACTCCGACCTGATGGCCATCGTAAATAACGAGGAAACCGAACATATCAAATGGTTCAAACAAAGGGCCGCGGAAAAGGGCTTCAAGGAAGCCAACGCCGAACGCCTGATGCAGTTCAAGCTGCTCGATGACCTCGATAAACAGCCTCTTGATGCTCCGCCTGAGCCGAAGAAAGCTTGAGGCGAACCGATTAGCAATAAACACGACCCCGCGCCTCCCGAAGACTGAAAGGGGACGCGGGCAACCTCGGCAATACAGCTCTAAATTTGGAGGAAATCACGATGAATCGTGAGGATGACTGGAAACACGAACTGGAACCGGTATTTCACCCCAAGTCCGTCGCCATTGTCGGTGCTTCGGATGTGCCGGGATCCTGGGCGGATATTATTTACGGCAATATGGTGCAGGGTTGGACGTGCCCGATCTATCCCGTCCATCCCAAAAAGGAAACGGTCTGGGGAAGACCTTGCTTCAAGTCTGTTGAAGAAATTGACGAGGATATCGACCTGGCCGTTTTCCTGATTGCCGGACGTCGAATACCGGCAACCCTGGAACAATGCGCTGCCAAGAAGACCAAAGCCGCTCTGGTACTCTCGGCCGGTTTTGCCGAACTCACGGGTGAAGAGGGACGTGTACTCCAGACACAGCTGAAGGCAGCAGCTGAAAAAGCCCACATCAGGGTGATAGGGCCCAACTGCCTTGGAGCAATTTCATTTCTCGGCGGAGTGTCGTGCTTCGCCGGCCTTCTGCCCGATCCCATGCTCTATGGCCCGTTCGGTGCCGTTTCGCAGAGCGGTTCGTTTTCGCTCGGCATCATGAATGCCGCACAGCGTCGCGGGCTGGGGCTCAGTCGGCTCTTTTCCAGCGGCAATGAGGCGGTTCTGGAAGCTTCCGATTTCATTCACTACCTGGTTGAAGATCCCAAAACGAAGGTAATCGGCGCCTTTATTGAAGGGTTCAAGGACCCCGAGAAGTTTCTCCGCGTTGCGGACTTGGCCCTTGAAAAGGAAAAACCGCTGATCATCCTTAAGGTTGGCCGGTCGCAGAAGGCTGTCTCCGCCTGCCGGTCGCATACCGGTTCGATGGTTGGTTCGGACGATATCCAGGACGCCGTGTTCAAACAAAAAAATGTGATCAGGGTCGAATCTATCGACGAGATGGTCGATACGGCCAGGATGTTGATATACCGAAAACCGGTCAGAACCGGGGGAGTTTCGTTTGTGGGATTGTCCGGCGGGTTTTGTGCCTACATCAGCGACAACCTGGAACGTCTCGGCGTGTCGTTGCCGGAGTTTTCCGAGGAAGGACGAAGCAAACTCAGGGAGATCCTGCCCGACTACGCGGCTACAAACAATCCCCTGGACAGTACAGGTCAGGCTCGAATCGACCTGGATATCTCCTATCGCACAATCGATACCATGGTAGCGGAAAAGACCAATGATCTGTTTTTCTATTCATTGCAGTCTTTCGATGACTTCGGCACGGATATGCGCAAAATAGCCGAATATGTTGCGCGTGAGAAAGCAAACACTCCGGATAAGTTCGTTGGGATTCATATGCTCAATGTGGAATCCTGGCGACCGGAAGTCACCGAGTTCTATGAGAAACACCCTGTTCCCATCATTCAGGGCGGGTTTGAGCCTATCCGGAATTATATCCGATACTTAAAGCGGCTTGCCGAGGTAGGGAACCTGGAGAAAACAAAACCGGCAAGTCAGGAATGCGTCGCCCGCGTAGGTTCCTGTTTCGAGCAGCATGCCGGCACCACGCTTTGCGAATCCCTCGGGCATCAGATTCTGACTGAATATGGGATTCCTTCGCCGGAAGGGAAATCCTGCTGCTCCCTGGAAGAGGCCCTGGATTTTGCACAGAGTGTCGGCTTCCCTGTAGCTCTCAAAATCGACAGCTCCAAAATAACCCACAAAACAGATGTTGGGGCTGTAGCGCTGAATATCTGTGATCCAACTGCCCTGAAGGCAAACTTCGAGACAATCCTGGCCAACTGCAATGGATGCGCGCCGGGCGAGGATTTGAAAGCGCTGGTACAGAAAATGGCGCCGGAGGGCATCGATGTTTTTATCGGAATGAAGATGGACGACCAGTTCGGCCCTGCCATCGTACTGGGAATGGGCGGCGTGCTGGTAGAAGTCCTGAGGGATACCTCCATCAGGTGCGCGCCGGTTCAACGCTCCGATGCTCTCGAGATGATACGGGAACTGAGCGGCTCTCGCCTCTTTGCGGGTTACCGGGGAAAACCGGCCGCAGATGTGGATGCCCTCGCCGATGCAATCGTGAGCGTTTCCCGATTTGCAAAGGACCACCGGAATCGCCTGCTCTCACTCGACGTCAATCCGCTCCGGATGCTTGAAAAGGGCAAAGGGGTTCTTGCGCTCGATGCTCTCATAGAACTCCGATAACGGCCGTCAATCTGCTTCATACCCGACCCGAAGCGGTATGGGTTCAAGGCTGAACAAGGGAGAAGTTAAATGGATTTCCAGCTTACCGAAGAACATCAATTGATTCGTCAGAGCGTTAGAGAATTCTGCGAAAAGTACGTGTCGCCCCTGGCCGAGACAACCGACCTGGAAGCACGGTTCCCTGCTGAAACCATAAAGAAACTCGCCGAACAGGATCTCCTCGGAATTCCTTATCCTCAGGAATATGGCGGCGCCGGCTCCGACTACCTGAGCTATATAATCGTTGTCGAAGAACTCTCCCGCGCATGTGCCAGCACGGGGTTCACCCTGGAGGTCCATTCCTCGCTTGCCTCCTTTCCTCTCTTCAAGTTTGGAACAGAAGAGCAAAAGAAAAAGTACCTCGTGCCCTTGTGCAAAGGAGAGACGCTTGGCGCCTTCGCCCTGACGGAACCGGGCGCGGGAACGGACGCAGCGTCGGCAACCACTGTTGCAGTGCTCGAAGGGGACGAGTACGTGCTGAACGGAAGTAAAATCTTCATATCGAACGCCCCTGTTGCCGGTGTGATCATCGTCTTCGCCATGACCGACAAATCCAAGGGTACAAAGGGGATCAGTGCCTTCATTGTCCCCGGTGATACTCCCGGCCTCATTATTGGCAAGCATCTCAACAAGATGGGCATTCGCGGCGCGCTCACTTCCGAGGTTCTCCTCAAAGATTGTCGAATTCCCAAAGCGAATCTTCTCGGAGGCGAAGGCCAGGGCTTCAAGATTGCCATGATGACCCTTGACGGCGGCAGGATCGGAATTGCCGCCCAGGCGCTCGGCATAGCCCAGGCCGCATTGGACGAATCCATCAACTATTCCAAGGACAGAATCCAGTTCGGAAAGCCCATTTCCAATTTCCAGGCAATCCAGTGGATGCTCGCCGATATGGCCACCAGTGTTCAGGCTTCGAGGTTCCTGACCTACCATGCCGCCTGGTGTTATGACCAGGGCATGCCCTACAGCAAGGAAGCGGCCATGGCCAAGCTGTTTGCATCGGATACCGCGGCCAGGCAGACGAACCGGGCCGTCCAGATCCATGGCGGCATCGGCTACATAAAAGGCACCAAGGCCGAGCGCCTCTATCGCGATGCAAAGATCACGGAGATTTACGAGGGCACGTCGGAGGTCATGAAGATGGTCATTGCCGGTAACGTGCTCCGCTAGAGTGGGGATGGCTTATGCTGAAAACGTTAGCCTGTTTCAAATGGGTGATAGACGACGCCGACATCAAGGTCGATGCCGCGTCCAGGAAACTGCTTCTGGACCGGGCAGGATATAAGATCAGTTCCTATGACCGCAATGCCATCGAGGAAGCGGTAAGGCTTCAGGAACAGAATGGCGGCACGGTTGCAGCCATCACGGTTGCACCGCCATCGGCGAAGGCTTGCCTCAAAGACGCGCTCTCGCGCGGCCCGGATACGGCCTATTTCGTCAATGACCCGGCATTTGCCGATCTTGCTCCACTGCAGACCGCATCCCTTCTCGCGGCCGCAATCAGGACAGGGATCGAATACGATCTCATCCTATGCGGGGAGGGTTCCGGAGACCTGTATGCGCAGCAGGTTGGGCCCCTTCTGGCCGAGATGCTGGGTATTCCCTGCGTGACCTGCGTCAATAAACTGAGCTGCTCGGATGGTGAAATCACAACCGACCGTAAGCTCGAGGACGGGATCGAAACGGTGGCTGTCAAGCTTCCCGCTCTGGTGACTATCCTGCCGGATATTAACGTGCCCAGGATTCCGACTTTGAAACAGGTACTCGGGGCAGCCAAGAAACCTGTTCGCAGCATGGGGCCTGATGCGGTCGGTCAGGCCTGCGATCCCCGGCTCCAGGCAGCGGGCATTTTCGCAGCGACCATGGATAGAAAACGGCAGAAATTTGCCGCCGACGCTGACGGAATACGGGCAGCGATTACGGCCCTTTTGAAAGAGGGCGTTATCGCCTGAGGAGTGTGATTATGGCAGGGGTTTTTGTTTTTTCAGAAAATGCGGACACCGTCCGTGAGCTTCTGGGTGGCGGGTACGGTCTGGCGGAGAAGCTTGGCACAAGGCTTGCTGCTTTCGCTATGGACGCCGGCCTCGCACAGGAGTTCATCCGTTGCGGCGCGGATGAAGTCTTCGTGCTTCCTCCGCTCGCTCCGGAGCAGCCGATCGAGGCCTACCTCCCGGTTCTCGCCGATGCTGCACGAGCGGAAGACCCTGATGTGTTCCTGATCGGGGCTACCGCACGCGGCAAAGAGATCGCGGCCAGGCTGTCCGCCCGGTTGAATGCCGGACTTTGCAGCGGGTGCACCAAGTTCGAACTTGAGGACGGGAGGCTCCGGATGGAACGGATGGTCTATGGCGGAGCGGCGATCCAGACGGTGCTGTGCACCGCGCGCCCGCAGTTGGCAACCATCCCTCCCAGGACGTTTGAGCCTGCCGCGCCACGGGAAGGGCGGCAGGGGCAGATCAGGGAACTCGAGGGGCCAACGGAATCGGCTGTACGGGTTGTAGGCCGGTCGCCCAGGCAAAGGCAGTCCGTCGATATCACTGAAGCCAAAGTGGTGGTTTGCGTTGGGCGGGGGATCGAAAAGCCGGAAGACATTTCAATTGCCCGGGAACTTGCGGCGGCGATAGGCGGGGAGGTCGCATGCTCGCGGCCTATTGCCGAGGAGTTGCACTGGCTTCCGGAAGAACTCTATCTCGGGATATCCGGGAAGAAGGTGAAGCCGGAACTCTACCTGGGGGTCGGAGTATCCGGCCAGGTGCAGCACGTCACGGGTATTCGGGACAGCAAGGTGATCTTTGCCATTAACCGTGACGAAAATGCCCCGATATTCGATGCTGCAGATTACGGGATAGTTGGGGACCTCTACCAGGTTGTACCCAGACTCATCGATGAACTTAAAGCGGCCCTCAAGGCCTGATGGTGCCACAATGTCGGAAGATAGGTTTACCGCGATAATAGTCGGCGCCGGTCCGGCCGGAAGTACGGCCGCATACCTGCTCGCCAGGGAAGGCCACGAAGTCCTCCTGATCGAGAAGGGATCAGCCCCCGGCGCCAAGAATATGTTCGGCGGAAGGATGTATACCCACGCGCTGAACCGGATCATACCCGAGTTCTGGGAAGAAGCCCCTGTGGAAAGGCCGGTTGTCCGCGAGATAATCACGTTCATGGACGAAGGGCGAAGCACATCCATAGACTGCCGGGATACCGGCTGGGGCGCGCCGCCATATCACTCGTTTACCCTGCTCCGGGCCGAGTTCGATGCATGGCTTGCCGCGAAGGCCGAAGAGGCCGGAGCGATGCTTGCCTGTAACATCTGCGTCGACGACCTTCTCTATGAAAATGGGAAGGTTATCGGCATCCGGGCGGGTGAGGACGAGATGTTTGCCGACGTCGTAATTGCGGCTGACGGCGTCAACTCGATCCTTGCCCAAAAAGCCGGCCTTGCAAAGATGTTTTCCGCTCATCAGGTTGCAACCGGAGTGAAGCAGATAATCGAACTGCCGGAGGAAATTATCGGTCAGCGATTCGGGGTGGAGGGCGGAGGCGGGGCCGCTCAACTTTTCGTGGGAGACTGCACGAG
>JAEZHY010000132.1 GCA_023416335.1 Pseudomonadota bacterium | reverse complement strand
ATCGTGCCCACCGTCCGTCCCCTCGGATCAAGTCTCGTCGGGATGGCCGGGTGGTGGGCACGGTAAAGCTTCGTGCCCACCCTACACGACTCACCGTCTACTTGTTCTACATTCCACCTGTTAACGGCCCCCGCTGTGTATCATACTACCGCGAACTTGTGATACTTTTGGGGATCGTCGGTTACAATATAGATCACGCGCACTTCATCCGGGTTCAGGGCCATGGCTTTCGGGTAGGCCTTTTTCAATTCCTCGACCCGCTTCTTCACCATGTCCAGAATCTCCTTACGATCTCCGAAGACGAGTCCGCCGGTCGGACAACTCTGAACGCATGCTGGCAGCTTGTCGTTCGTGATCCTGTCGATGCACATGTTACATTTTGCCAGCTCCCCGGTTTTCTCATTCTTGCGGGGAATATTGTACGGACATGCGTCGCGTACTTCCTCGAAAGGGGCTTCTTTGGATTTGTTCGTGAAGATTATCGCCCCGGTGGCCTCGTTCTTGATCGCGCCTTCGGGCTGGTAGCCTCCGATTGCGTCCACGCACGGAGGTTCCACGCAGTGGCGGCACTGTTCGGAGAAGAAGTACCAGTAAGGTTTGCCGTTTTCTTTCACCCCTTCGGAGAAACGGACGAGTTTCCACGTCTCGGCAGAAAGGTCCTGCGGGTTCTGATAAGTCCCGATCTGCTTCGTTTTTGTGCCGGGCAGCCCATGCCACTGTTTGCAGGCAACCTGGCATCCCCGGCAGGCGGTACACTTGGAGGTATCAACCAGTATGGATTTTCCTTGGGCCATGTCGCACTCCTTACACCTTCGTCACATTGACCATGAAGGCTTTGTATTCCGGGGTCATGGTGTTCGCGTCCCCGACCGTGGGAGTCAGCAGGTTCGCGCTGTCGCCGCCGTCCTTGGGGAAGAGCCAGCCGTAGTTGAAGGTCAGGCCGACCTGGTGAACGGTCTGTCCTCCGATCTTGAAGGGACGAAAACGCGTCGTCACCATTGCCACGCATTCGACCTTCCCGCGCGGAGATTCGACCTTGACCCTGTCCCCGTTCTTGATCCCGCGGAGTTCAGCCAGTTCCTTACTGATTTCGACATATGCCTGAGGCTGAGCTTCGGTGAGCCATGACTGCCATCTGGTCTCGGCCCCCGTACACCAATGTTCCGTACTGGTATAGGTGGTGCCGACGAATGGAAACTTCGGATCGCAGCCGGAGTATTTGTCGCATTCCTTCTTGAAGATCTTGATCACCGGACTGCTCAGTTGAGAAGACATGATGTTTTTGGACAGAGGACCTTCCAAAGGCTCGTAATGCTCGGGGAAGGGACCTTCCGCCAGTCCCGGACCGAACAGGGCGCTGACGCCGTCGGGCTTCATGATGAACGGCAGTTTGCCCTTTTCCTTGTCTGCCAGCGGCGGCCAGGGACCGTCGGGGACATCGCCCACCCACTTGCCGTCCACCCACTTCAGAATTGCGCGCGAGGGATCGAACGGCTGCCCGTTCTTGTCCACCGAGGCCCGGTTGTAGAGAATCCGGCGGTTGACCGGCCATGCCCAGCCCCATTCGGGATAGAGCCCAAGGCCCGTCGGATCGTCTTTCTTTCTGCGGGCGATCAGGTTCTTCCCATCCTGGGTGAAACTTCCCGAATGAATCCATATTCCGCTGGAGGTTTTCCCGTCGTCCTGTAGGAAGGAAAATCCGGGAACGCATTCCCCCTTCTTGAAAGTCTTATCGCCGACAGTTACGTCTTCGAGGAAGTACCCGTTCATTGCCTTGGCGACCGCAGTCGCATCGTACATCCCGTTCTTGTCCGCATAGTTCCAGGCTAGGTTGACGATCGGATCGGGGAAAGCTCCCTTTTCCTTTTTGTAAAGCGCTTTCAGTTTCACGACGAGTCGGTAGAGGATGTCGCCCATCGAAAGGGCATCTCCCGGCGGCTTTTCCGCAACGTATTTCCACTGCAGCCAGCGGCCGCTGTTGCTCATGCTGCCTTCTTTTTCCATAGACGCCGCGGCGGGCAGCAGGAAGACTTCCGTCTTTACCTTCTTCGGATCCATTCCCGGACCCTTCCAGAAGGAAGCCGTCTCATTATCGAAAATATTGATGTGCACCATCCAGTCGAGCTTTGCGAATGCATCCCGGACCTTCCCGGCATTTGGGAGGCTGCACGCCGGATCTTGGCCGACGCAGGTGAAGCCCTTGATTTTGCCTTCGTACATCCTGTCGATCATGTTGAGCAGCGTGGCGTCCTGCCCGTCATCGAGCTTGGGGATGTAGGAGTAGGCGAAACCGTTTTCCTTCTTGGCACTATCGCCGTACCATGTCTTGAGAAGGCTCACCATGTACTTCGGAGTGTTCTGGTACCAGTTTGCCGACTGCGGTTCCTTGGTCGTCGGCGTATTCTTCTTGAGGTATTCATCCAGGGTAGCCAATGAAGCAGTCGGGGCTTTCAGATAGCCTGGAAGAATGTGCGAGAGTATCGCCTGGTCGGTCGATCCCTGCACGTTCGGTTCCCCGCGCAGTGCATTCACGCCTCCGCCCGCAATACCGATATTCCCGAGCAGAAGCTGAATGATCGCCATGGTCCGGATATTCTGAACGCCGACGGTGTGCTGCGTCCAGCCCAGTGCGTAGAGGATCGTACCGGCTTTGTCCCTGACGCCGGTGGAGGAGTACATCTCGTAGACGGCCTTGAGATCTTCCACCGGGGTCCCGGTAATCGAGGAGACCTTCTCGAGATCGTACCGGGAGTAGTGCGCCTTCATCATCTGCAGAACGCAACGCGGGTTCTGGAAAGTCGGGTCCTTTTCGGGAACTCCATTGGCGTCCAGCTTGAGGGTCCAGGTGGACTTGTCGTACTTCCGGGTGGAAGGATCGTAGCCCGAGAAAAGACCGTCGTTGAAGCCGAACTTGTCGTCGATGATGAAAGAGGCGTTGGTGTAATCCCTTACGTACTCTTCGAAGAACTTGTTGTTGTCCAGGATGTATTTGATCATGCCGCCGAGGAAGGCGATGTCGGTACCCGATCTCAGGGCAGTGTAGAGATCCGCCTGTGCCGAGGTCCTGGTGAAACGGGGATCGACGTGGATAATCTTCGCGCCGCGCTGCTCCCTGGCGCGCAAGACCCATTTGAAAGAGATGGGATGATTTTCCGCCGCATTGCTGCCCATGATCAGAACGCAGTCGCTGTTCTTGATATCGTTGTAGTGATTGGTCATCGAACCACGCCCGAACGACTCTCCCAGAGCCGCTACGCTGGGACCGTGTCAGACCCTTGCCTGATGGTCGATCTGGATTAGGCCGAGTGCTCGCATCGCCGTGGTGACCATCCAGCATTCTTCGTTGTCGAGCTTCGAGCTTCCCATGTGCGCGATCGACTCGAGTCGGTTGACCACCTGGCCCTTTTCGTTTTTGACCATGAAGCTCTTGTCGCGCTCCGCCTTGATCTTCTTTGCGATCTGCGTCAGGGCCCAGTCAAGCGGCTTTTGTTCCCATTGCGTTCCGCCCGGCTTGCGGTAAAGGACTTTTGTCAACCGATGCTCGTTTCTGGCGGACATCATGTATGTTGCGGCACCCTTTGCGCAAAGCGCCCCCTCACTGATGGGGTGGTCCGGGTCCCCTTCGATGTTGAAAATCCTGCCCGTTTTCGGATCGCTGCTGCAGATCAACCCGCAGGTAACCGAGCAGTAATAGCACAGAGAATAGGTCTGCCTGGCGCTCTTGATCCTGTCGATTTTACTGAGTTCCTCCGCATAGGCCACCACCGGGCGCATGTCGACGCCCAGGCTCGACAGTGCCAAACCGGCACCCATGGCGCCTGAGATGAAAAGGAACTCACGCCGTGTAACTCCCATGTCCTTCTCCTTCTCTCGAAATAAATCCGGAAAGATCGTGTCTTTTCGCCTGGCTGTTAAATTTCCTGGTTATTCGGTTGGAGACCGCGCACATACGCGGTGCGTATATGTTGGAACCTAGACTAATTATCTAATTATTTCAATATGTTAATTTAAACATATAGGGGCGAACCGGAGGTGGACAGGCAGGTTCGAATGAGGGATTTTTTGAGAGTTCGGTAATGAGTTGCTGTAAGTAACAGTTGGAGTCGGCAACTATAATTAGGAACGGCGGGTCGCCCGAAATCTCCGGGCGCGTCGGCGCGGGAGGAAAAAGGATAGTGGTTCCGGGTGGCTGCGGAATTAGCGTCTGTAACCACACGGCCTACCGGGGCGGCAAGAGCAGGTGGCCACGCACCTGTTCGGCAAAGCCGGAATATGACCTTTGAGTGACCGATCGCGGCGTTACCCGACCCTGCCAGGGCAACTGTATCGAGGTGAAATTACAGATATGTTATGGGCTCCATTCCCTCGCGCCTGCGAGCGGCTTCAAGGAGTCCGACGGTCCCCGTCATCATGTTGTCGCCCAGAGGCGCCCCATAGGTAATGGGCAACATCGAGTGAGCAACGAGTCCGCGTTTGGGACCGGTTGCAACGATCATTTCGAGGGACTCCATTCCGATTTTTCTGCGAATGTATGCCCCGTGTCCGCCTTCCCGCAGAATGGTTTTGTGATCGAGTGTTCCTTCGACCAGTTCCACGATCAGGGAATCAAGCCTTTCAACAGTTATATCGGATGTGTGGTACTCGAAAAAACCGGCGATCTCTCCTTCCGCCAGGGTCGCGCCGACGGTGTGCGAGGTCGCGACATCGAGGACGACAATATTACTCTTTTTCCTCGCTTCGAAGTCCATTGACGCACCCTGAATTGCTGCCATGCCGCTGTCCATCACATAAACCCGCCCGGCGGGAAGGAAGGCTTTCGCGTCTTCCACGATGGACCGCAGCCTGAAGTTTGCGGGACTTCATCGGCCGCGTATAGAAGTGTGTGAGGGAAAGGCTGCCGGTCGAGTCTATTTTTGAAAAGGTTATGCCGGTAATCCAGGTGAGAGACGCCCCCGGGCGGCATGCCGTGATCCTGGGCGCATATGGCGACTACGTCGAACTCAAATGGTACGCCCAGGTCCTGAACGATCTGCTCCAGGTGGTTTTTCTGAAGATCTCCCAATAGAAGTCGGGTGTAACTTTCCAGCGCGGGTATGCTTCGGGCCTCATCATCGTCGATGATCCGAATTCCCAGGGATTGTACCCGTGCGGGATCGTGGCTGATTGTGAGTGCCGATGAGCGGGTCATCACCACCTCGGCGGTTTCCGTATGCTTTGCGAGGATCCGGGCGAGGGCGCCCCCGCCCATCTCGCGGCCGGTAATAAGGACGTTTCCACGAAGTTGCGCCGCCCTCTCGCTCATATACCGCACCGGCGATTTGACGACGGCCTTGTAATTGATCCCGCTTCGGTCGTCGTAGTACAGAACGTCCATTGTTCCCGCCCCGACGTCTACCATGAGAAACCTGCTCATGTCGAAACTCCCGATGGTGTCGAGTCAATTCGAAATGGAAAAGAGATCCTCTTCATCCGCGGATATGCAATCCACGGGAAAAAGGTGTATGCACTTTTAGCTGGACAATCAATGTGTTTTTCAGCTACGCATTATGTCATAAAAGACACACGCTTTTGAATCTCGAACGTTTCTTTGGACCTGAAGTTGTGAGTACCGGAACATTCAAGGGAAAAGGGAGAGACTGACGTGAGAAGATTATTTGTGTTTTGGGTGACCGGAGTGGTGCTTGCTGCGATGTGCTTTGCTGTTTCGGCAGATGAAAAATATGACGGTGTGTATGGGACCAGCCCGATGAGGTTCTCTCTTGCCACCGGGAGTCCGGGAGAACTGGGGTTGCTCGAAGTTCTGGGCAATGAGTTCGCTAAGAAGACGGGCATAACCCTGCTTTGGAAGAAAGCCGGGTCCGGGGAATCCCTCAAAGCACTGAAGGAAAAAACGGTCGATATGATCATGGTGCATGCTCCGGCAGGCGAAAAGAAAGCACTTGAAGAGGGATGGGGCACAAAGCACGTCCTGATCGGATCGAACGAGTTCTTCATAGTCGGTCCGGCCAACGATCCCGCCGGTATCTCCAAAGAGCAGACCGCAGCAGGAGCTTATACGCGGATTGCAAATGCAAAGGCGAAATTCTTCTCGAGAGGCGATAATTCCGGGACCCATCAGAAAGAAGTGGAGATCTGGAAGAAAGCCGGGTTGACTCCCTCGGGAGACTGGTACGTGGTAACCGGACAATTCATGACGGCTACCCTGAAGCGCGCCAATGACGAGGGAGGCTATTTCATGACCGACAGCAGCACCTGGGTGGCGGAGCGGAAGAATATGCCGAAGCTCAAGATTCTGTTTAAGGGAGACAAGTTCCTCGTCAATACTTACCATGCCCTGTGCGGGCCCGATGGTGCGACGCCGGGTTCAAAGGAGGCTGCGAAATTCATAGATTTTGTCGCCTCCGATGAAGGACAGAAAATAATCCGCGACTTCGGAAAAGACCGTTTCGGCGAAGGGCTTTACAACGACGCCGAATACGCGAAAAAGTACGTCTACTAGAACAACGAAAGAGCTTGGGGCAGCAGAGCCGCAACCAAAATGCAGAAACAAAACCCTTAACCACGAAAGGCACGAAATACACGAAAGAAAACAATAGGATAAGGTTGCAGGATGGGCACAGCGCTTCATCATGCCCACCGTCTCGCGCCAGGAACCAAACTGTGGGTGACAAGGGCAACGTGGTTTTGGTTGCCCGTGCCGCAGGCAAGAGGGACTGGTAATTCTACGCGAAGCCTCTTGTCCTCCGGACCCAGGCAACGTTAAAGCCT
>JAEZHY010000125.1 GCA_023416335.1 Pseudomonadota bacterium | reverse complement strand
TTCCTCGTGAGTTAAAGCAGGGTTTGCGGCGGCATTGATTTTCGGCATCTCGGAAGGCATCGGCTGCAGGTCCTCGCTCCTTGTTCACAGCTTTCCACCTTCCCATACCAGAAAAACTCGGCCGTGCTCAGCATGAAGTGCAATTTTCGGCCAAGATTCAAGGGAATTATTTAAAAACGTGTAAGTGCCCTGTGATTAGTTACGATCAAAGCTCTTCAAATGGGCGATCTTTACCTCCGCTACATGTTGGACCAAGGTCCAATTGTGTTCACTGAGTCTGAACAGCTATCTTAATACTAATCCTTGGGCCGGGTACAATATACCAAAATGTGACCTTCGCCCCGGGACTAGATTTGCTCCCTGTGATGCAAATCGGGGGCAGTCTGAACAACATTTTACCGCAATAATATTGCTGTTGCTCAGTAATAAAACAACCGATTACTAAGCCAGAATAGGCGCTCTAATGTAGAGTGGCCATCAAATTGAAAGGGGCAGCGGAGGGGGGATGAAATGGCTGCCTGGCCCTGCGAAACGTTGACTAAATAATGGACTAGAAAAAACGGAGGAAAATGTAATGAAAAAATTACTGTTCGTGCTGGCCTTTGTTTGTGTTGCTGCAGTATCCTCGAACGCTTGTTTTGCAGCGGATACCTTCTATTACTGCACTGTCACAATGTGCGGGCCTGGTCCGGCTGCTGATCAGGTCTATGTTGCCCTCACCGATACTGCCGGCAGTTTTAGTCAAAGATGGTTCGTTGCAAACACGGCAAGAGCAAAAGAGATGCTTGCAACGGCCATGTTAGCGGTTGCCAATGGAAAGCAGGTCCAGGTTGGCCTTCCTTCGACTGTAGCTTATTCAACAATAAACTCTATGTTTTTCGTGAATAAATAAGTGTGGTATTTTGATTGTCTGTCTCAGATTTATGACATGTACTGAATTGGGTTTAATCCCTGCTTCACGTTCTAATTAATCATGGTAACCCCCCGGCTTTGCTGGCGGGGAGACTCACAGAGTTTGACTTTTGCTGGAGTGATGATTTACAATTATTTTGAGCGGTCAACGGTTTTACAAGCATCTGGCTTTGCCGGAGGTATAACTTCTGAATGCTCTGGGGGTAACCTCGACAAGAGTTATCAATGGATGAAGATGGGATTGTGAGTTGGGCATGGCCTTTCATGCCCAACCCGTCTTTCTTTAAACATCAGATTTGCGGGCTCCTGAGCCCTGCGTTGACTTCTTCGGTGCCCGGTCCCTTATTTTCGGATAATTTCTGTCACCAGCCAGTTGGTTCCATCCGACTGTACACGGATGTAGTCCCCGTAGGTGTACAAATACATGTCTCCGTTTACAGCCATGCCGTTGTTTAATATTGTGTCCCCGGTTAACGGGCGCAGAAACATGGCACCCTTGAACTTATTGTGAATGGTGTATGATAGGCCCTTGCAATAAGCGGCACGAGGAAGATTATACTGGCTGCTCCCCGTATTGAATATCTGCTTCCCACCGTAACCTGAGATGTCCCAAGTTCCCGCACCGAGTGAAAGCGGAAACATTCCATCATCTCTTACCTCTACGTTATTGAGAACGGACGTTGCATTGACCGTGGTAAAGACGTCGCTTTCGGCGGCTGTCTGGCTAATCGTCCGGAAGTTTTCAATGAGTACGTCATTTACAGTCTTACCGGCACTGCCTGCTATCAGACATCCCCAAGACATTCTTGGAGTGCCCCTACGGTCTTCTGCAAGGCAATTCTTGAGTATGATGTTCCCCAATGAAGTAATCCCCTGAGCAGAATCGGCATTAATCAGGAAGCCGGCCTTATCTGCGTTCGAAACGGCGGCGGCAGAGTAATCCGGGTCGAATACCTGCACGCCATTAAGGATAGTCAGTGGGCTATAAGTTGCATCCCAGTTCCACCACTTGACGCCCGCTCCTGTCGGCGAATCGATTATGAAGCCGTCCACCTTGATATTACCGTGGATCTCGCTTGTTAGAGCCCCGCCGTTGGCGAAAACCAATCCGCCCAAATTGGTGCCGAACCCGCCATCGTTGACGGACTTCCCGTCGAGAATCGTGACAGAAATTGAACTTCCCGCTCCGGGTGCTGACAGCCCCGCCGGGACAATGAGTATGCCTTTTCCAACATTGCCCTTCGTATGGACGCCGTTCAAATTCACATTCTCAATGTAGCAGTCGGCATCGGGTTCAATATCAATCCCAGCCCAAGGGCCGTGAGGTGCTCCATTGCTGTTCTTGAACTCCCCGCCGATTACTGTGCATCCTATGGCGCTTACTATGCTCAAACCGTTTCTGCGGTTATTGTTGCAGACAACGTTTCTTATCGTAACATTCCGGCAAGGCCCTGAAAGCGTATCGTCACCTTCAAGAGTGATTCCGTCTGTGGCAAAGTCATTGATAGTCATATTCTCAATTGAGACGTTGTCGCTTCCGTAAAGATAGAATGCAGCGCTATTGCCTTCAACTTCCGGACTCGCCGCGGCCCGGTTGCCGTTTAGGATGGTGAAATCACCAACGAATTCCACATCAGTCTGGTTAGCCACATTGAACAAACTGGTCTTTTCATTCGGCAATGCGGCGTTAATAGTAACGTGCGGGTCGAATCTTACCGTCTGGCATGAGCCGGTCGTGATGTAATCGGTAATCAGATAGGTCCCGGATGGAATTCGAACCGGAATTCCGGGCCCTCCGTTGTTCACATAACCAGCCACAAAGGCGGTACGAAAAGCCCTCGTCATATCGGTCGTCCCCGGGGTTGTGTTCTCTGCCCACCACTGAGGAATTATCTCTGAGGTTGACCCTTTGCCGAAGACCACCGTGCCGGATCCGGAGAAGACCTGATGGATTCCGGCAGAGAAGGTGCCGTTGATAGTGAGGGTTTGACCGGCCAATCCTATTGACCCACTTTTTTCGATTTTGATGGCGAGGGTAGCCGGGACTACCGCGCTTTGATTTATCACGGTGGCCTTGTTGATTACTAAAGTCTTGGCGCTCGAACCGATGGCAGTCAAGGCTGCATTCAGACTGTTATAGTTGCCAATGTAATCGATTGGATCAGTCGTTGCTGTTGCGAGTTCTGCCTTGGCCACAGTATCTACGGCCGGGATTACAGGCCTATGGGTAGCAAACACCGAGCCGGTTAGCAAAATGAACGCCAACAAATACCGAATGTCGATTCTGTTCATACTGGTTCCTGCATTGACTTTTGGTAGATTTTGTGAAAGACCCTGGAAGAACGAGAGAGTCTATGCACTATAATCATTTTGGGTTCGGTGTTCATGCCTTTTCTCGATTTTGTTTTATTGTTTCCGGAGCATTATCCTTGTGGATCACTGCGCTTGGTCATTCGATGGTTGTGGCGCTTGAAGTTGAATATCGTCCATATTCTTTGTTCTCCCACTCTTTCGGCCTTGGTGCAATTTGCAGCACTTCTCATCAAGCCTTCTTCGGGGGGCTACAGAAAGACCGTGTTTCTTTTGGGCTCCCTTCAGCAAACCCATTGCGCGCTGCTACTCTTCGACTTTCTAGTTTTACCTCAGTCCTAGGAAGCTAAATAATCTGAACAGTTTTAACTGGGTGCAATCAAAAGTGATTGGAAATCAGGCAGCATGTTTTTTTCGGGATGCCCAATAACTATCCCAATCTCCGTTCGCCCTGCACACTCTAGGGGAAGCATGGATCGGGCGTTTTGCTTTTCCACCAGGCTCCTGGCAGCTTGAGGCGATCTTGAATGATATACCGATGGGCAGACCCACCTCCAAGGCATTCTTGCAATCCGGTTGAGTTTTCCGTTTGCTCAGGTAATCGTAAATTTTCTCACCGGTTGACTCTTCGCCGGAGTCCCGTTTTATGCTGCCGGAGTTCATCCAGCACAATTGAAATATGTCCGTCTTTCAGATTCTTTCTCTGCTCATTAAACCACTCAGCCTTGTTCATCGGGCTAAGATGGCCGCTGCAGGTGAGAGATACTCGCAAACATGATGGAAATCGAGCAGACAGTCGGCCTGATGCGAAAAAACTCTTGAGGCTTGGTCGGCCATCCAGGGAGGCCGTCTCCAACACAATGACGCGACTGCTCTCGCCCAGACCGGCTCGGACAGTACAGTGCATGAGTAAATCTCCGGCTTCTCATCCGGCCCTCCAAAGGTAGTTCTATAGAAAGGGCTCATGGACCATTTGGGGTAGGCAAGCGCCAGCCACACTTGCTTTCCAGCAAAGCTCCCGATACTTTCGTCGATCCAAGCTCTGATCATGCTCGGCCGCTTCGGCAATCTCGATAATGGGGACCATGCTGCCGTCAATCTGCCCGATAACACACTCCTTGCCATGCTCCTCCGGAATCTCACCGAGAATTTTTTCGTTTCCGGCCGTCTTGGAGCCGTGATCTTCTGTGATTTGACGCACCATGTTTGTAGGGATGCTTATTCCATAGTGCTCCTTGAGCTTTTCCGGAACCCGTGCGGATGGCACACCAGCTCCGAAGTCGAGAATTCCACTCTACGTCGCAGCGGCCAAGATTAGCTTCGGCATTGGACCCGTGCTGAACTGGAAAAAGGGCACAACGACGGGGTTCCATCAAGGAAAGTATGTTCCAAGATTTCTATTTTCCAGAACACCGTCTGCCAGTGGAGTTTTCTTACCGTTCCCTAACCTTCAAACGTTCTTCCACTTCCGGGATTTCTGCTTTTCTCGATTTTTCGCCCAGTTGCGGAGCAATTACCTCCCCATTTGCTGCAACTCCTCGATTGCCGCCTCCTCGGCTTCATCAGCGGTCCCAAACCTTCCATACACATTCTCCGCAATATCAAGTATTGCGTCCAACCGCTCCAGCAGTGCCGGATTGCTTGCAAGGCGTTCCTCGTAACTCTTCTTGTGCTCAGACATGGGCTTCTCTTTTTCACTGGTTTCCCATATTCACCAACACAATTTGAAGCACGATGTCCAGCGCGAGGCAAACTCCACAAAAACTATCCAATGGGTTCTAATCCCACCCGGCGACGGCCCTCTCAGCTGAAGCAACCGCTTCGTTCAGGCTCCTTTCGAGTTGCAGCCGGTAATTCTCGATTTTTTCGGGGGTGGCCCCTTTCTCGACCCGGATCAGCGGCCCGAAGGCGACTGCGACTCTCGAAAAAGGCTTGGGCAGAAGCGTCCTGTCCCAGCTCCTGAATCGCCAGCAGGGATTTGCAGCTACGCTGACGGGGAAAACCGGGCATCCTGAATGCAGCGCCAAGGCGATCAAACCCTTCTGGGCTATCTGCGCAGGTCCCTGTGAACCATCCGCCACGAATCCGCCTCCCGCGCTGTCCCGAAAAGCGGCTATGAGCTGCTTGAGAGCTGTGGCCCCGCCTTTTCCAGGAGAACCCCGGAAGGCCTCGTATCCGAGCTTGTTTACGAGCCTTGCGGCCAATTCTCCGTCACGGCTCCGGCTGGTTATGGTAAGATAGCCTTGTCCCCGGAAAAAGTATAAAACCGTCGGAAAGGAAAAATGCCAGAAAGCGGCAATCGAGGGACCGCCCCAGTCTTTAGCTGCCTGGAGGTGCTCTTCACCGACCAGCGTAAACCGGCATGTGCCGTGCAGGAGCTTCAGGGCGGATGCAATGACCGCGGGCAGAAACGGCATGTATTCCACAATGCCGCGCCGCTTCTTTGGATTTTCCCGTATATTTGAATCCATGGTTCGTACCGATTTGAGAGAGATTAATGAGAGAGCGCAATATAGCACTTATCGGTTTTCGTGCAACCGGCAAAACCAGCGCAGGCAAAATTCTGGCCGATAGACTCGGCCGACTTTTCATCGATATGGACAAACACCTGATCGCGACGTCGGGTCGCGAGATTTCCTGCTGGGTAAGGCAGGAAGGCTGGGAGTCCTTCAGAAAAGCCGAATCCGAGCTGCTTGCATCCCTAGCCTCACAGGAGGGCATCGTTGTCTCGACCGGAGGCGGGGTGGTCATCGATTCCGCCAACAGGGACACACTGAAGAAACGCTTTTTCACGATCTGGCTCAAAGCGTCGGCCGAAACCATCCATTGCCGAATTACGGCAGACCCCGAATCCTGTACGACGCGCCCTCCGCTGTCCGGACTATCTCTAAAAGAGGAGGTGAGAAAAATCCTGTCCGACCGAGAACCGCTTTATGCGGAAAGCGCGGATTTCGAAGTGGATACGGAAGGGAAGGGGATAGATGAGATTGTGGAGGAGGTGTTGGAGAGGGTGAACAGTGAGGAGTGAATATGCAGACTGTTGACGACCTTGAAGAATTGAGATCGGAGATAAGAATGGCATCGAGAGCGGTGAGCCGATTCATAGCTTTTTCAGGTAGGGAAATTTTCGTTCAGGCAGGCTACGAGAAAATGGTTTCGTGGTGACCTGAGAAGAGTGCCGCGCATGGAGTCGGGATATACGGGTGCAGTTGGCAGGATAGCGGGCGACACGGTCAAGGAACTGTGTCTTGCCGGCATGTTATCACATAACGATCTCGCGCTCGGAGGTCTCCGCGACCATTCAGCACGAGATATAGAATAACGCTTAAGTGCGGCGGACCAGCTTTGCCCCCTGGGGGGCTGCACTTAAAGCCCCGGCCTTTGGACGGGTTTTCTACAATGGAGGTTGATCGTCCGGCCGTTGGACCCGCGTAACGTGAATCCTGTCTTCGCGCTGCCTCGCTTGAGCAAGATCATAATTGAGCTGCATCTTAAGCCAAGTTTCCGGACTGCTGCCGAAAGCCTTGGAAAGCCGGATTGCCATTTCCGGTGAAATTCCGCTTTTGCCGTTCACAAGGTTGTTGAGCGCCTGACGCGTCACGCCAAGCGCTTTAGCCCCTTCGGTTACGGTCAATCCCAAAGGCAAGGCACTCATAGCGTACGGTCTCGCCCGGATGCGGGGGGCTTCATTGTTATCATTTCTTCGTCTTCCGCTAATGGTAGTCGATCAAATCAACATCGGTAACATCGCCATCCTCGAACCTGAAGATAATGCGCCAATTTGTCCTGACCGTGACACTCCAGAATTCAGCCCTGTTATCCTTGAGCGGGTGGAGCTTAAAGCCCGGAATGTCCATGTCTTCCGGTCGGGAGGCACGCGATGGATGGGCAGGTCGAAGAGCCTTATTCACCCAAATATCTCTCTCAGTTTTAAAGTCTTCCTGCTTCATCTGAGAGAATACCCAACATAGCTGTTTTGGTTCTTGTTTACGCTTACGCTCTGGAGATACACAAATAGTTCAGATTTGCACGGATGTTTGAAGAGTATTGCAGAACTAAATGAACGGCGAACCGTTGGGGGAGCGGAGCGCGGCATCATCGTACCCACCCTCCGTCCCCTTGGATCGGGGATCATCGATACGGCCGGACGATGGTCACCCTTAAAGCGGGTGACCACCCTACACAGTTGCAGTGGTTTGGACGGCAAGCCCCGGGAGCTTGGGAAGCTGCGAATCCTTACTTACCAATTTCGGGTCTATGGTCTGCCTATTTTCGAGATTGGACCCCGTCGCCCGAGCCGGAATCAGCTCCTGTAAGACGCGTTTATCTTTACGTAATCGAATGAAAAATCGCAGGTATAGGCCGTGAATTCGGCGTTTCCCATGCCGAGGTCGAGGCGGACGCGGATCTCCTTCTGCTTGAAAACTCTCGTTGCCTTCTCCTCGATTTCTTTGCCGAGTACGGGAGTTCCCCCCTTGAAAACGCAGAGGTCTTCAAAGAAAAGAGTGACCTTTTCCGGGATGACCTTCACACCGGCTCTGCCCGCCGCTGCAACAATTCTTCCCCAGTTCGCGTCTTCGCCGAAGAATGCAGTCTTTACGAGGGGTGAATTGGCGACCGTCAGCGCTACGGTTCTGGCGGCGGCAATGTCGGCTGCGCCGACTACGCCGATCTCTATCAGCTTGGTAGCGCCTTCTCCGTCCGTGACCAGCTGAACGGCAAGGTCTTCCAGAACCGCGCCGAGTGCTTCGCCGAAGGCCCTGCTGTCCGCGCTTTCGATACCGTTCAGCACCGGATTTCCGGCAGCCCCGCTTGCAAGCACGATCAGCGAGTCGTTTGTGCTCGTATCGCCGTCAACGGTAATGCAGTTAAACGATTTGTCGGTTGCGGCCTTCGTCCAGTGGTCGAGAACGTCCGGACCGACTGAAGCGTCGGTGCAGACGAAGGCGAGAAGGGTGGCCATATCGGGTGCTATCATCCCGGAACCCTTGGCGATTCCACCGATCGTAACCGTTTTCCCGCCCAGGACCACCTGCGCACTCGCCATCTTGGGAACGGTGTCCGTAGTCATTATGGCCTTGGCGGCATCTTCCCAGCCATCCGCGCGGAGCGCCCCGACAAGTTCCGGCATCACGCGGACGGCCGGACCAAGGGGCAATTCCATTCCTATAACGCCTGTCGATGCGGGCAGAACAAGGTTCGCAGCGCAACCCAGCGCTTCAGCGGCAGCAGCGGTCATCTCGGAAGCCCGTTGCTTTCCCGGTTCACCGGTGCATGCGTTCGCTATTCCGGCATTGACCAGGACGGCTTTTGCTTTGCGATTTTTCAGCCGTTCGCGACAGATTTCAACCGGCGCCGCGCAGAATGCGTTTCTGGTGAAAACGCCCGACGCGGTACATCCCTCGGGACTATCCGCCGCGATCAGTGCCAGATCGAGCCTTCCCTGGTAGCGCGATCCGGATTCGACCGCAGCGACGCTGAATCCGGGAATTTGGAAGGGAGTCCTACTTACTGCCGCAACATTTTTTGTACTTTTTCCCGCTTCCGCAAGGACAGGGGTCATTTCTGCCGACCTTTCCATCTTTTCTGACAGCCTGTTTCTTAGGCGGTTCATCCGCCGGCCCGAAGAACATCGGTTGGTCTTCCTGCTCCCGCCGCATTTCCTGGACCTGGTCCTCACGCTGGATCTGGATATGGAAAAGCATGCGGACGGTTTCTTCCTTGATGCGGTCGATCATCTGCTGGAACATCTCGTGTCCCTCGCGTTTGTAGGCAACCAGCGGGTCCTGTTGCCCGTAGCCGCGAAGGCCGATGCCTTCCTTCAGGTAATCCATATTGAGGAGGTGGTCCTTCCAGAAGGTATCGACGGTCTGGAGCAGCATGTAGTTTTCGAGATCGCGCATGATCGGTTCGCCGAATTCCTGCTCGCGGGCATCGTACTGTGTCTGAACGCGCGTGAGGAGTTCTTCCCGAAACTCATCCCGGTCCATGTCTTCCAGTCCTTCCACCGTGAAGTTCGGTTGAAATCCGAACAGGCGTGTCGCCTCCTTATTTATCTGATCGAGGTTCCAGTCTTCGGCGTAGGTCTTTTCCGCCGTATTCTCGTCCATGGTCGAATCCAGAATATCTTCGATCATATCGAATACGGCCTGCTTGAGATTTCCGCCCTGGAGGGCTTCCTGACGCTGGCGGTATATGATCTCGCGCTGCTGGTTCATGACATCGTCATATTCGATGAGCTGCTTACGGATGCTGAAGTTGTGCGCTTCCACGCGGCTCTGGGCGTTTTCGATTGCCTTGCTGATCAGGCGATGTTCGATTGGTTCGTCTTCCTCCATGCCGATGCGCTGCATAAGCCCGGAGAGTCTGTCTGCGGCAAAGATCCGCATCAGGTCGTCTTCGAGCGAGAGGTAGAAACGGGACGATCCCGGGTCTCCCTGGCGGCCCGAACGGCCGCGGAGCTGGTTGTCGATCCGGCGCGCTTCGTGGCGTTCCGTGCCGATTATGTGCAATCCGCCGAGATCCACTACACCCGGGCCAAGGACGATGTCGGTACCGCGGCCGGCCATATTCGTCGAAATCGTAACGGCCCCGGGTTGCCCGGCCAGCGCGACGATTTCGGCTTCTTGCTCATGATGCTTCGCATTGAGCACCTGGTGCGGGACGCCCGATCTTTTGAGCATTTCGCTCAGTTTTTCCGACTTGGCGATGCTGATTGTGCCCACCAGGACCGGTCTTTTTACGCTGTAGAGTTCCTTGATTTCCCTGGCAACCGCCCTGAATTTCTCTGCTTCCGTCCGGTAGATCGAATCGGGGAAATCGTTCCGGATCATCTTCCTGTGCGTCGGGATGACCACGACTTCCAGTTTGTAGATCTTGGCAAATTCGGGCGCTTCGGTGTCGGCCGTACCCGTCATGCCGGCCAGCTTGTTGTACATGCGGAAATAGTTCTGGAACGTGATGGATGCCAGGGTCTGGTTCTCGTTTTCGACCTTGACGTTTTCCTTCGCCTCCAGGGCCTGATGGAGTCCTTCGCTGTAGCGCCTGCCGGGCATGAGACGCCCGGTGAACTCATCGACTATGATTACCTGGCCCTCTTTGACTATGTAATCCACGTCGCGCTTGAAGAGAACGTGAGCCCGCAGTGCCTGCTGCACATGATGGTTGATCGTCATGTTGCGCGGGTCGTAGAGGTTTTCGACCCCGAGGAGCTTTTCCACCCTGGCGACGCCGTCTTCGTTGAGGGCGACGGTCCGGGTCTTCTCTTCCTTCGTGTAATGGCCTTCTTCGCGGAGCTGAGGAATGATCCGGTTCACGCGATAGTAGAGTTCTGTGGATTTTTCAGCCGGACCCGAAATGATGAGAGGCGTCCGGGCTTCGTCGATCAGGATGCTGTCGACTTCGTCCACGATTGCAAAGTTGAGTTCCCGCTGGACCAGGTCTTCGAGCCGGAATTTCATATTATCGCGCAGGTAGTCGAAGCCGAACTCGTTGTTGGTCCCGTAGGTAACGTCGGCTCCGTACTCCCGCTGCCTTTCCTGATCGTCGAGCCCATGAACGATGCAGCCGACCGTAAGCCCGAGGAATTTGTACAGCTTGCCCATCCACTCGCTGTCGCGTTTGGCCAGGTAATCGTTGACCGTGACCAGATGAACGCCTTTGCCGGACAGGGCATTGAGGTAAATCGGCATGGTGGCGACCAGGGTCTTTCCTTCACCGGTTTTCATTTCGGCGATCTTACCCTGATGGAGTACGATACCGCCGATCATTTGCACGTCAAAAGGCCGCATTCCGAGAATCCTGGAAGAACCTTCCCGCGCAACCGCGAAAGCTTCCGGGAGCAGGTCGTCCAATTCCTCTCCGTTCGCGATGCGCTGCTTGAATTCGGCCGTTTTGCCCCTGAGCTGATCATCGCTCAGTTTGCGGTATTCCGGTTCATACTGGTTGATTTCATCCACCAGCGGCGCGATCTTCTTCAGATTTCGCTCGTTCTGGCTTCCGAATATCTTCTTGAGAACATCCCCGATCATATAAAAGCATCCTTCCGGACAGAAATTTGCTCTGCTCAGCAATAAGAAAGGCACGCCGGACGTGCCTTGGAATTAATATTACCCGAAATTCGGATTGATTTCCCGTCCATTTGCCATTTTATCGGTCAAAAAGACCACTTTGATTAAATCCTTCACTATATACTGCATGAAACATGCTTTTGCAATCCTGCCCAGGGGATTGTTCGCAGCAGGTGGAAGATTACGGCTTGCTCACGGTGTTCCCAAACCGTAAGGGTCTGCTGCCCGAATCATCGCGGCAGCCCCGAATGACTCGCAGAGTCCAGCCTCGTCATTCCGGCCCTTCTCTTCGATCAGGACAAGCTCACACCGGAAACCAGGGCTTCCAGGGCGGATTAATCGCGAATTCAAGACCTTAAAAACCCTGGTTCCCGGCTCAAAAGCACTGCCGGGATGACGGTATTGAGGGCTCCGTCAAAATGCCCGGGAACCAGGTCCGAAGAAATTGGCTTTGCGACTACTCCGGAATGTCCAAAACCAGCGCATTTTCATCGCAGTTGGGAAACTTGGGGCAATGCAGGCAGTCGGCCCATACTTTCTGCGGAAACATATTCTTATCGACCGGGTGGAAGCCGACACGTTCGAAAAAGCCCACTTCGTAGGTAAGAGTAAACAGTCTCCCGATACCGAGTTCCCTCGCTTCCGCTATACAGGCTTCGACCAGGATGCGCCCGATCCCTCGTTTCTGGTGAGATTCGGAAACCGCAAGCGACCGGATTTCAGCCAGATTCTCCCAGACGATGTGCAGGCTGCAGCAACCGACCACCTCGCCGGATTCCCCGTCGATGAAGACAAACATATCGCGAAGGTGCGTATACAGCTCACTCAGAGACCTCGCCAGGAGCCTCCCGGACTGGGCAAAATCCTTGAGCATTTTCTGAATTTCTATGACATCTGCTATTTTTGCCTTACGAACCATTTTTTGTCCTTTGAAGCCTGTCTTTTGACGCCCTGTCCTCTGAAGCGTTTTGACTCTTATCGCACCGTATTCAACAAGTCACGCCGGTGCGGCGCGTCAGAACCGACCGAATCGCGCTCAGGAAATACTCGACGTCTTCCAGCGTTGTCGAATAGCCCGGAGACACCCTGACAGTTCCTTCCGGAAATGTTCCGAGCGTCTGATGGGCAAGCGGAGCACAGTGAAGGCCGGGCCTTACGGCTATGTCGAAGGCTTCATCCAGTATGTATCCGATATCGCCTGGATTCATTCCATCCGCAATGAAAGAGACCGTTCCCGTGCCGCGTTTATCGGGCACGAGAACGCGCACGTCGGGAATTTCGGATAACCCATCTTCTATGCGGAATGCAAGATCGAATTCATGTTCCCTGATTTTGTCGATTCCCGCTTCGAGAACAAAATCGATCCCTGCGGACAGTCCCGCCAGTCCGGGCAGGTTGGGGGTGCCGCTTTCGAACCGGTCCGGACAGAAATCGGGCTGGTTGAAATCTTCCGAACGGCTGCCGGTTCCTCCCTCCACGAGCGGCATGACGTCGAGATCGGGCCTGACATAGAGGATTCCGGTACCGGAGGGACCAAGAAGGGCTTTATGGCCGGAGCATGCAACCATTCCGAGTCCGAGTTGCTCCGCGTCTATAGGCTGAATCCCGGCAGTCTGGGCGGCATCCAGCAGGAGCGGTACCCCCGCGCGTGCGCATATCTCCGCCGCTTCGGCAACCGGCATGAGCGCGCCGTTGACGTTTGAAGCATGGGTGAGGACCATCAGCCCGGGTTTTGTCGAAATCATCTCCTTAAGAAGGGCGAGATCGAGCGGCCCTCCCGGTCCGCATGGAATTTTTTCAAGTATCACACCCTCCGACGCGAGCCTTTGCAGCGGACGGACGACTGAATTGTGTTCCATGCATGAAAAGAGCACCCGGTCGCCTGCACGCAGCCGGCCTTTCAAGACGATGTTGATGCTTTCGGTGGCATTCTTTGTAAAGATCACCCGTTCGGGATCCGCCACTCCCAGCACATGGGCCACTTTGGCCCTGCATCCCGAGACGATGGACGCAGCCTTCCGGGCA
>JAEZHY010000243.1 GCA_023416335.1 Pseudomonadota bacterium | reverse complement strand
GGACATGGGAACGGCGGACAGCCTGTCCACAGGCCCGTAAATCATGCCGGTTGCAGCGACGAAAGCCAGGAGAGTTTCGAGAGACAGAGTCCCGCTAAGAGCCCACCAGCCGCCAACCACCATGACTACCACAGGGCCGATTGCGGCGAGAAGTTCGGTCAGAGACCGGTCGAGCAGAAGCACCACAGCAAACCAGGAACGGGCTTTGGCGGCCTTTTGTGTAATTTCCCCGAATCTGCGGATTTCGAATCGCTCCCGCAAGTTGGCCCGGATATCCAGAAAGCGCTCGAAAGATTCCTGCGCGCACCCGGTGATTTCCTCCCGGCAGCGGTCCATCGCCAATATCCGATCTGCGGCAATCCCGGCGGAGATCCAGGCCGTAACCAGATACAGGATCAAACCGGCAGAAGAGACAAACATCAGGCCGATATTCAGGGATGCGAGGTATATCAGCACCCCGCCTACGATCACGATGTCCGCCAGTCGGAAGAGCCCGACGTCCAGGATCAATCGGCGGATTTGTGCGGCATCATAGTTGATTCTTTTTACCAGGACGGCCGCGCTGGTCTCCTTGAAGCTTGCATAAGGAAGCAAAATAATGTTCGCGAACAGCCTGTCCTGAAATTTCCTGGTGATTCGGATTGCGATCCGCTCGAACGTAATGTCCCGCGCATACATGAAAGCGCTGCAGGCAAGCGGCAGAAGGACGGCGAGAATCGAGCACAAAATCAGAAGATGTTCGGAATCCCAGGCCCATTTGTTTGCCGGCACCGTCAGAATTCCGCTCGGTGCCGCATGGGCCAGTTTCATCTGCAGTACCTGGATCAAAGCCCGTCCGGCTTCGATCGACCCAATCTGCGAGACAACCGTCGCAAAAAGCAGGAGCACGGAAATACATACCTTGCCCTTTACCTCTATGAGGTCCGGGACAACATATTTCCGTACGAATCGAATCATCTCCATCCTCGATCCCTGCTAATCGCGATAAGGGACAAGAGTGTCCCCGACATAAAGCCCGTGAGTGCGCTTATGAGGCCCCGGACATTCCTGTTTCCGGGCGCACGTGTCGCACACAAGCAGATGAAAAAACTGGAGCAGGCGTTGATAACCGGTGTGAACCAATACATGATCTTCACCATTCGCAGGTTTGATAAAGATCCTGGGATTGCAGTCCTGTAACCGCGCCGGATCGATGCTCTTTCGCCATCTTCCTCCGAGCAGGCACAGGGGCATCCCTTCGACGCAACAGTCGACGCCCAGCTTTTCATATTTGCCAAGAAGCGTATTCAGTGCCTCTATGAGCCGCCCGGGGGACGGGACAAGCCCGATCATTTCATCCGTATAGGGTTCGACAAGAGAGAGGGTGATTTCGGGCATTACCGGCAGCTCTTCGATCCAGTCCGTATCCTGCAGCCCGTCAAAGTTGATCGTATTGATTACGATATTTACACCGAAGTAGTCGATGTTCCCCCTGGCACGCTGGCCGGCGATGTTTGCCAGGGCCGTCTTCCAGGCGGCTTTCTCGACTTTGCGGCCCGTGGTTTCCCTGTAGCCCTTTTCGTCAAAGGCTTTAACACTTACCAGAAAGCCGTGAACACCGGATTTTACAACCGTTTCGAGACGCTGCTCATCGCGCGCCCAGATGCCGTTCGTCAGGACCGTTGTCGAGATTCTCATGTCCCGGAGATCGGAGAGAATCACAGGGGTTCTCCTATAGATCCCCGGCTCTCCTCCCGATAGAACGGCATGGCGCAAGCCGCTAAGCGCCAGTGCCTGCAATACGTGGCGGATCCGGTCCCAATCCAGCTGTTCCGTGTCCCGCACCGGGAGACTGCAGAAGCGGCAATTGAAATCGCACAGATATGTCGGATCTATTATCAGCTTGCCGTTTTGAAGATCCAGGTCCAAAATTTCCGTCAGAGTTGTCTCGGAGTAATCCCTGTGCGGTTTTGGAGATTCGGCCCCCCGCAACCGCCTGCTCCCGCTGGTGGGATCGAGGCTGGGCTCGGGCCGGATCATCAGGAATCGGAGCGGTCGATCTCGATCTCCCGGTCCGTCCCCACTATTTCTAGATGTGCCGTGTTCTGACACCTTTTTTCCCAATCATGCAAAACAGCGCTCCGGATGCGGCATCGATTTCTTCGATTCCGCCGACCGATGTTCCACGAGAAAAGCGTCCAGTATTTCCATCCCTCCACATGCCAGAAGGAAGCGGCACATCGAGGCATAGGCCCGCGGTAATCTTTCGTCGGGGCTCTCATCTTCGATCAGGCTACGCACAGCCGCGAGCTGCCAGAAATCGAATGCTCTCCTGATTTCATGGCTGTTTGCGGGCGGCAAAATCCGCATTGCCGGAAAAAGTATCCCCGACCGGATAAGGCGCCAATCTTCGAGGACGGCCTGAATGAACGAATTTTCCGCTTTCCATTCGCAGAGCCAGGGAGGGTTCTCATCGGCACAAAAAGACCTGCCCAATTCGGTAGGGGAGAAAATGTCCAGTTCATTCAGTCCGAAGAACCGGGCACCGGGGTGCTTTTGCAGCAGCTTCTCCAAGTAGTCGAGGTCTGCGAGCACACTCGACTTTGTCATCCACGGGTGAAAGACGATATTGCCCAGCGTCGCCCCGACGGACAACCGGCCTAAAATATCCACCGCCCTTTCACCCGTTTCGGTGTCGGTTCCTTTTCTCATCCTGCCGAGCGTCGAATCGTTGCCCGACTCGATCCCAAGAAAGACCTGGGACAGCCCGGCATCCCGAAGCAATCGGAAGGCTTCGGGGAAAGCGCATACAGTATCCGCCCGTGACATGATGCTGAAAGGGACATATACCTGTCGAGCCTGCATCGATTCGGATATGGCTTTCGCACGGCCCACGGGATCGGGCCCTCCGAAGAAGTTGTCATCGACAATGTTGATCCATGCGGCACCGTACTTTTGGACCAGTTCACAGATCCTCTCCACGATCCAATCAGTCGAATGCCCCCGCCATCCGGCTTTTCCCCAGTGGCGGCTCGATATGCAGAAGCTGCATGACCCCGGGCAGCCCCGACTTGTGGAAAGACTCCACTCGTCCGGATTTATCTTTCCGGCAACCTCATTGAATTCAATATTACCAATATTATCAAGATGCTGCTCCGGGCAGGCCGGCGGGCCTTCGTGGATTTCGCCCGATTCATCACGCCATTTGATTCCCGGAATGCCGTGGAGCGGCGAGCCGCTCACGCGGGCATCGAGCAACAGACGGAAAGGTTTTTCGCCTTCGCCGGAAATGACGTAATCAATCTGAGGAAACCGGTTGAGCAGTTCGTTAGCCAGGAAGGTGGCGTAATGGCCTCCGATCACCACTTTCGGCGATCGGCCGAGGCCTTTCTCGATCTCCTCGATTACGAGAAGCGCTTCCTGACACATCTGTGGAGTAAAAAGGGAAAAACCGACAAGGGCCGGGGGAGGACCGGCCAGAATTCTCCGAGCAGTCTCCCCGGCATTCAGATTTTCAAGGTAGGCATCAACCAGGTCGCAGTTCCACCCGGCCTGTTTTGCAGCAGCCTGCAGATAGAGCAAAGCCTGGGTGAAGAGGCGGTTCGAGTTGTCCGGACATCTTGGGACATTTGGAGCGCAAAGGACCACTCGATCGCGTCGGTATGCCGGGTCACGCGGATGAAATTCACCCGTGTTTACCATCCCGGGTCGATGCGTACCCTCGGGTTTCATTTTTGTCACACAACCGGGAAATTTCTCAACTGGCCGCCCAGAAGGCTATCGCTTTTCTTCCCAACCGTAGCTTCGTTCCCCGCGGACCGTGGCCTCACGGACGGCCGCATTGGCCGCACCACACTTTGCATGGACCTTCTTGAGAACTGCTTCCTCTTCGCCCGAAAGCCCGCTCACCCGATCGTATATAACGTTGAAATCGCCGCAGAAAGCCTTGATATTTTCGCCCTGCATGATCCAGTTCAATGCTTGTTCCAGATGCGCGCTCATACAAATGTCTCCCTTTTTATCAAAGTTGAGGTTGTTTTCTCCGGCGAAACTCCACTCGCTTTTGCACAGATGAATGATACAGTCGTCACATTTAAGCTGTTTGCACTCCTCTGTCAAAGGATTTAGGTTCTCCGTCCAAGAAATGACATTATTCCGCAATTTCGATGGTACGATGAAGATTGATTTGGGGCGGCAAAGTAGCAGCTAATAGTCATTATTCACATACTTCCCGTCATTCGCTGCCTCGGTTTCGATAGTCACACCTCCTCCCAATAATACCGCCGGTTCGAATCCTTCAATTTCCTTAGACAGAGAAGGCATGAAAAAGTTCCCGCTTTTTTTCGGAAAAAAACAGAAACGGGGGCACGGTTGCAGACTCAATGTTGTTGCTTTAAGGAAATACGCCGCTGGTTCCCAGGGTCCGCCTGGCGGGAGCTTGGGAACCAGCGGATCCGCCGAGGTCATTGATCTATCAGATACTCGAAGATTGAGATCTTGAAATCCGGGCGGCGAAATAGTGAACGGTGAGGCTGGTACGGTGGGCACGGGCATTATCGTGCCCACCGTCCGTCTACCGGAACAAAGAGAAGCTAGAGCTTCCGAGGCCGGTATTTTGAATTCGGCTTTTCCGCTCCTTCCTCGTTCCATCTCCTGCAGACATTGCCACCCTCCCCGGAATTTTTTTCAACCCTTACCACCCCTGATAAACCATGATAAAGCATGATTAACCCTGACCGGGAGAGATTTGTAACCCTGATAAACCCTGACACAGGCCTAACAGAGATCTGACGCGGGTTGAAATGAGCTGACAAAGCCTGACGCGGTGGGGCGGAGAGACGGTATCGCGTAATTGACGAAAACCGCCGGCCCGTTTCGGTTGCATCGGAGTCTCGGATAGCACCCGTCGCTCCCCGGCCCGGTGAAAGAGGAATTTTTCTATTCGGTTTTCAAAGATCTATCCGCATCCCGGGGATTCTTATCTTTTTCCCCATGCAATCAGGGATGGAATCGCAGCGCATCATAAAGGATGTGTTTTCCAGGTACGGATATTCCAGTTGAAAAAAATTCCTGCATTGCATGGAGGGGCTCCCGGAGGAGGTTTACGGCAACCGGAGATGCAGAGGGCGCGGATTCCCGGCAAAGCGATAATGTCTATAATTTCGGAGATCGCAGGCTCTTGTCGGTTTCCGACCGAATGTACCGCGGGCGCCATTCAGGGATTGGGAAGCTAATGTCCCGACTTTTCATTGATGGGGATAAATCAAGGTGCTCACGGTGCGTGGTCGGGAGACCAAGTCCAGCGAATGCCTTCAACTGGCGCGGTCAGGAAACCGCGCCACAACTCTTGGGGGGAAGAATCCCCGGACGCTTAAGTTGACGCTAATGAGGTCCGCCCTTGGGAACCCCGCCCCGGCAGGCCGGATAGTATCCGGTACGTGCTGTGCCAGAAACTTAAGTCGAAGATGTTGAAACCCGGTTTCCCGATCTCGCCGGCACGGTCATTAAAGCGTGCCTCAACTGAATGGAGGCTGCCGCACTTCCAAATGGAAGTCTCACCCTCGTTCAAACCGCGTCCGGAATGCAGCGGGTGCACTGGAATTTCGGCTCAAAAGCGCTGCCGGGATGACGTTACACAGCATTGTTCAATGGATGACTAAAGTTCCAGGTTGCTCTCAGGACCCCGCCTGCAGGTCCTCCATCAAGTCCGTTACGTCCTCCAGGCCCACAGACAGTCGGATCAGGGTGTCGGTGATTCCGAGTCTTTCCCTCTCCACTGGCGGGATTGCAGCGTGGGACATCCTGGCCGGATAAGAAAGAATCGATTCCACACCTCCCAGGCTTACAGCCACGGACCACAGCTTCACTCGGTTCATGATCTGTCTCGCCCGATCGACGGTGTCGGTTTTGAAAGAGAGCACCGCCCCGAAGCCCCCTGCCTGCGCCTTTTGAATCTCGTGCCCCGGGTGGTCGGGAAGCCCCGGGTAATATACGTCCGTCACCCAAGGCCGGGTCCGCAGCCAACCGGCAAGTTCCATCGCGGACTGCTGCTGAATTTCCATTCGCGCCCGCAACGTCTTGATCCCCCGGAGAAGAAGCCAGCTGTCCTGAGGTCCCAGAACCGCCCCGAATCCGTTTTGGACAAAATTAATTTGAGATGCCAAATCTTGTGACCCGGTAATTACCGCGCCTCCTAGAACGTCGCTGTGGCCGCCCAGGAACTTGGTGGCACTATGGATGACGATGTCGACTCCAAGATCGAGCGGCCGCTGGAAATAGGGCGACATGAACGTATTATCGAGCATGGTGATGAGTCCGTGCTTCCTGGCTATTGCGACGGCGCCCGCGATATCGGTAACCTTCAGGAGAGGATTGGATGGTGTTTCCAGAAACAGCAGGCGGGTGTTCGGCCCGATCGCCTGTTCGATATTCTCCGGCCGGGTCATGTCCACAAATGTGGTCGTAATCCCGAATTTAGTGAAAAACCCGGTAAGGATCCTGTACGATCCTCCGTAAATATCCTCTGTCGCCACCACGTGGTCCCCCTGCTTGAGGATCGCCAGGGCAGAAGAGGTTGCGGCCATTCCCGAGGCAAAGGCATAGGCGTGCGTTCCGTTTTCCAGCGCCGCCAGTGTGTTTTCCAGTGCCTCACGGGTGGGATTGCCCGAACGGGAGTAACCATACCTGACGGGAGCATCGATATCGTGCCTGCAAAATGTCGATGTCTGGTAGATCGGGATGCTCATCGCTCCGGTTTGCGGATCGAGTTCGTTGCCATTGTGCAGGATCAGAGTTTCATACTTCACGCGATTGTCTCCTCCGTTGTCAGGGCCTGTTCCAGGTCCCGGTTCAGGTCGTCCACATGTTCGATTCCGACAGAAAGCCGCAGCAGGTCTTCGGTAATCCGGATTTCACTGAGTTCAACGGGAATGTCCCCGTGGGATCGGGAATACCGTGGTAATTGACCCTTTAGATTCTATCACTCTTCAGCAGCCCCTCGGGGATTTTTAGGGCATTTTCCTGCTGCTTTTTCACAAACAGGGCACAAGAAAGCTCCGTTGACCCAAAGACCCATCAAAATTATCTTCAGGCAGCCATGAAAGTCTGACGACTAACAGTTTTCTTTAGCCGGTATTTTTCAATCCTCTCCACCTCAGCACGCCGGATTTCGGCCAACTTGATTCAAATGGAGAAGTAAATGGTTCCAAGTTTGAGGGTATTCGCGCTCCTCGCCGACGGTGAAAGAGGTGCGTTGGTCGGCCCGACGGGCGAGATCGCGTGGTTGTGCATACCCTACTGGGACAGCGAAGCCATTTTCTCATCCCTGCTGGGCGGATCAGGGGTTTATGAGGTTACACCCGAAGGGAGGTTTGTCTGGGGCGGCTACTACGAAAGCGGAACCCTCATCTGGCGGAACCGCTGGGTGCTGGGCGACGGCAGCATACTCGAATGCCGAGATGCTCTGGCCTTCCCGGGCGAAAGTGAAAGCGCGGTCCTGCTTCGCCGGATTTCCCCACAAAAGGGACGTGCCAAAGTCCGTGTTCGCCTGGACCTCTGGAAAGCATACGGAAGCAAACGCTTAGGTAACTTCAAGTTGGAGCAGGGTTTCTGGACGGCCGATTCCGATGGTCTTTACGCGCGCTTGACCGGAGGCGCCGACGCGACCTTCACCGATGAATCCGGGCTGAAGATGGAGCTGGAGCTGCCGGCAGGACAGAACCACGATCTTATGCTCGAATTATCGACCAAAAGACTCGGTCCGGCTCCAAAACACGATGAACTCTGGAGATCAACCGAAACGAGTTGGATGCGCTCCATGCCGGAAGAACTCAGATGTTCCGGAATGCGCGATATTCGCCACAGCTACGCAGTCCTTCGCGGCCTCAGCTCATCAAGCGGAGGTACCGTTGCTGCGGCTACAACATCACTCCCGGAAAGGGCTGAAAGCATCCGGGACTACGACTATCGTTATGTCTGGGTGCGAGATCAGTGCTGGATCGGGCAGGCAATGGCGGCTATCGGGCCGCACCCGATTCTTGGCGATTCCGTTCGCTTCGTCAAAGAGCGACTGCTTGCAGACGGACCACAGCTTCAACCTGTCTATACTGCCCGCGGGACCCAAATACCGCCGCCAAGCAGGATCGAGCACCTTCCCGGCTACCCCGGTACGATCAAAGTCGTAGCAGGGAATGTTGCCGGCTCCCAGTTTCAGCTGGATACTTTCGGAGAAGCACTTCTTTTGTTTTCTGCAGCAGCACGGCATGATCTCCTCCATGCTGACGACTGGCGCGCAATCGATATCGCGGCCAACGCGATAGAGAAGAGATGGAAGGAAAAAGACTCCGGGGTCTGGGAACTCGAAGAACGGCACTGGACCCACAGCAGACTTATGTGTGCAGCCGGTTTGCGCCAGATCGCAAAGAAGGGGGCTCCACCGAGTTCCGCAGCCAGGTGGCTGGCACTGGCCGATTCGATAACGGCAGAAACCGGGGTAACAGGCATACACTGGTCCGGACGATGGAAAAGAGCCGACGATGACGACAGGGTGGATGCATCTCTTATGCTCCCGACATTACGCGGGGCCGTAGATATAGACGATCCCCGCAGCCTCGCCACACTGGAGAGTATCGAAAAGGATCTCGTCCAGGACGGCTATTGCCATCGATTCAGAAGCAAACTGCCCCTTGGAGACAGTGAAGGTGCATTTTCGGTTTGCAGCTTCTGGCTCGCTTTATTGCATTTTCAACTGGGAAACAAGACCAGGGCTGCCCACCTGTTTGAAAGAATCCGATCGAGTTGCGGACCGCCCGGCCTGTTTACCGAAGAATACGATGTCGCGCAGAGGGAATTTCGGGGAAATTTCCCTCAGGCTTTTGTCCATGCATTCCTGCTCGAGTGTGCGGTCCGAATGGGCGAAGAATACGAGTATGTCGAATTCGAGTCCTGAACTCATGCTGTGTCCAAACTACTCGCCCCCCGCTCGTTGACAGAATTCCTCAAGCGCTTAAATTCAATCCAGTCAGTTTGCCCGTGGCTCACGAATCACCACTGCAAGTACCTCTCTCCAGGAACGGGACCAGATCTACTTCATTACTTCCCTGAACACCCCCGGCATGATTTCGGAGCGGAACCATGAAAAATCCCTGTAACAAACCGGGGCTCCTCTATGCGGGTCTTGCCTGTGGCATTGCTCTGCTCGGATGGGCAGCGGGCCGAAGGCTCTCAAACGGCAAAGACAAGCAACACCGGATGTCCGGTAATCTGCCGACCAAGCCCGAAAGCTCCGCCGATACTCCCAAAACGACGTCAAACGTCCATCCAATAAACAGGAGTTCTTCGGAAACCCTTAACCAAGCCGCTGCCGTATTGTCGCTCAGCGTGCTTTCCGACAGCGCGGTGGAACACTACGGTGGATGCTTTTTCAATCCGCTCATGTATATTGCCCCCACGGTTTCAACTCTCGTTTTTTCCGAAAGCGCGGCTGCCGCTGTCAGTAAAGCGCCCGAGGGCAAATTGCGCACCGTTGTATTCTCGATAGGAGGAATCGC
>JAEZHY010000001.1 GCA_023416335.1 Pseudomonadota bacterium | reverse complement strand
ACGAACTGTGCCTTACCCTTCTTGGCGAGCTGCTTGGTGATGGCAGCCGTAAGGGTTGTTTTGCCATGGTCGATGTGACCGATCGTCCCGACGTTCACATGCGGTTTTGTCCGCTCGAATTTCTTTTTAGCCATTGCCCTTTCTCCTGAAAGTTCTCTAAGGATTGATCAGCTCTAAAATTCTCTAACAGGCTTCGACTACTAAGGGGCACATTCTGACCGGCATACCCACTCGACTAGTATGGAAGCCAAATGGAGCCCACGACCGGGATCGAACCGGTGAACCTCTTCCTTACCAAGGAAGTGCTCTACCTACTGAGCTACGTGGGCCTGCGAGAGAGCAGCCACAAGAAGATTGGAGAAGGTCCAACGCGTGATGAGGGATCTTTGGATCATCCTGAGTAAGTTCAAGGGTCAGAAGCTCCTGACATCCCATACTCAACGTATGTAGTCCCGACGACAATGACTCGCTATGGTGGCTGCCACTATCTCCTACATTCATATCTTGGTGGAGAGGGGAGGATTCGAACCTCCGAAGGCTACGCCGGCAGATTTACAGTCTGCTCCCTTTGGCCGCTCGGGAACCTCTCCTTGGAAAAGCCTGTGTTGCTTGGCAAAATTTCCAAGTAAGCTATCCTATTTAGCACATGCCGGAATAAAAGACAACCCCTCGTTGAAAATTCCGCAATTTTTCCGCACAAAAGATCACCGGGGCGGCTTTTACGACACGCGAAAGAATCGGGCTTTTACAATAATTGGATTCCCGTGTCAATGATTTTTCACATTTTACATGCCGGTTTCAAAACAGAACAATTATAACGGTTCGTTGGCGGAAAGTAACCCGGAGGCGCGGACGATTTTTTCGCAAGGCGATTTGTACATGAAGTGGAACCGGAGCGTACCCCCTGGAAAAGGCAGGCGAGCGTTGAAAAATACATGGCCGCAGGAGGGCAAATGGTCAGAACGCCTTATACAAATTCGAGGACCGCGGCATAACTTCAGTACAGTGTGCTCATCGTTTTATCTCGGAATTTCCGTTGTCTCCTCGTAAGCTTCCCCGCCGTTTTGACCCAAGGAGGAAACCATCATGCCTGAATCGAGAAAGCCCGGTAAGAAAACATGCCATGAAGAAAATGACGCGGCTGAATCGCCTGCCATAAACGCGGGGTTCGACGACCCGGATACCGAAACCTTTCAATTCCTGACGCCGCGCGAAGCAAAAAAGGCGAAAGAGGAAGGCTGGAGCAGGTTCGTGTCCTGCAATCCAAAAGGCTGAATCGATTCGATCCACTTTCCGGTGAATCTCCATTCGCAGCTTTCCCGCTTATAGTTCTCGTAGGAATAATCTGCCAAAGCTCCGCCCGATCTATCTCTGTCGGGCGGGGTTTTGCGTTTGCCTCACTTCGTTTACAAAGAAGTTCACCGCCTTATCTTACTTACAAGATTAGTTAGCAAAATAAACTAATTACCCAAAGAGATTCCTCGGTAAGGAGATTTTCATGAGTGCAAAAATATTGGGACATCCCATACATCCGATGCTCGTCACGTTTCCGATTGCGTTTTATACGTCCACACTGATCGCTTTTATCATTCACGCAATATCCGGCAGCATGTTCTGGCTCAGGGTAGCAATCGTCGCAAACATTGCCGGTCTTGGAATGGCCCTTGTTGCGGCTGCCTTCGGACTCATGGACTGGTACGGGATTCCGAGCAATACTCCGGCTAAAAGTACCGGAATCAAACATATGGCCCTGAACTCGACGGGGCTCATCTTTTTTCTGGTGTGCCTGATCCTGAATGTGGGACAGTGGAATGCAGTCGCTCCCGCATGGCGGGGAGGTATTATTTTGTCCCTGATAGGTTTTCTGCTGACGATCGGAGCCGGTTACTACGGATACACGATGGTCCAGACCCATCATGTGGGTGTGCAGTACAGTAGCGAGGAAGAACGCTGCCTGCGGGATATCGCCGGCTACGGAAAGCGGACCGCATAGGCGGGAATTCGACTGTTGCTCAAAAGGGGTGCCGCCACCGGCAAGGTTCGGCATCCCTTTTTATTAGTTATTGCCAGCCGAAGTCTGTAATATTCAGGCCTCGTAGTTCTTCCATTGTTCGGCGACTTCTGCCGACATTTTATTTCGGACCTTAAATGAGAAAATCTGCCCCTGTTTGTGCGCAAAACGGGATTATATTTAGCACAGAGCAGGTTTGAACCTTCAAGGATTCGTTGGATCGTTCCAGGAGCAGAAGTTGCCGTTCGGTTTTTGGGAAATAATGGGATGGTGCATACCGATTTTCATGCTGCCGGTCATTGCGAGTCGGCACATGCCGACTGCAGCCATCGCATGGATGCTTTTGATTTTTTTCTCGCCGTGGGCAGGACTCGCCATCTATCTCCTTTTCGGAGAAAACAGGGTAATCCGTCGGCTTACAAAGACCTATTGCCAGAGAATCAGGGAAGTTCGCTCACTTCATAAGCCCGGCCCAATAGCGCCTCAGTTCCCGCAGACCCTGTCCGCGGGAATAATGCCGCTCGAACTGATCAGCGAACGTCTGGCCTGTCTGCCGTCAGTGCGGGGAAACGACGTCGAACTGCTGGGAGACGGGAATGAAGTGATAAACCGGCTGGTGACGGACATTAACAATGCAAGAAAGCAGGTGCATCTGCTTTTCTATATTTTTCAGGACGACGTTATAGGGCGCCGTGTGGGTGAAGCACTGGCTGCTGCGGCAAAAAGAGGGGTGAAAACACGTGTGGTGGTTGATGCGTTCGGTTCGCGCTCCATTACGGGAAGCCTGGGACCGTGGCTGCAGTCGCAGGGAGTGGAATTCCACGCCCTCATGACGATTAACCCGTTTCGGTGGCATCATACGCGCCTGGATTTCAGGAACCACAGAAAGCTGGCCGTGATCGACGGGGAACTGGCCTACACGGGATCTCAGAATATCGAGGCAAAAGACTATGACCACGGTCGTGCGGAAGCCTGGCACGATATAATGGTCAGGATTTCAGGCCCGGCCGTCCTGCAACTGCAGATGGTGTTCGTGGAAGACTGGTTCCTGGCGACAAGCGAAATCCTGGAGGATCCCGGCATCTTTCCCGAACCGGTTCTGAGCGGCGAAACTGCGGTCCAGGCGGTTCCCACCGGTCCGACTGACCCCAATACGACGCTCAGGGACATTCTGGTTACGGCAATCGGAACGGCCAGGGAGAGTGTGGTGATCACTTCACCTTACTTCATCCCGGATGAAACTTTCCGGGTGGCGCTCTATCTTGCGTCTCTCCGGGGAGTTCAAATCGACCTTCTGATACCGCGCCATACGGACCATATGATCGTCGGGGCAGTTGCGCGCGCCTATATTTCCACCCTGGCGGGGTCGGGAATCAACATCCATTTCCACCGCGGGCTTCTTCACTCAAAAACCATGACCGTCGATAGACTCGTTTCCGTTGTCGGGACGGCGAATTTTGACCGACGCTCCTTCTTTCTGCACTCGGAATTGAGCCTTCTGTTGTACGGACGGGAAATAACCGAAAGACTCCGTGCAATACAGGCAGAATACATCGCACAGTCTATTCCCCTCGACTGGTACAGATGGAAGCGCCGGTCGCCGATAAAGCATCTCAGAGACAACATCCTGAAAATATTGAGCCCGATCCTGTAAGTCACGATGCATTTTGCTCGATTGCGGGTTTTCTTCCGGTCTTATTCCGGTCTGGCGGAATGAGGGGCAGGGAGGTCACACAAGGGGCGGAGTGTTTATTTTTCCTTTAAGCGGCCTATGCGCGGGGGGAGGCGTTTTTTGGGTTTTTGAATTGACCGGTGAAGGAATGAGAATGAGTTTTTCCATCAATCCGAAGCACGTAAAGAGATACAAAGAACTTGCCCGGCTTCTCATCAAATACGGGCGATCGGATATCCTTGCTCATGCCGGGCTCGACAAGGTGATAGCGGACGAGGTCCACCCGCACGATGTAAAAGCGGTCAGCCGAGCCGATGAACTGCCGAGGGACCTGGAAAGACTCGGACCTACCTATGTAAAGCTGGGGCAGTTTCTTTCCACCCGCTCCGATCTGCTGCCCGATGAATATATAGAAGCGCTCGCGCGTCTTCAGGACAGGGCGGAGTTGCTTCCCTACGAAACAATTGAAGCGATCATCAAGGCGGAACTCGGAATGCCGATTCCGATGCTCTTTTCCTTCTTCAATAGAGTACCCCTGGCGGCCGCATCCCTCGCCCAGGTCCACCATGCAACGCTGCTCGACGGGAGAGCCGTGGCGGTGAAGGTGCAGCGGCCGGACATCCGCAACAGGATCGTCACAGATCTGGAGGTCCTCTCGGAAGTTGCCGGGTTCCTGGACAGGCACACCGAAATTGCCAGGAGGTACATGCTGGAGAAAACGATTGCGGAATTCCGCAAGGCTATCCTGAGAGAGCTGGATTTCCGGCAGGAGAGTCAAAACCTGAAAACACTGGCGGAAGATCTGAAAGACTACAGGATGATAGTGGTCCCGATGCCCGTCGAGTCGCATACGACTTCCAAGGTGCTCACAATGGATTATATCAAGGGACAGAAGATAACGACGATTGTCCCGCTCAGGAGGCTGGAAATAAGTGGTTCCGAACTGGCTGAGGAACTCTTTCGCGCCTATCTGAAGCAAATACTGGTAGACGGGTTCTACCATGCCGACCCCCACCCTGGAAACGTGTTCCTTACAGACGACAACAGGATAGCGCTGCTCGACCTCGGAATGGTTGCGCGCATATCCGAGACCCTGCAGAAGAAGCTTTTCCGGCTCACTCTTGCAATCAGCGAGGGTAAAGGGGATGAAGCAGTGCAGTATGCAGTCGAAATTGGTGAGAAGACCCCCGCTTTTGATGATTACAAATTCGCGCACCATGTTCAGAGTCTGGTTGTGGACTACCAGCAGGCAAGAATCGGCCAGATCGAAGTGGGAAAAGTGATCCTGGAGGTGCTGAAAGCAGCCGGGGAGAGCGGTTTCCGTTTCCCCAGCGAACTGGCTCTGCTCGGGAAATGCCTCTTGAATCTCGACAATATCGGCCGCACCCTGGATCCGGATTTCGATCCGAGCGCAGCGATTCGCAGATACTCCGGAAAGCTGCTGCGGGAACGGCTCCTGAAGAGCATATCCACGGCTAACCTGTATGAACTCGCGATCGATTCCAAAGATCTCGTGGAACAACTGCCCCGACGTCTGAACAAAATCGCGGAAATCCTGGCAAACAACGAATTTAAGCTGAATGTCGATGCATTCAATGAGCGCTACCTGATGACGGGTATTCAGAAAATTGCAAACCGGCTCGCTCTGGGAATGGTCCTTGCCGCCACCATTATCGGTGCCGCAATTATCATGGAGGTTCCGACGCCTCATTTCACTCTGTTCGGATACCCCGGACTGGCAATCATCTTTTTCCTTTTGGCGGCAGTCGGCGGGCTTATGCTTGCAACGGCAATTTTGATCAGTGATGAAAGGGCGGGGAAAAAACCGAAAGATAAATTTTAACAATTTCAAAATAGAAATGCCGGGAAGGATCTTCCCGGCCGATTGCATGCTCACTGCGGCTCCGGCACCGGGGCCGCTCGTCTTTTTACTGGAGGTTTAGTGTCTGGGTTCTTCGCCCTCGCCTCGCTCTTCGATCTTGCGGCCGGCATGCTCGGTGCTTTCGCCCATGCGGCGCAACAGACTCCCGGCTTCCTGCTCACCGCGGCTCGCTGCCTGCTGGAGTTTCGAAACCAGGTCGTTGTACTGGCTTTCGAATCCGCCCTGCTCTGACTGCTGCTTCAGGCTTTCGGGCCCCAATTCCTTGATCTTGTTGAATGCGTCCGACAGTGTATCGGTGACTGCGGAACCGGTTGTCCTGAGGGCATCGTCCAGGGTGTGGACGAGGTTCTTGATCATATCCAGCTTCAGATTGAGGTCAACGCCCACGCCGACACCTAGTCCTGCAGCACCTGTTTCTTTCTTTTCCTGTTCCATTGCCATATCGCTATTCCTTTCTTGAAAGAAGAATTTCCCCTGGAAGAATTTGAAAACCGGGTTTAAACCTTCAAGGCTCGCTATTGGAGGACAACAATCATTAAATATTTGTTATGCACTAAAAGACTGTTGTCAATGACGGGCGCCTGGGAGAATGGATGTGGAATCGCACACTTAGGTGGATGTAGAGGGAATCTGGGGACTTCTTGAAAATGGGGGAAGAGCCGCACCGCTGAAAGAATGGGAAACAAATCGTTACGCGTGCGGTCCCCCGGTTCAGGCATCCCTGGATACCCTACGAGAAACCCCTTTCACCGCGAATGATCCGGATCAGACGTCCTCCTTCGAAGCGAAGCGTATAAATGAAGTCGGTCGAGCCTCTGTTGTATACCCAATCTTCAAGCGCGCCTGGCCCGAGGACTTCCGATCTTCCCCAAATTTCCATTCCGATTCGCGATGTGGGGAGGCCGCAACTCTTTTTGACCTCGGCTTCGAGTGCTCCGATCTGAATATCGTTCGTTCCGCATCGCAGGGAACTCACATCGGACGTTGTTCCGACCTGTGCGAGGACATGCGCCGATGCGGATAGACTCAGAAAGACTGCAATTATTAATGGGAATGCGGCTGCTTTGCTCATGCCGGCTCCTTATTTTTCCAGGGCGGACAGACGGCCTGGATCGAATTGCAAAAGTCGTTCTTAAACAATACTAATTAGCATTAATGCAGAGACAACCGGGTTTCAGAAATGTTTCCGTCAAATCGCAGCTGTGTGTTAAACTGCTCAGTTCAATGCAGATTGCTGAAAGGGGACGCCCTGAAGGGCGAGTAGGATGAACATAGACGATTTGAAACTTTTGCCGACGAGGGAAAATCACTGTTGTTTCGGATGCAGCCCCACCAATCCTTCGGGCCTGCATATGCGTTTCCATACCGACGAGAACGCACTTTATTCCTGGCTCCGAGTTCCCCCGCACCTGTCCGGTTGGCAGAACATTGTGCACGGCGGGGTGATCACCACGATTCTGGATGAAGTGATGGGGTGGTCCGCCATATACCTTCTCAAGACTCTCGTGCTGACAAAGTCGATTTCCGTTGATTTTCTGAGACCGGTTTACGTCGAGCAGGAACTTCGAGCGGAAGGGCGGGTAGTGGAAAAGCGCGGAGAGCGCGAAGCAGTTATGAAAGGATTGTTATTCGATTCCTCGGGCACGCTCTGCTCACGGGCGAAGGGCGTTTTTGCCCTTTTTTCGCCTGAAATGGCGGGTAAATTCGGGTTCGACGAATCGGCAAAAAGGGAACTGGAGCGGATCGTTTCCTGATGGATGAGGCGTCTTGCAAAGTATGTTCGGTTTTTGCCGTCTGAAAAGTTTTTTCCCTTTTGACGCCGACCATTGACAAACTTCGAGCCGGATATATACTCCACCCCCTGTCTGCCTCAATTCGGGGGTATGACTTCAAAATCGAAAGCATGAGTCGGGAAATCATTCCAAAGGAGAAAATATGTTTTATCGAGTGAGGAATCATCGAATTTTGGCGAAAACTGCGCTTGCGTTTCTGCTGGTGATAGCGCCGCTCTGGGCGGCTCAGGCGGCCACGAGCCCGCTTAACGTGATCCAGTCGGGGACGGAAAGGGCCCTCAAGATTTTACATACCTCGCAGAAGGGCGAAGCGCCTTCCTTGCGGCAGAGGAAGGGTGAAATCCTCACGATAGTCGATGAGTATTTCAATTTCGAGGAAATGGGCAAGAGGGCGCTGGGCCGCCCCTGGAAAGACCAGTCCCAGGAGAAACGGCAGCAGTTCGTGGCCCTGTTCAAACAGCTCCTTTTCAATACCTATATCAGCCGGGTTGAGAGCTACACCGGGTCGAACGAAAAGGTAATGTACGATTCCGAGAAGATAGATGGCGATTACGCCCTGGTGAAAACCCACGTCACGCTCCAGAACGGCCAGGCGGCCCAGATTGACTACAGGCTCCACGTGGAAAGCGGTCAGTGGAAAGTCTACGATGTGGTGGTCGAAGGCATCAGTTTCGTAGAGAATTATCGGAGCCAGTTTGCTTCGATTCTTGCTAACGGATCTTTTGACACTCTGCTGAAGAAACTCCAGGAAAAGGTTGACCAGTCGGCCTGAGACAAAAGCCGTTGATTGTGATTAACCCACAATGTTTTGGGGAACCATATCAGCCATTCTGCTTTGAAATCATCCGGCGATGACGGACACACGGGTCCGGAAGGCCACCGGCGCAGATTGCGCGAAAGGTTTCTGCGCAGCGGGCTGAAGGGATTTCACGACCATGAGATCCTTGAGCTTCTGCTCACCTATGCCATTCCGCGAAGAGATGTCAAACCCATCGCCAAGGAACTCCTCAACGAGTTCGGCAATCTGGCCGCGGTGTTGGATGCCCCGGCCGAGGCTTTGCAGCGAATCGACGGTATCGGGGAGCATGCCGCGGTACTCATTGCCCTTGTGCCGCGTCTTTTTGAATCCTACCAGTCCAGCCGCTGGGTACGTCAGGAGACCTTCAATTCCACTGAAAGCGCGGCCGGATTCCTTTCCGCCATGCTGGGCACGGCGAGGGAGGAAATCTTCTGTGTGCTCGCCCTGGACAGCCGAAACCGCCTGATCGCCGTAGAGCAGATTCAGAAAGGAAGTGTCAACCGGACGGCGGTTTTTCCCCGGCAGGTCGTCGAAGCGGGCCTCAAGCACCGTGCGACCGCGGTGATTCTTGCCCACAACCATCCGGGAGGCGCCCCACAGCCTTCGAGCGCCGATCGGCAACTTACCCAGAAACTCCGGAAGCTTCTCGGCGATCTCGATATTGTCGTCCATGACCACATTATCATAGCTGGTCCGAACCAGCACTATTCGTTTGCTCAACATGGAGGACTGGAATGAACGGCCAGTTAATGCCGGCAGTCGTAGTGCGTGATGGGGCAAAGAAAGGCGAGTGGAACGAACTCAGCCTTGAACGGATTGAAGTTCCATCCCTGAAAGAGGGAGAAGTTCTTGTCCAGGTGGAGGCATGCTCGGTGAACCGTGCCGACCTGCTGCAGCGTCGGGGACTTTATCCGCCGCCGCCCGGGGCATCCCAGGTATTGGGACTCGATTTTGCCGGTGTAATCGTCAAAGTGGGGTCCGGGGTCGTCGGTGTTAATGAAAGCGACAGGGTCTTCGGTATAACGGCCGGCGGCGGATACGGCAGGTACTTGGCGGTGCGGGCCGACAGCCTGGTGCCGATTCCGGAGAACCTCAGCTTCACCGAAGCGGCCGCCGCCGCGGAGGTCTTCTTTACGGCTTACTACAACGTGTTCGTTCTGGCCGGGATTCAGCCGGGGGAAGTCCTGCTGCTCCATGGGGCCGGAAGCGGAGTGGGAACCGCTGCTCTGCAGCTCGCTTCCGCAATCGGGGCCAGAGTGATCGTGACCGCAGGAAGCCGGGATAAGATCGATAAAGCGCTTCAGCTGGGCGCTTCCGAGGGGATCAACTACAAAGAAGAGGATTTTGCCGCGCGGGCAAAAGAGTTTACTGAAGGCAAGGGGGTCGATATAGTGCTCGACTGGATCGGGGCTTCTTACCTCAGCAAGCACCTGGAGCTTCTGAAAACGAAGGGCCGGCTGGTGCTCATCGGCCTCATGGGCGGAAGCAAGGCTGAGATAAACCTGGCTCCCGTTGTTTCCAAGCGGCTCCGGATCATAGGCTCGGTCCTGCGCAGCCAGTCCGCTGAGGAGAAGGCCGAGATTACCCGAAAGTTCATCGAAGATGTGAACCCGCTGCTTCAGTCCGGACGGGTAAAACCCATAATCGACCGCATTTTCGGTATTCGCGATGTCGAAGACGCCCATCTGTACCTGAAAAAGGGAGAGCACTTCGGTAAAGTCGTCCTCACGTGGGAATCCTTCACGGAATGACGTCTCGTCTTTTTGGTTTTGCTGCCCCGGATGCCGATGTCCGGGGCAGCAAATTCCACCCTCGCTGGAACGAACGGCTGATTGTGTTGACGCCGCCTTCCCCTGATCGCCTAAAATCTCAGGCCCATCAGCATTCGAGTCCCCACGATTATCAGCAGCACCGCAAAGACCTGCTTGAGCCTGGGCACTGGGAGATGGTGTGCAAGCCGGGCGCCGAGCGGTGCGGTCAATACGCTTGCGAACACGATACCGCAGAGGGCGGGCAGATAGACGAATCCAACCGAATAGTCGGGCAAGGCCGAAACATTCCAGCCGTGCATCAGATATCCGAGAGTCCCGGCTATTGCTATAGGAAAGCCGATCGCCGCCGATGTTCCGATGGCCTCGTGCACCTCGATGTTGCACCACATCATGAAAGGAACTGAAAGCGTCCCTCCTCCGATTCCGACCAGGCTCGAAAATGCGCCTATCGTGTTGCCGACCCCGAACATCCCCGCCTGACCGGGTAGATGCCTCGAGGCCTTGGGCTTGTGGTTCGTGAGCATCTGTATCGCAACATAGAAGATGAAAATTACGAAGAATACCTTCAGAAATGACGTCGACATTCGGGAGGCGATATAGGAACCGAGGAATGTCCCGATGAGTATTCCCGGCGTGATGCGTCGAACGACTTCCCAGTGTACCGCCCCTCTCCTGTGATGGGCCAGAAAGCTGGACACCGAGGTAAACGCGATACTGGCCATTGACGTGCCCAGTGCGATATGCATCAGGTGGTCATGAGGAATTCCCTGCCAGTCGAGTCCAAACACCAGTATGGGAACGATGATCAGGCCTCCGCCGATTCCAAGGAGTCCCGCAAGGATTCCCGCCAAGACGCCGACGCCCATGTATGCGACAAGGACTTCTGCCATAGTCTTTCCCTTCCCTTCAATCCCGCAAAATCCGGACGGACTGTTCCCTCGACTTTGCTTATCTCAAGTGCGAGCAGGGAGACTTACGTTCCGGAAGCGAGAATGCAATCTCTTACTACCAGAGTTACGAGTCTTTTTCCGGCCGAAGAATTACTTCTTCCCTTCCGCGATGACCTCAGCCATGTGCTTTACCTTGATCCGGCTTCCTCTTTTCTCCATGCCGCCCCGCAACTGCATGATGCATCCCGGGCAGTCGGACACGAGGTACTCGGCCCCGACGGCTTCGACCGCATCCAGTTTGCGCCGCAGCAGTTCCGCGGATATTTCGGGGAAAACGATCGAATAGGAACCCCCGAAACCGCAGCAGACGTCTTCGTCCTTTGCAGCCACATAATCGAAGCCGCCGGTCCGGATGAGTTCCTGCGGTTCTTCAACGACGCCAAGGCCGCGGCAAAGGTGACAGGGAGCGTGATAGGCAACCTTCCTGGATGTTTTCCTGAATTCTTCCGGGGCGACTTGCAGAACATTCATCATGAAGGAGGAATAATCGATAATCTTGCCGCTGAACTGGCTGATTTTTACTCCCAGGCCGGGTTCATCGGTCAGCAGCCTGGGATAGTTTTCCTTGAGATGGGATGCGCAGGAGGCGCAAAGCGTAACAATGTAGTCATAATCGGCAGGATCTATGGCCTTGATGTTCTGTACAGCAACAGTCTCGGCAGTTTCCTTCTCTCCGATCATCTGCGCCGGCAGTCCGCAGCAGGTCTGATCCATCGGGTATTCGAACTGCACTCCGTGCTCTTTTGCAACCCACAGCATTGACAGTACCTGTTCGGGGTATATGAAGTCGTTCAAACAGCCTCCAAATACCGCCACACGCACGCTGGGATTTGTCAGACGCGGATTTTCCCTGTCCCATCGATCTCTCAACGGAGTTCCAGCCAGGGCAGGAAGGCTTCGGAAGCCGTGTTCGCCGGTAAATAGGAACGGAAGATGCCTAAGGTATTGTTTCCTGCTCACGGGTTTCTGCGCGAGTGAGGCAAACCTGAGAAAGGAATGAAAAAGGCGCCGATTTGGAAGGACTTTTTTCAGCAGTTTGTTCTCGGTCGGTTTGTCACTCTCCACTTCCAGAATTGTCCGATGTACCTGCTTGAGCAGATACGGGAGGTCGATTCCTGCGGGGCACACGGCCTTACAGGCAAGGCAGTTCAGGCAATTCTGGACAATTGCCCTGGCGTTTTCCCGTCCATGATAGAAATAGGTCAGGATGAGTCCGATGGCTCCTATATAGACATGGCCGTAATGGTGCCCGCCAACCAGCTTGTATATCGGGCAGACGTTGGCGCAGGCTCCGCAGCGAATGCACCGGAGAGCCTGCGAAAACAGGGGATCCTTTGCGAGGGCACGGCGTCCGTTGTCCAGGAGCACTATGTGCATTTCCTTGCGCGAATCCGGTGCCGCACTGCATTCGATCGGTCCGGTAATCCAGGTTACATAGGTCGAGATAGGCTGGCCCATGGAACTGCGAGGAAGGGCCTGCAGAATTTTCAGGGCCGTTTTGACATCGGGAACGATTTTTTCGATACCGGCAAGTGCCACGTGGATTCTCGGCAAGGTGGTCACCAGCCTGCCGTTTCCTTCATTCGTAACCAGGCCGATGCTCCCCGTCTCGGCGATCATGAAATTGGCGCCGCTGATTCCCATGTCCGCTTCGAGGAATTTTCGCCGCAGTTCCCGCCTGGCAAATTGCAGCATCCCTTCTATATCGTCCGGATCCAACTCACCGCCCACCTCTTTCATGAAAGTCTCGGCAACTTCCCGTCTCGACAGGTGTATTGCGGGCATCACCATATGAGATGGGCCCTCGTGGCGCAGCTGGATGATCCACTCGCCCAGGTCGGTCTCGGTGACTTCCAAACCTTCTCTTTCCAGGTGATCGTTCAGGAAGGTTTCCTCGGCCGTCATGGACTTGCTCTTCACGATCTTTTTGACCCGGCCGGCTTTGGCAATGGATGCGATTATGGAATTGGCCTCGATCGCCGTGCGCGCGAAATGCACGGTGATTCCGGCTTCCCGGGCGCGCTCCGTGAATTTCTCTATTATTTCATCCAGGTTGCCGATGGATTCATCCTTGGATCGGGCAATATCGCTTCTCAACGTTTCGAAGTCCATTTCAGCATAGACGGCGGTCCTGGATGTGGTGGATGAAGCTGCAAAGTTGTCCAGGGTTTTGCTCAGAAATTGATTCTGAAGAGCCTGTTTCAGGGTTTTTCGATATGATTTCAAATCATGAGGCGTTCTTATCATGATCCGGCCTCCTCCATTAAAAGGATGTGCAGCTCTTTGGGGCCGTGAATCCCGAGGGTGATCACCCGCTCGATATCTCCGGTGCGACTTGCTCCGCTGATGAATGCGATATACCTGGGCCCAGCTATCAATTTGGTGCTCAAGTCCTTCTCGAGGGCGATTGAATCGGGTTTGATCCGGGACTTAGGCAGGACTGCAATATGGGTTTCGCTGAACATCGTTGCGAGGCGCAGGTCCTCGGAAGTGGAGTCCATCACCAGTGTGCCTGTTTCGGCGATGCCCCAGTCCGCCCATGTGAAACCCGTGCTGATTTTGCCGGAATAATCTCTCAGGTTGTTCCTGTAAAACCTCAGTCCACTCTGAGCGCTTTGCCACTCAAACTTGGCGAGATCCTCTTCGGAGAATCCGGTTGCGGCTATACTGAATCCCCCTTGTGTTGTCGTTACGCCGATCGCATAGCGGAAAGCTTCTGCAAGTCCTTGCACCTCCGCAACGATGGTATGAGCTGCTTCAGCTCTTTGTCTCATTCGTTCCACGACGTCTACGTTGCACATAGTATTTACCTCTGCCGTGAGAATGCGCTGCAAGCGCATGTTGGAGACGGAAACGCATTTATTCGTTGTCTTCCATTTCGTTCCAGTAGACCGTGAGTTCCTCTTTCCTCAGGTTTGCCGCATCGTCCAGATCGAGCTGGAAGCGAACCGGTCCCCGCGATTGTCCATGGCTGCAGGCGGTCCCGAAGAAATCCATGTCGAGAGAACACTCCGAAGCCGGGAAGGACCACGATGTGGCGATTGACGCATGTCCTTTCGGAAACGAGACAATTTCGGCGTTGACGAAATCCGTTGCTGCGAGGGCTGCTTCCCTGTCGATGAGGTCGTCGTTTTCCGCAAAACAGAGGAGCCACTTCATTCCTTTCTCCCTGAAGCGTCCCAGATTCAAGGGGCGGTCAAAAAGCCTGAACGGAAGCGTTCCGTCCTTTGATATGGGATATGAGAAGGATTTTTGACTGAGTCGGGTAATCTCCACCGGAAGGTCTGTGGTGTCATATGTAAGCCAGTGGTTTACGGCGGCAGTCAATTTGCTGATCCCGGGAGCGCTGCTTCCCTCGCCGCCCTCGAACATCGACAGGTCGCGATAGAAAGCGAGAATGGGCGCATCCCGTTCCAGGCTTCTCAGTTTGAAGCTCCATCCCATCATTTTTCCGTCTACCACCTTGTTGCCGCTGGGAAGGGTTTTGAGGGAATAGCCCAAGTCCCTGAACCTCGGAGGCAAACTCTCAATGTTCTGCGCCAACGATTTGCAGCGTGATCCGTCTACGGGAGTGACGCATGTAATGAGCGCATCGGCCAGATCGTCCAATTCTCCCGAGAGCATACCGACAATCGCCAAGAACCCGCCCTGGCAATAACCGTTCAGGGTGACCGGCTTGCCGTGCCTGGCCAGTAGCTTCTCGCAGAAATATGCGGTATCGCGAGCATCATCCTCTCCAGTCATCAACTGCACGGCGGGCGTTGTTTCGATGTCTTTCACAATCCGGATATAGGTCGGGATGCCCTGATTTGCGAACGCGTGGACGTAGCTTCGGTTCTCACCGGGCAAAAGGGCCAGAATATTCGCCCCGAGCACGTAGGGAGGTATGATCAGGGTGGGCTTTCCGGCTTCATTTACCTTCGCTTCCCGGTCCAGCGGCAGGATCTGGTAGAGTTCGAAGCGGGGCGTCTCAGCAACTCTGACATAGCCCCCGGCATCAAAATGGAACCCATATTCGGATACGATGTCCCGAATCGCCTGCGGGAAGACCTTGACGATCATATTCACGGCTTTCAGGCGCCGGTCGGAAATCTTGAGCAGATCGTCGGGCCGGTTTTGGAAAAGTGCGCTGGAAAGAGCATTCAAGGTGCTTTCCATCTCGCGACCGTGATACTTCGTCATGGCACCGAAGCCCGATGTGGCAATCCTGGAACCGAATTTCATATTGAGGAGCACGAAATCCAGCAGTTCGTCGGCGGCTTCCAGTTGAGAGCGTTTATCCGGGTCCCTTTGCTTTTGAGCCATGTTTATGGCAGCGTTCCAAAAGGGGTCCATGAGATTTGCCGTGTCGCGCATCAACCCGACGAACTCGTACAAATTGCTCAATCCCATGTTGAGATAAGCCTGGACCATTTGAGAATTGAAATCTGCCGGCCCGAAAGGAGTGGGAAAGATCGGACCGAATCCGATGCGCTTCTCGGGAGCAGCGTCCCTGATGTCGGAAGTTTTTGCAGAATCTTTTTCCATGATTTGTCTTTGACCTCGCTATTTGGACGCTGGAGACTTAATCCGGAAAGGAGGGAATGCGTTGATTGTGTTTGGGCCGGAGCGGCACTCCTCTGAGGAGTCTCCGCCCGGCTGCCGTTATGCAATGGAATGATCAACGTCCCGTGCTGACCGCCGGGCGTGGTATTTCATCGCTGAGACTATACAGATTTTCGAATTGGGCTTCTTCGGTAGATCCTTTCAGCGCGGTCGTTGAAAGTCCTTCTCCGCTTATGGCAATCGCAATCCTGTCAAAATATCCAGTACCCACAAATGCCTGGTGCTTCAC
>JAEZHY010000309.1 GCA_023416335.1 Pseudomonadota bacterium | reverse complement strand
CCATTCGTTTCTACGGTTGAATTGCGTTTTTTACGCAATGGGTTACGAATACGCTCTCAAACCCGCAACCCAGGCCCTATTCGAGAAAGGGAAGCTAAAATCCCTGCCGGGCATTTTTTATTCCGACTCGACAGGAATCGTTTTCAGACCGACTGTTAACCTGACAGCATTGGATTTGAAAAACGAAAAGGTCAAATGCGGTTTAAAAATCACGACTCGCATCATAAAACTCATTGGAGAAAAATATCAAAACCGGAGCGATTTCCTCTTCGTTATCATCCCCACTAAGGAAAGTGTCTATTACAACTATTTCAAAGAAAAAAAAGTAACCATGCCTCCGGAATATGAATGTGAGGTCTACTATGAAAGAATAATATCAGCCCGGCTTTCCGAGATCTTCAGTTTCTGCGGGTTTAAATACGTGGATACCTATCCTGAACTGGAGCAGGCAGCCACGAGGGGCGAGCTGCTGTACCACAAATCCAGTGACGACCACCCGAATGCAGCAGGCTATGAGATTATTTCGAAACAAATATATAGGGCTATCGAGGATTCCGTTAAACAATAGAATTGACCTATTCCCAACCATGAGATTATCCCGTCGAGGCAGCAAATGAAAAATGTTCAAATACGTGAAATAGAGCCTTCGGACCATACTCATATCATCTCTGTCGTCAACGCATGGTGGGGCGGCAGAAATATGGCGGATATGCTCCCAAAGCTGTTTTTCATTCACTTCCGTCAGACAGGGTTTGTGGCCGAATGCAACGGAATGGTCATTGGTTTCCTTGTGGGATTCGTCTCGCAGACTTTCGATTCCGAAGCCTATATCCATTTTGCCGGCGTTCATCCGGAGTTTCGAAAAAAAGGAATAGCCGCGGCTCTCTACAAACGATTTTTCGAAGTGGCGGGAAACTTTGGCCGTAGCGTTGTCCGTTGTGTCACTTCGCCCGTCAACCACGGCTCGATTTCCTTCCATACCCGCATGGGTTTCTCAATTGAACCGGGGACGAAGATAATCGACGGCATCCCGGTCGCTGAGAATTACGACGGGGACAAAGAAGATCGTGTATTGTTCTCTAAGAAGTTGAACGTGTAACCGGTATAGGTATATTCTGGATGTCGAAAAGGACCGGGCTCAAATAGTCCTCCTGCGCAGGCCCGGGATTTCCGATTGCTACAATGCAATCCCTGACCGGCTATTTGGTGACTGGCAAGCATACCTGCACGGATAAGCAATGATCAAAAGACTGTTCAAATCACTCGCCTGCCTGGCTTTCATACTGGTGTTGACGCTGGCGCTCTCGGAACTTGCCGTAAGGCTTGTCGGCTATTCCACAATTTACTTTTACGATCCGATCTACATGCCGTTCGCCGAAAACTCGGAGATTCCCTTCGTCCTGAAACCGGACATGCATGACGTAAGAGCCCATGGAAACATACGCATCAACACCGACCACCTCGGCCTCAGGAATATGATTACCGGCAAATCCTACGGTCCCAAAGCAGCCAACGAATTTCGAATAGCGGTGCTGGGAGACTCCGTCACGTTCGGCTACGGGGTCAAGACCGAGGACACATATGCCTATGTACTGGAACAGATGCTCAATAAGGCAAGCTCGGGATGCAAGGTAACTGTCTTCAATTTCGGTGTCTCCTCTTACAGTGTGAAAGAAATGGCGGCAACGCTGAGAGAGAGGGCCATTAATATCGATCCGGACCTTGTACTCGTGGGCGTGATCTACGGGGATTTCGACATCGGCCGGACGCCCGGACTGGACAGAGACGGCTACAACACCCACAGCGCGACGTCACGACTTTTCAGCAATTACCCGGTCATAAAGTCAATCCTGCGAAATATTCACCTGACCTATGCCGTGAGGGACGTGATCGGAGTTCTAAAGGTCCACAGCGACAGGAAGGCAAATGCTGCGGAACTCCCTCCCACCTACAACTATCTCCGTGAAATAAAAGAATTTGCCGACGGGAAGAACATCCCCTGCATCATGGTAACCTTGCCTTCCCTGGGAGGAGACGGATCGGAATTCAAACCGGTCATCGATGCGTTCAGGAAAGACCAGATCGGCTACTGCGATCTCTCCACGCTCACCGGAGCTTTCACGACTGAGCAGTTCAAAGCAAGCAGGTTCGACTCCTATCACCCCTCGAAACCGGTCCATGAGAAAATGGCGGCAATGCTCAAAGAGTTCATATCGAAAGCCTACATTCCACAGAGGTGCGCCGGCGCCACAGAATAATTGTCAGATTAGCCCGGCTCTTTTGACCTCAATTTCCGTATTGCAGAGTAGACTTGGAGGATTCAGCGGTTAGAATTTGCGCTGGATGTTGCCCCGGGCATTTGTGTCGGGCGCAGCGCCTTGGACCGCCGGACATACTGGGGGCGGCCCCTTAAAACATAAACTTGAACACAGCTGATAAATGAGAAATATTTCATTGATTCTACTCTGCTCGGCTCTTCTCACTGCCGTTTTCCCCTGTGCAAACGCGCTTGCAGAAATCTGCCGCCACGATCTTAAAATCGAACTGAATCCGGATGCAGGTGAATTGACCGCGTCGGACAATATTCTTGTCGAGGGTCACTCCGGAAAGCAGCTTATCTTTCATCTCGCTCCCAAAGCCCGTATCGAATCGGTACTTCTCAACGGCATTGCTCAGGAATACTCATTCCGGTCCGGTGAATTGCAGCTTCCCTTCCTCTCCCCGGGTTCGCCCGCGACCTGTACCATTTCCTACAGAGCGGCTTTCAACGATCCGATCCCTTCAGACCCGGTCAGCTTCGACAATCCCGGTTTTGGGGTTGTCGGAACGGTAACGGAAAAAGGGACTTTCCTCCTTCCAGATTCCGGGTGGTATCCGCGACTTCCCGGCAGTCGTGAGATTTTCGACCTCGAGGTAACAGCACCACGGGGTGTGTATGCCGTTACGGCCGGAGACCTGATCAGGCATGAAGATGAAGGCGATCGGAGTGTTTCCGTTTGGAAGATCGGCGACATCGGGCAGAGTCCGGCACTCTCTGCGGGAAGGTTCACCATCCACTCCAAGACTAATGGAAAAGTAACCGTCTACACCTATCTTCTTCCCGAAACCGATTCGCTTTCCGAGACTTATCTGAATGCATCCCTCTCTCATATAGAGTTTTATGAAGAGCTGCATGGCCCCTATCCCTTTTCGAAATTTGCGGTCGTGGAAAACTTCTTTCCAACTGGGTACGGATTCCCATCCTACACGCTTCTGGGAACGACCGTCCTCCGACTTCCGTTCATTCCGGAGACCAGCCTGAGGCACGAAATTGCCCATTCCTGGTGGGGGAACGGAGTGCTCGTAGATGATGATTCGGGAAACTGGTGCGAGGGTCTGACAACATACGTGGCGGACTACCTTTCCAGGGAAACCGCCTCTCCGGAAGAGGGCAGGCTCTATCGCCGGCAGGTGCTGCAGGACTATGCAACCCTTGCTGCTTCGGGTGAGGATTTCCCGCTCCGGCGGTTCCGAGGCCGGACGAGCCCCGGAACGCGCGCCGTGGGCTATGGGAAGGCGGCTTTCGTATTCCACATGATCAGGAACAAATTGGGGGATGAAGCTTTCTGGAAATCGCTCAGGGAGATTTATAAAGATAGATTATTCACCCCGACGTCCTGGGAAAATTTCAGGGATGCGTTCATTCATAAGGGCGGCTGGAACCCCGACCAGGCGCGGATATTCTTCGATCAGTGGATCGACGGGAGCGGTGCGCCTGTACTGAGTCTCGATCACGTGCGCTCCGAAAACGCCGCGTGCGGCCGAAGCATTGCCGGCGTTCTGGCCCAAAAACCGCCTTTTTTCAATTTGGACATTATACTCGCGCTGACATCCTCCCGGAGCAGATCGGAAACTCAAACGACAGTCGGGGATGGCGCAACGCCCTTCAGCTTATGTTGCTCCGACACTCCGAAGCAGCTCGCGGCGGACCCCGATGTGAACATCTTCCGACTGCTCCGCCCCGAAGAGATTCCCGCGACCGTGAACAGTGTAAAAGGCTCAAATGACCTTGTCGCAGTGTTGGGCGACGGCATCCCGCCGCAGGACCAGGGCAACTTCGAAATACTTCTCGCAGGATTGCGAGCGGAAGCCGTTCCCATCCTGCACGAAGGTGAAGTCGATCTTTCTAAAATGAAGAAGACGGATTTTCTCTTCTATGGTTTTCCCCAATCAAGAAAGCTGCAGGCTCTTTTCGAATCGGTGCCCGGAATTGCCAAACTCTTCCCCGGGGGATTCTCTCTCGCGGATTCCACTGGTGCGGACTGCATTTTTCTCGCAGTCTCCGATCCCAAACGGGATGGAAAAATCACGGCGCTGTTTCAGCCCATTGCCGGTACAGAGAAGGATTGGACGGCAGCGGCGGCCCGGAAAATAACGCATTACGGCAAATTCAGCTATGTCACTTTTAAACGGGGCAAAGTGGTGGACAAGGGAACCTGGGACGCCCTCAGTTCCCCGCTTCTCTTCACTTTCACGAACTGAAATGATTCTCTCTGCACGCGTCCCGGCAGGCAGGCAAAGGCAGACGGTCAGTCACTCCTCTGAGGATACTTTTGCCGGGCGGGGATGACGCCGCGAACCCCGCCGACCGGATCTTCGATATCACCGGGATAACGCGGAATCAGGTGCACGTGGACATGCATGATTGTCTGACCCGACGCGGTGCCGACGTTTACGCCCACATTGTAGCCTGCAGGGCCGTACCTCACATCGAGCAACTCTTTTCCCTGCAGGATGAGTTCAAGAATCGCCGCATACTCTCCACCGGTTGATTCAAAAAACCCCGCGTAATGTCTCCTGGGGATCACCAGCAAGTGACCTTCATTTACAGGGAAAGTATCGTATACGGCAAACGCCAGGTCATTTTCCAACACCGGCTTTGAGATCCTGCAAAACGGACATTCAGTCGTCATCACTATTCTCTTGGTCAGGAATTCAATACACCTTTGATTGAAGCTGGGTAAACGCCAAACTATATTACCTTAAGTCTGACTCTCCGTTTTCGAAAGAGAAAACATCCATTCGCCGCGGACATCCTTTCGACAGGGTTTGCATACCATGCCGCAGCAAGCAGAAAGGCGCACGCCTGAGGGGGCAGAAACTTTCGTATCCTTCGCACTTCCGGTTGTCCGCAAAACCAATTCGCCCCTATACTTTTCAAACCAATCTTGTTATGTATTTTTCAAAATTTTAGGGCCACCGGCAGGGATCAGAACGAAACGGAAAAATTATCTTGCTAACCCGCAGATTATTCTGCTAATTTAAGAGTTTCGAGCCTTTATTCAGGTTAACGAAGTGGCTAAATGTTCAGCTCTGCTAAAATTTTACCCTGAAGAGCTGAATAGCGAAACTGGAAAGTCCCGGTAATATTCCGATCGTGATTACTTCTCCTGCCCGGGTTTCCGATAGAGTTCCGGACCGCTTGCCAAATAGTGACCTTAAGTCTGCCTGCTCGCCTGATCGGTGAGCTTAATTTTGTAAAGGAGAAATGAGTGCAATGTGCCGTTTGTTCGCGTTGACGAGTGAAGAGCCTCAGTCTCCCATCCTGGCCATGCGCGCCCTGGATGTGATGCGGGAAGGACATGACGGCTCGGGAGTCGGCCTGTTTTTGAGCGACCTCAGCGGCCCTTTCGAGGAATTGAAAAGCGCACCGATCCTGTCCGGGATTTTTTCCAATGACGGATTGAAGCGTCTTGACCAGTACATGATGAATCTTGGCTTCATGACGAAGCACAAGCTCTCTATCAGGACCCCGAAGACGCCGCCTCCGGGAACTCCCAAACGGGACGTATACCTCATTCGAGCTTATGAGTACCCTGAAACCTGGGAAGGCCTCGATCAGAAGGAACTCGAGCAGCGCCTCCTGCTCACCCGCCTCCAGCTGCGGCAGATGGGCGAGGAAAAAGAAGACATGATCATTTACAGCTTCTGGCCGGATGTGATCATGCTCAAGGAAATCGGCGATCCTCTGAAGGTTGCCGAGTACCTCAAGCTCGACCACGAAGAACTTCGAGCCAGGGTCATTTTAGCCCAGGGACGTCAGAACACGAATTACGCGATCAATCTCTACGCCTGCCATCCTTTCTTTATCCAGGGCATCGCGTCGATGACAAACGGCGAGAACACCGCTTTCGTACCGATCCGTGAATTCCTCCAGTCCCGTGGTTATCCCGGTTACGTGGGATATCAGTCCGACTCGGAAGTCTTCACACATATCGCCCACTACACTCTGCGAAGACTCGGACTCGGCATCGAGGCATACAAGCACGTCATAACGCCTCTTCAGGAAAACGATATGGAGGGGCATCCGGACCGTGAATTCCTCACACAGCTGAAACGATCCTGCCGCCGGCTCATAATCGACGGTCCGAACTGCGTGATCGGCCGACTGCCGGACAACTCGCTTTTCCTCGTCCAGGACCGGAAGAAACTCCGGCCGGCAGTTGCGGGCGGCAAAAAGGGCATGTATGCCGTTTCATCCGAAATGTGCGGGCTCGATGCAGCCATTCCCGATCGTGACAAAAGCAAAGATTTTCAGCCGATGCATCAAGATACGGTCATCATTCCTTCTGACCGCTCGGAGGTCCGGATATGCTCTCAAATGGATCCATTACCCCTTCTTCACTAAGCGTGAAGGACCTGCTCTGGCAGGTCGACTGGGACAAAGAAAAATGTACGCTCTGCGGGCGTTGCGCGTCGGTATGCCCGGTTCAGGCAATAGAACTCGGCGTCCACAGGAAAAGGGTCATTCAGATCCCTGCCCTTGCGGAAATCGGCCCGGCAACCACTTCGTCCAACGTCTACCAGGTCTATCACGGCATCCGGCAGAAGACCGATCCGGCCTACGCATGCATCGGATGCGCCATGTGCAACATGGTTTGCCCGAACGGGGCGATCATTCCGCGCAAGTCCGACGAACTTGACAAGCAGCGCTACCACATCAACCGGGGTGGTTCGCCGAGAAGCCGCGGCGGCCGCAGAAATGTGCCCGACGCCCTGAATCTCGGCACCCTCGACCGGATCAAGTTCACGCGTATTTCGATGCTCACCGACCCGGCACTCGATGCCGGGCGGCATGAATTCGAACTGAGGACCTTGCTCGGCCGCGTTCTTCCGCCGGAAGAAAATCTGAGGCTCTACCGTGAGAACGGCTGGGTCCCGCCGGTACGGGAAATCTATCCCCTGCTCATAGGCAGCATGTCCTTCGGCGCGCTCTCTCCGAACATGTGGGAAGGCCTCCAGATGGGGGTCGCTTACCTCAATGAGGAACTCGGAATGCCCGTCCGGATGTGCACCGGCGAGGGCGGATGCCCTCCCCGCCTCCTGCGCTCCAGGTTCCTGAAATATACGATCCTGCAGATCGCAAGCGGCTATTTCGGCTGGGACGAAATCATTCACGCCCTGCCCGAAATGAAGGAAGACCCCTGCGCCGTCGAAATCAAATACGGTCAGGGTGCAAAGCCCGGAGACGGCGGTTTGCTGATGTGGTACAAGGTGAACAAGCTGATCGCGGCAATTCGTGGTGTTCCGCCGGGAGTTAGCCTGCCCAGCCCGCCCACGCACCAGACGCAGTACTCCATCGAGGAATCGGTTGCGAAGATGATCCAGTCCATGTACATGGCGTGGGGATTCCGCGTCCCGGTCTACCCGAAAATCTCCGGAACATCGACCGCTCTTGCGGTTCTCAATAACCTGACCCGCAACGCCTACGCCGGCGGTCTCGCAATCGACGGTGAAGACGGCGGAACAGGCGCAGCTTACACCGTCTCCATGGACCACATGGGGCACCCGATCGCCAGCAACATCCGCGACTGCTACCTGAACCTTGTCAAGCTCGGCAAGCAGAACGAGCTTCCCCTCTTCGCCGGAGGCGGCGTCGGGAAAAACGGGAAACTCGCAGCAAACGCCGCCGCGCTCATAATGCTTGGCGCCAGCGGCGTTCAGGTCGGCAAGTACATGATGCAGGCCGCTGCCGGATGCGTGGGTTCCGAATCGGACCGCTGCAATATCTGCAACATCGGAAAGTGCCCCAAGGGCATCACTTCGCAGGATCCGCGTCTCTACAGGCGCCTCGATCCCGAAAAGGTTGCAGAGCGCGTCGTCGATATATTCCTCGCTTTCGACATGGAACTGAAAAAAATCGTTGCGCCGCTTGGACGGTCCACATCGCTTCCAATCGGGATGTCGGACGCCCTGGCAATCGACGACAACAATGCGGCTCAGCGCCTTCAGATAAAATACGTCGTATAAAACCGGCAGATCGGTCGGGGGCAAATGCGCAAATGCGTCTGCCCCTGCTTTTCACGGAGTCAGCATATGGAACCCCAACAGGTATTTCGAATTTCCGGCTTTGAAAACGGCCGCCGCCTGGAATCGCGCATTCTGGAAGAACGATTGCAGAAAGCCGTCGAAAACGGCTCCTGCGCTCTCGAAATCGAAGCCTTCGGACAACATGGAATCGGCGGCAGACTTTGGAAGGCCGGAGAAAAAAAGCTTCATGTCAGCATAACCGGCTCGCCGGGGCAGCGCGTAGGCTCGATGGGATTTCCCAACACCCTGATCGAAGTTTTCGGCCCGGCTTCAGACGACGTGGGTTGGCTTAACGCCGGTGCGGAAATAGTCATACACGGCCATGCGACAAACGGTACCGCTAACGCAATGGCCCAGGGTAAGATCTACGTTGCCGGCAACATAGGCGCGCGCGGTATGACGATGACAAAGCGCAATCCGCGCTTCGATCATCCCGAGTTGTGGGTGCTCGGATCCGCCGGCGACTACTTCGCGGAATTCATGGCCGGCGGTATTGCGGTCGTTTGCGGCTATCAGCCACAGGACCCGGAAAACGTCCTCGGATACCGCCCCTGCGTTGGTATGGTCGGCGGAAAGATCTTTTTCAGAGGCCCGCATCTGGGTTACAGCAAGCGGGACGCCAAGCTCGTTCCCATCACGGATGAAGAATGGGGATGGCTCGCCGAAAACATGACAAGGTACCTCACCGCGATCGGCAGGATCGAACTTTATACCCACCTCGCCAATCGTGACGAATGGCAGTTGCTGGAAGCGCGCGGCCCGCATGAGAAACACTCAGCCCCAAGGCGCTCGATGGATGCTTTCCACGGCGAGGTCTGGGACTCCGAACTCGGACGCGGAGGACTCATCGGCGATCTGGTCGATTTCGACAGAAGCCCGATTCCGGTAATTACGACCGGCTTTCTCCGCAGGTATGTTCCCACCTGGGAAAACCGCAAGTTTGCCGCACCGTGCGAAACGAGCTGCCCGACCGGGATTCCGGTTCACGAAAGATGGCGCCTCATTCGCGAAGGGCGCGTTGACGAAGCGGTAGACCTGGCTCTTGCCTATACGCCTTTCCCCGCAACCGTCTGCGGCTATCTCTGTCCGAACCTGTGCATGCAGGGGTGCACGAGGCAAACCGCCAGGATGCTCCCAGTGGATGTGAGCCAACTCGGACGCGCCAGCATCGAGGCAAAGCTTCCCGAACTTCCGCCCCTGTCCGGAAAAAAGATCGCGGTAATCGGCGGCGGTCCTGCCGGTATCTCCATCGCCTGGCAACTCCGTCAGCAGGGGCATGAAGCTGTTATCTACGACATGCACGCGGACCTCGGCGGAAAGATTTCCGCACAGATTCCCAAGTCGCGCATTCCCGACGAAGTCGTCAATGCCGAACTGAAGCGCGTAAAAGAAGCCCTTCCCCACGTACACCTGAGGAAGCGCCTCGATACGTCCGACATCGAGGAACTCAAGGAAGAGTACGACTTCATCGTAATCGCTTCCGGAGCCCAGAAGCCGCGGGTCATCCCAATTCCGGGCAAAGAAAAACTGGTTCCCGCCCTCGAATTCCTGCGACATGCCAAGGCGAACAAGGCAAAGGTCGGGAAACGGGTCGTCATCATCGGCGCGGGCAACGTCGGCTGTGATGCGGCAACTGAAGCACATAGGCTCGGGGCAGAGGAAATCATCCTGGTCGATATCCAGCCGCCTCTTTCGTTTGGCAAAGAACGGAAAGAAGCCGAAAAGATAGGGGCCAAATTCCGCTATCCCTGTTTCAGCAAAGCAGTAACGGCCACGGGTCTCGAGCTTACCACGGGCGAAGTCATTCCCGCCGATACCGTAATCATTTCGGTCGGCGACATGCCTGAACTCGATTTCCTCCCGGAAAGCGTCGCCACGGAGCGAGGCTTCATCAAGGTAAACGAACATTATCAGACCACGGATCAGAAGATATTCGCGGTCGGTGATGCCGTGAAACTGGGTCTCCTGACTGACGCTATAGGGGCGGGCAAAAAGGCCGCCTCAAAGATCGGAGACCTGCTTGCAGGCAGAGACTTCCAAATGGCACCCGCGAGAAGCAGGATCGACTATTCCCGCATCAAGCTCGAATATTTCGATCCGCGGCTCATGAGCTTTGACGGAGTTCAGTCCTGCGCATCCCAGTGCTCTTCCTGCGGAACATGCAGAGACTGCGGCATATGCGTTACGGTCTGTCCCCAGTCGGCAATTTCGAGGCAGGAAAAGGGCGACTCGTACGAGATGGTCGTCGATCCCGAAAAGTGCATCGGATGCGGTTTTTGCGCCGGAGCCTGCCCTTGCGGCGTATGGAACCTGGTAGAAAACGAACCGATCGAGTAATACCGAAAGTCAAGAACGATAAGAGAAGCCCGCAGTATTTCCTGCGGGCTTTTTCTATCAGGAGCAAAACGAGATGACCAATCCTCCCGATTTTTCCCAATTGCTCCCTTCAGTCGACAGAGTCGTCTCCCAAAGCGCCCACGTCATTTTTCATCCCGATCGGATCGGCCCGGCAGTTGAACAGTGGGGGCATCTGATCGAACACGGCTCTTCCTGGGAACATCCCTGCCACTTTTTCGACGGAACCGAAGAGGCGGTAAAATGGATATTCACACTGGATGTTCTTAACCACTGCTTCTGGCCGGATCCCGGCGAGCCCGTCTGGACGGTATTTTACAAAGGCATTCCCTACTCCGGTTACTGGGGACTGGCAGCGAGCCTGAAACGCGCATTTGAAGCGAACTACCCCATCACCGATCCCACTTATCTTTCCCACATCGATGAGATCGATCTCAGCCGGATCTTTTCCGGACAGGGCTGTATTCCCCTGTTCGAAGAAAGGCTCCGCAATCTCAGGGAAGCGGGCACGGTCCTTCTGAACAATTTCGGCGGCAGCGTCCTCTCACTGCTGCAAACTGCGAATGGAAGCGCCGCTCGGCTGGCGGCGGAGCTTGCCGTTTCATTTCCGAGCTTCCGTGACGAAGCGGCGTATAAAGGCCAAACGGTCTATTTCTGGAAACGGGCACAGATATTTGCCTGGGATTTGTTCAGTGCCTTCGGCGGCAAGAACTGGGGGACTCTCAGCGATATTGGCGGACTAACCGCTTTCGCCGACTACAAGCTCCCGCAGGTGCTCAGGGAACTCGGCATCATCTCCTATACCCCGGAACTGGCCGCGAAAGTGGATAACCTTGTCTATCTTCGGGCAGGCTCCGAAGAGGAAGTCGAGATTCGAGCCATTACGATCCGTTCGGTTGAGGAAATCAGGAAAGCTTTTCTTCGAGCGGGCAGAGGAATTCTCAGCGCAGAAGTGGATAACTGGCTGTGGCGACTGGGGCAGTTCGACTCCTTCCGGAACCGGCCTTATCATCGTTGTCGTACAATCTTTTATTAGTCGCGCCTTGGCATTTATCACTCCGGTAATTTCGTTTCCCATCTGAATTTCAATTTCGTATTTCACTTACAAAAAGAATGACCATCAGGGCATCCCGTCACAGGATAATCTTTATCCTTTTCTCACCGACAACCGATTAATCATAGGAAGGCTGTAAGTTCGAAAATTTCCTATGCACGTGATGCACCAATTAGCCAAAAGACCGCGCTCCTAAGAGCGGGCATCCTCAAATCGGCCTGGAAAGTAGGGAGAATCGGTTCTTATGTCCGAGATTTCACGCGAACATCTGCTGACGGCACTAATTTCCGGAAGAGGCCCTGCATATTTGCGGGGTGTAAATCTATCATCCATGGACCTTTCCAAGGCAGGTTGGCTCCTGGAGGCGGACCTCCGAGGTGCCGATCTTTCGAATACCAGTCTTGGCCGCTCCAATCTGAAAGGCGCAAACCTGGCGGGAGCAAATCTGCATTCCACCAATTTGCTCGGAGCAAATCTGGAAGGGGCCAACCTTCTGAAGGCCAAAGCCAATGTGGCGAATCTGAGCATGGCCAATCTTCGGGGGGCCAATCTCAGAGATGCCACACTGATCAGTGCGAACCTGGTCCGGGCCGACCTGGAGGAAGCAGACCTCGACGGGGCGGACCTCGAAGGGGCCAACCTCAACGGATGCAACCTGCGCAAGGCAAGAATAACCAACGTCAATCTGAAGATGACAAACCTGGAAGGCGCCGACCTCACCGATGCCGTTCTGGACGGCATGGACCTCTCGGCTGCAGGTGGTCCTCCAAAATCCAGGGATTTCCATGGAACAATTACTGCGATCAAGCTCGCAGACCTGATTCAGATAGGGTGCCTCTCAGGATCCGCATTGAACATAGAAGTGCGTTCGAAAGGCATGAAGGGCAACATCTACATCGGATCCGGCCAAGTTCTTCACGCCGTTGCGGGAAACGTACAGGGAGAAGACGCTTTCATCCAGATTCTGGGATGGGATGGCGGCCGCTTCATAACTTACCCGTATGTTCCTGATGGGACTTGTTCCATCGACAAGCCATTGATGCAACTAATGATTCAGTCGCATCGGAGGAACGACGAAAACGAATTCGCAGGCAAATATTCCAGCCTGGTTCAGAAGGCCAGAGAGTTTCTTCCAATGGAAGCCCATGCTTCCGGAGAACTCATCACTTTTTTGAAAAGAGACGGCAAGAAGCTGAATATTCAGGAAAAGATTGAAATCACGGATATTCTCGATCCGGAAGGTGAGGACGAGGTTCTGTGTTCGCTCTCGGCACGCGGGGAGATTCTGCTCGCACCACTCAAACTTGTCGATGTGGACAAAGGTCATCCCCTCTATGCCGACATAGTGGAGATGAGATAGTACCAAGATGCGGGGGATTCCAACCCGCATGGTTTTTGCATAACTGCTGACTGGATTTGAATGGATTTGCCGCATTAGAACATTTCCGACCGAATTCCGGTCCGCAGAAAGAGAAAGGAGCCGATGAGCCTTATTCTCACGAAACACGAAACCGGCAAGCTGGAAGAAATTATTTCTGAAAGGCTGCTCGACTCGGGCGCAGAACACGTAATTCTGGTTGACCTTTCGGGCAATCTGATCATGCAGTGCGGGTGCCTCGAAATGGATGACATATTTTCCCTGGCCGCCCTTTCAGCCGCCAACTTCGCGGCAACTGCCGAGATAGCCAAGTTGATCGGGGAAGAGGATTTTGCCCTCCTGTTCCACAAAGGAGGTAAGCGCAATGTTCACTTCAGCCGTCTGGGGAAGGAATATCTCATCATCACCCTTTTTAACGATAATGTTTCTCTGGGTTTGATCCGGCTCAAATTGGGAAGCGCGATCAAAGAAATGTGCGCCGTGTTTGGGGAGTCGGGGGAATGAGATTATGGCGTTCATAGATCTAAGCAAGAACGAGATCCAGGCCAAGATTGTCTATTACGGTCCCGGCCGTGGGGGAAAGACTACAAACCTGCTCTATATACATGAGTCCATGTCCAGGCAGGTTTGCGGAAAGATGGTGACTATCGACACCAAGGGAGACAGGACTCTCTTCTTCGATTTCCTGCCGCTCAACATCGGCAAGGTTTTGAACATGACCATCCGGATCCAGCTTTATACCGTGCCGGGGCAGGTAATGTACAACAGCACCAGAAAGCTCGTACTCAGAGGAGTCGATGGAATCGTATTCGTGGCCGACTCTCTGCGGGTCCAGAAGCATAAAAACATAGAGAGCCTCGAAAATCTCTTCGAGAACCTGGAAGAAGAAGGGATATCACAGAACCAGATGCCGCTGGTACTGCAATACAACAAGCGGGACTTGATCGAGTCCAATATACCCCTTCTGACGGTTGACGAACTACAAACCGATCTGAACAGGAGCGCCAGGGTACCCTACTTCGAAGCCAGCGCTGCACTGGGAGGAGGAGTATACGAGACCCTGCGCGAAATCAGCAAGAGAACAGTAAGAAACGTGATTCAAAAGGTGGGGGGTGAACTCAAAGCCTGATATGGCCTGGATCGATCGAACTCGCCCGCCATATGCCCCCAAACCAGCGATATATTTGTCCTGCTCCAGTGAAGCAACGGTTACGGAACGGGGAGGAGAGGAAGACCTCTCAAGCCCGTATCCCTTTCGAGTTTGAGAAAGGAAGCTCATGTCTGAAAGAGACGGGAACCAGACGACGCCGAGCTCCGGCATTGATTTCGATGCCTTGGAGCTTGAAATAGACAAAGAAATTGATTCCCTGTTCATGCCGGCCAACTTCAAGCCGACAGAGAAAGCAGCCGATGCCAACGGAAATCAGGAATCCGCGTTTTCCGGATCTGAAGCCGGAGACACGGGTGAAATCGACAATTCGCTCACTCTCGAAAGCATGAAGCTTGAGGTAGACGAAGACGAAATCGACGCCCTCTCGTCAAATCCCGGGCCGTCAATCGATTTTTCCGCAACTTCAGGAAGCACAAATGGAACACTGTTCGCCTCCGAACCGGTTGAAGAGCCGAAAACGAATTCCGGGGGACTGTTCGATCTCGATCTCGACCTCTTCGCCCCTGCTCTCGATTCCGAACTCGATTCCATCCTGATGCCCTCACCGGACAAGCAGGTATCCCTAACGGCACAGACCGCTATCGCTGACGACAATCCGGACTTTGCGGAAACTTCCCAAACAGAAACATCTGCCGATGATTCGCAGGGTAACACCGGGCAGAGCTTCGACTTCGGACTCAATACACCGGATATGGATTCCGAACTGAATTCGCTTCTGATGCCCTCTTCAGGAAAAAACTCAGCGGCTCCTGATACATCCGACATATCTATGGATTTCAGTGAAGAATCTCCCGAAGAAAAGCCTTCAGACAACTCCTTCGTTGACCTCGAAAGCCTTCAGTTTGAAATCGATAAAGAGATAGACAGCCTTTTTACGCCGCTGACGAAAAAAGCAGCGGAAGCCGAACCGGTTCTGCAAGCGGCGGCGCAGATGGACGAACTCTTAATGGAGAGCACGAGTCCCGAGCAGGATGACTTTGCCGTCGAGCCCGTTCCGGAACCGAAACCCCTCATTCAGGCCAAGCCGGTCGAACCCGTGGTGAGTATTGAGCCTCTTGTCCTGGAAGACAATGAAAACCCGTCCAGGACTCATCTGCCCAGACTGGTCGAAGCTTTCAACGCAGCCTACCTCAGCCTGGACTGGGAATATTCGCCGGAAAACATCAGAAAACTCCAGAAGTGCCTGAAAGAATTGGAACCCTTTACCAGTAGAACCAACAGGACCGGTTCCATTTTCAATAT
>JAEZHY010000306.1 GCA_023416335.1 Pseudomonadota bacterium | reverse complement strand
AAAACAAGAAGATGACCGATAGTAGTACAGCGACATCAGGTGAGCACGTTTTGCCGTCAATGCCGTTGCCTGAAGGAATTACGTCCGCCGGTTCCCAAGGTCCAGGGGGAGGTCCGGGGGGCGGTTGCCCAAATGGAGAGGGACTCAGTTCCCGGGCATTTTACGACGGAGGCCCCCAATCCCGTCATCCCGGCAGTGCTTTTGAGCCGGGAACCATGTTCTCAAAGTCCGAATTTAGAGGTAAAAGTCAATGTCAATCCGAGGAGACAGGAATCAGGCGCAGGACCTCAATCCCTATTCCGCCGCCCTGACGGAGAAGAACTTCAACCGGCTGCGCGAACTCATCTATTCACTCTGCGGCATCAAGCTGATTCCCGCCAAGAAAACCATGCTGGAGGGCAGACTTCGCAAGCGATTGCGCGCCCTTGGCATAAACTCCTTCGATTCCTACTGCAATTACCTTTTGAGCGACGAAGGTATGAGTACGGAATCCGTCCACATGGTCGATGTGGTCACAACCAACAAAACGGACTTTTTCCGTGAACCCGATCACTTCGATTATCTCTCCGCCGTTGTCCTGCCGGACCTGGCCAGGTCTGCGGGAGCAGGTCATGGATCTCCCCTGTCGGTATGGAGCGCAGGCTGCTCGACAGGGGAAGAACCTTATACGCTCGCAATGGTCCTTAGCGAGTACGGTCGGAATCATCCGGGGTTCAATTTCAGGATACTCGGCACGGACATCTCCACCAAGGTACTGGAAATTGCCCGGCGAGGAATATACGATCACGACAGGATCTCGCCCGTGCCCATGCCGCTGAGAAGGAAGTATCTCCTCAGGAGCAGGGACAGGACCAGGAACCTTGTCCGAATAGCACCCGAGCTGCGGTCTCTTGTATCCTTTCGAAGGCTCAACTTCATGGAATCCGATTTCGGCATTCGAGAACATATAGACGTCATCTTCTGCCGGAACGTTCTCATTTACTTCGATAAAGAAACACAGGAAAGAGTGCTCCAGAGGTTCTGCAGACATCTTAGCCGGGGCGGGTACCTGTTTACGGGCCATTCCGAAACGCTTCAGAACATGCGGTTGCCTCTGATACAGGCAACAACGACTGTCTACAAAAAGATATGAAATCGATGCGCATGTGCTCGGACTGTTTCGCCGGTCCGACCGGGAGGTGAAGCACAGTCATGAGTCAGAATCATTCCGCCGCGAACAAAAAAGTCCGGGTGCTGATCGTCGATGATTCAGCTCTTGTCCGACAGGTTCTCCAGGACATCCTCTCCTCGGACCCGCAGATCGAAGTCATGGCCACAGCTTCAGACCCCTATGTCGCCGCGGCCAAAATCCGCAACGAAGTGCCTGATGTGATCACACTCGACATCGAAATGCCGCGTATGGACGGGCTGACTTTTCTCGAAAAAATAATGACCCAGCACCCTATTCCCGTCCTCATATGCTCCAGTTTGGCGGGAAAGGGCTCGGAAACTGCTCTAAGAGCCCTGGAATGCGGAGCGGTCGATATCATCCAGAAACCACGGCTCGGCATGAAACAGTTCCTTGAGGAGTCCAGGATCAGATTATGCGACGCCGTCAAGGCCGCGGCCATGGCGCGTCTCAAGCTGCACACGAAGAAGTGGAAGGTCGAACCGAAGCTGACGGCCGATTCCGTTATTGAAAAGCCGAGCGGACACGCCATGATCCAGACCACCGAGAAAGTGGTGGTGGTGGGAGCATCGACCGGCGGGACCGAAGCGCTTCGGGTCTTCCTCCAGGCAATCCCAGCGGATGGACCTGCCATCGCGATCGTTCAGCATATGCCGGAACAATTCACTGCGGGCTTTGCCAGGCGCCTGGACTCGATCTGCCGGATTTCCGTCAAAGAAGCGGAGAACAACGATACGCTCATGCCGGGCAGGGCCCTGATAGCTCCCGGCAACCGCCACATGCTCCTGAAACGAAGCGGCGCCAGGTACTACGCCGAGTTGAAGGACGGTCCGCTCGTTTCGAGGCACCGCCCTTCCGCGGACGTACTCTTTCGCTCCGCCGCGAGATATGCGGGCAGGAATGCCGTCGGGGTCATCATGACCGGAATGGGCGACGACGGCGCCAAGGGAATGCTGGAGATGAAAAACGCAGAGGCCTTCACCATAGCGCAGGATGAAAGCACCTGCGTGGTATTCGGAATGCCGCACGAGGCGATCCGACAGGGCGGGGTCGAAAAAGTACTTCCGCTTCAGAGTATTGCCGCGGAAGTCATCCGGCAGTGCAGATAAGAATTGTTGGAGACTTCCTTTATCGCTTGAAAGCCATCGGCGAGGATCCGGATTTTCGAGGCCTTCCCCTTGCCCCCTTCGGCTTTGACATCATCAATTGGATACACTCCTTATTCATGAAGTATTCTTTTGCCTTGACGAAATCTGCCTCGTCCATACCGGTCATGACTCGCAATTCTTCATCGGTTGCAGGTTGCGAGCCGGAACATTCATATACCAGGGATGCAATTATCAATTTAAAAGCATCTTCCGGAATCCCGGACGATTGACAGTCAACCATAAGTTCACACAATTTTATAAACAGGTCCGAGGTGCTCTCATATCCTTGAACATCTCGTGAATAGCTTTGGACTTCATTAAATACCAGCGTTCTGATATCGCCGGAACTACCTGTAAGGATTTCTCTGATTCTATTCAGGAAAGGGTCTTGTCTGACGGATCTATTTTTCATTGTGGGCTCATTCTGTTCCCGCGTTAAGCTGAATATCCATTTTTCAGTTTCTTGATTTCCTGCTGCGCGCTTTCAATGAATTCTTCTTCGTCAATCACTCCTTCCACATAGCTGCTCCAGGATCCAAAGTTCTTAAAGAAGCAGGCGCTCAGGCCCGAATTTCTGCACAGTATCGAATAAATTCGATTGGCCCTTTTCACCCGAACCGTATCGGGACTTCCCGAGGCCACGGCCGATACGGTTGGCGGCATCGCCGCCATCACCCTGCTGCGCCGTTCGTAGTCCGCCAGAAACTCCTTCAACTCTGTTTGCGCTCTGGCAGCCAGCTCCGTTTCGCCTATATTCCCCTCCACATAATCCACCCACGCGGAAAAACCATTCCACGAGCAGACATCGATACCACGGTCCCTTGCCAGATGACAATACATCTTCTTTGCATACGCTATACGAGCATTTTTTCGATCATCGCTCAATCCCTGCGGGTCTTGCACATCGTAGTCAGGCTGTTGCATGGCTTTCCCCTTTGGAAGAGTGTCAAGGGTTGCGGAGCCGGGCGGTTGAAGGCGGCACGGAAGATCGAACTCCTGCCGGGAGTGGACTTGCTGACCAGGAGTGTTCCTCCATGCGGTCGCCTGCCGGAACCGGTGGATTTTTGAGGGGAAATCCCCGCGCTCGACCTCTTCACCACCGGTGCCGGTAGTTTTGCATGACCGGTTTTCTGTTACCGCACAGCCCGAGGGCTTCCGGAACAGACGAACCATACTTTGAAAGGACAATTAGAGAAATAGGTTGCAATACTTAAAAGCCGGCGGGATATGAAGTATTTAGAAACGGTTATAACTATCAGCCGAAAAGCTGCAGTACAGGGGATCGGAATGCCTTCTTCTCTTTCCCTTGTTTCGATACCGAACTCAAAGCATATCCAGGACTGTATTCGGATGATACCGGCATGTGAATCAGCGGCGGTGCGATGAGTCCATTCTTGACGACAGGCGGATTTGCTCACCCTAACCGGGCGAGATGCTGCCGACTCAGGTGAATCCGGAACCGGCGGTACAGGCAAAGCAGTGATCGCCAACAGGTACGGGCGTTCCCTCGGAAGGCAATTGAAACAACTCGGAGACGTGAATCTTGCGGCCGCCATGCGGTAGTCCGGCTGCCTGATTGAAGTCGCAATCGTGAAGAATGCCCTGCCAGTCTACCGAGACAAGGGTCCTGCACATCAGGTTGGGGATCGTGCAGGGATTGAAGCTTTCCTCCAGCCGCTTCAGGTAGGCTTCGCGATTGCCGGAACTCTCCAGCCAGGAATTGAAGCGTCCAAGAGGCACATTTGCGAAGGTGAACAGATTGGTGAAACCGATTCCGTATCTTCGATCCAGATCGTGCCTGAACTTTCGTTCAGCCTGTGCCTGGTCCGCGGGAAGGAATGCCCCCGTGGGATTGGACACAAGGTCGAGTTCCAGGCCGGTACCGGCCCTGCCGTACCCCAGCTCATTCAATTCCCTCAGGATTTCGATGCTCTTTTCCCATACACCTCTGCCGCGCTGCGACTCCAATTGCGAGGAATTCACGGCGGGAAAAGAAACCGCGAGGCAGGCCCCGTGCTCCCGATAGAGTTGCAGCAGGCCCTTTGACTCAGTACGTCCCAGGGCAATCAGATTGGAACGCACGATCAGTTTCTTAGTCCGGGGTGCAATTTCGGCAATGAGCAAGGGCAACTCCGGCAGAAACTCCGGCGAACCTCCGGTTATGTCGATCGTCTGAAACGGCAGGCGACCGGCAAGGGCGATGACGTCTCGAACCGTTTCGAGACTCATCATCTCGCGGCGATCCGGCCCGGCTTCCAGATGGCAATGCCGACAGGCCAGGTTGCATGCCAGTCCCACGTTGATCTGAAGGACATCGGTTTTCCCGCGCCGCAATTCCAGTCCGTGTTTCTGAAGGGTTTCCAGGAAAGTCATGGCCGGGCCTCCGGCTGCTACATCGAAAGCTTTTCCGCAATCTTTCGCATCTGTACGCCGTGTACGAGTGAAGCGCCGCCACGGATTGCATTCACTACGTGGACTGCCTCGGTCATTTCCTCGAGGTTTGAACCCTTCTCAAGACATGCCCTGGTGTAAGCGTCTATACAGTAAGGGCATTGAACTGCATGGGCGACCGCCAAAGCTATCAGGGCTTTTTCCCTCTCCGTCAGAGCGCCTTCCGCGAAAACCGCCCCGTAGTAGTCGAAAAACTTCTTCGCCAACTCGGGCGCATCTTTGCCGATTTCCTCGAATCTGGCGAGATCCGACGGATCGTAGTATGTCTCCACTGTCGCCTCCTTTAAGAAGGAATCCCCATAAACGGGTCGGACTCAAATCTATATAACTGCGAGTGGAGTCTTTTCAAACATGAAATTCAGAGGCACGCCCCATGGAGGATTCAGTTTGATCGAATGTTGTGGAAAAACTGCGCACATCCACACCAGACCGGAATCGGATAGTCTTGTATGAAACTTCAATAATGGTGTCCGGTGAGCGGCCGTAGGGTGGGCACCAGGCTACACCGTGCCCACCGTCCGCCCCCTCGGATCATGGTTCAGCGGCATTGCCGGGAATTAAGATAATCAGTTTGCGCTCACTTAGAGTTATCCAACCTCAAATTACCGGTCCCAAAAAGCAATGGCGCGGTCTCCTGACCGCGCCATATGAACGTATTGCCGATTCTTGAACTTGCAGCAGATTCTTTTCGTTGACCGAGCCGAATGGCTGGCGGTTTGCGCCGGGGATCAGAACATAGCCTGCCCGCCCACGGTAATGACCCAGTCGGTACGCATCTGCAGCCCGTTCAGTTTTTCGTATATTGGTACCCCGCCTTCAACTCCGAGGCTGAAAGGGCCTATCCTGTAGCTCAAACCCGCGAGTGCATCGATTCGCTGCCCGCCGTAATTGTAAGGATCGGCATCGGGCATGGGAGCCCCCAGCATGGGGCTTGGATTCAGCAATTTCTGTATTTCAGGGTCCCTGCCCTGGATTCTGCCCGTATCGGTGTAGGCCATGCGCAGCCAGGGCGTAGCCGGCCCGATCGCGCGCTGGAGCCACCATGTCAGCTTGAAGATGTCGCCGCGAGTCCAGTCATGCCTGTTTTCCCCGGAGTGATAGGTATAGGATGCCTGCGCGCCCCAGTTCCAGAGTTCGTCGCCGCTGAACTGACTGTAGGTCAGGGAGGGTTTGAAATCCAACGTACCCGACCCCAGTTGCATGTCATAGGGAGCACGGTAGGTTCTCCGCATCGTGGTGACCTTCTCGCTGATACTGCCGGTAGGGAGGCTCAGGCCGAAGCTTCCGTTCAGATAGTCGTTTATCTTGTAAATCCCGGTCACCTCCGTATCGCCGAACCCGCTCGTTCTCATCGGTTTGTCCGGTTTCGCACCCATACCCATGTCCATCAGCATACCCATGTCGTTGAACTGGTAGTTGGCCATGCCCATCAAGGTCAGCCTGTCCGTGACCCCGTACATGAGCATCACCATGTGCATTTCCATGGTCATGTCCGTTGGAATCATCATGTAGTCGTATTTCCTGTTCCGGTGATACCCGATGTCGTTCAGGCCGACGTCGCCCGTCCCATGGCGCAGTCCGGCCATTTCCATCCGCATGTATTTGTAATTGAACATCCACATCCCTGCCGGATGCGTATGGTAAATCATATCGCCGAAAGCGGGATTGAAGAGCATCTGGGCGGCCGGCCCAGCATGATGACCCGCATGCCCTTGTTTATTTTGACGAATTTCCCAGGTCGAAGCCTCCATGATCCGGTCGAAATCGGCCGGTTCCCCTCCGTTTTCCTTTATGAATTTTTCGGCAGAACTCCCGTCGCCAAAAGCCCATTTCGCAAGTAAGGTCATGACGCCCTGTTTACTTCCACCCATAACCCAGAACGCCTTCCCGGCATCGATAAGCTCATGCGAATTGTAATCAGCAACCATAATGGCCCCGGTCGCCTTGTGGCTGCCCGCGATTTCCGCGGCGGCACACTGAATACTGCACAGTCCCTCCCTGCCGCCGTCCCGGTACTCGATCAAGACTCGGCTGAAGCTGAATTTTTCACGGTCCATTCCGCAGATTTTGCACTTCTTGAAAGTGGATATGTCATTTTCGGCAAAAACGGGGGTGGATAAAGCGATAATCAGAATTGAGATCAAAATTGCAGGAACACTACGATTCATTTGAATCTCCTCTTGAGAAGGGAGTTCAACGCAGGATCGGAGATCCTCAACTATACGAGATACAAGACGATTCTTTTCGGGAGACCCGCCCGGAGCACGATCTGGCAAGGCGGAACAAACTATACTAAAACACTAGTAAATATATATGGGGGAAATAGTGTATTTCAGGATGGAGGATTCATGTAGAGATAGAGGTAGGGTCCCGGAGCACAGTCATTGCCGCCGGGAAGTGAAGCCCCGCCGCTTGCGACGGGGCCCCAGTACTATTTTCAGCTTGCTTCCTGCCGTGCCGCCTTCCGGTACTCAATAAGGTCCTTTACTGTGAGTACGGCCATATCGTGCTTTTCGGCAAAGTCAACCAGTTGAGGCAACCGGGCCATCGTGCCGTCGGGGTTTGTAAGTTCGCAGAGCACTCCGCACGGCTTCAGCCCCGCCAGGATCATGAGATCGACCGTCGCTTCGGTATGTCCCGCGCGTTCCAGCACGCCTCCCGGCCGGGCCCGCAAAGGGAAAATGTGGCCGGGGCGGCTGAGGTCTTCAGGCCGGGCATCATCGGCAATGGCCGCTTTTACCGTTGTCACGCGATCCTGCGCGGACACTCCCGTCGTGACGTCTTTTGCGGCTTCGATGGATACGGTAAAAGCCGTCCCAAAACGGCTGGAGTTTCTCTCAACCATCATGGGCAGCTTTAGGGCCCGCACCTTCTCATCCGTCAGGCAAAGACAGACAATGCCGCTGCATTCGCGGATAAGTGTAGCCATCTGGGCATTTGTGAGGGACTGAGCGGCAAAGATGAGATCACCTTCATTTTCACGATTTTCATCGTCGGCGACCAGAACACCCCTACCGTCTTGCAGCGCGTGCAATGCTCGCTCAACCCGCTCAAAGGAATTTCCAAACCGAGTCAACAGAGTCTGATTCATGGTAATTCTCTCCCATTTTTTTTGATTTACCAGAATCAGGGCGAAAGGACAGAAAAGCTCCCCTGGCACACACGGATGGGGATCACATCGGAGTGGTGCAATGATGGGTACTTTGCTGCCTTATCCTCTTCCATCCGGACTGTGACCGTCGGCCCCGGCATCTCACCGGATCTGCTGACCTCCCTGCCCTGTGCAAGGAGCGCTCGCGGGCTCCCCGGCTTGAACCGGGATACCGCCGGTGGGGATTTCCACCCCGCCCTGAGAATAAGTTGCATATCAGTCTACAGCTAAGAGGAAGTTGTGGAAAGAGTTTTTCTCCACCATCTTCATTTCGGGTTATGCAGCCTCCTTCGATGACTAACGATGGAGAGGCATAACTTCCCTGGAACAAGGAATGCGATTACATCAATAGTTTTTCACTCGACACGCACAAACGACAGTGCTAGCCTATTGTTGCAATGATTTGTTGGTTCAAGTATTCATACGTGCATGCTTTCGCAAAGATTCAGTTTCTTCCTGCAATCACGAACATCCAAGCATTTAAAAGATGGGTTTCCAAGCCCTGACAATATTTTACAGGGCGTATCAATATAACCCGCGGCATGGCCGCAACCAAAATGCAAAAACACAACCTCTTAACCACAAGAATCACGAAAGAAAACAATAGGATAAGGCCGCAGGATGGGTGGAGCGGAGAGACTGTGCCGTGTTGTCGATGAAAACCAGCCCGCCCCCGGTCGGTTACGACACAGTCTCGGAGCGCAACCCATCGTTCCTTGGATGAGCGATACGAGTACGAAATTCACAAAAATGCCGTTCAGTTTAAAGCGGCCCCCAAAGTCTAGACAAAAATTCGTGCTTTTTAAGGTGGATAGGCCCGGTCTGCCTCTGCCTATTCTTTCCTCAATG